>SFNW01000111.1 GCA_004554105.1 Clostridiales bacterium | reverse complement strand
CACGGTATCGCTACCACCGGATTTTGAGTCCGGCACGTCTGCCAATTCCATCATACCGGCGTATGACCTATACAGTATAACACGTCACTGCGCAAAATGCAATATTTTTTTGCATACTGCGGTGCAAAAAAGTGCAGGATAAAAGGAAAATATGTGAAAATTCGGTGGTACAACTTGCATTCCGTACTAATTTATTATATAATCATACAATCAGGCTTTATGGCTCTGATCATATAGTAAAGGAAGCGTATTGAATTGTCAGAAGAAATCAAAAACGAAAAAGGCGGCGTTTCGGTTGAAACGAAAAACATTTTCCCGGTCATCAAGCGGTGGCTCTATTCGGATAAGGAGATTTTTCTCCGTGAAATCGTCTCCAATGCGTCCGATGCAATCACCAAACTGAATCGGTTGATTTCGCTCGGCGAGGTCAAGGACATCGACCTTCAGGGAAGAATTGATGTTTCGGTCAGCAAAAAGGCGCGCACGATTACGGTGCGCGACAACGGTATCGGCATGAATGCCGAGGAAGTCAAAAAATACATCGGCTCGATTGCGCTGTCCGGCGCGATGGAGTTCATCGAAAAGTACGAGACCGAGGGCGCTGCCGACGGCATTATCGGGCATTTCGGACTCGGGTTTTACTCGGCGTTTATGGTCAGCGACACGGTTGAGGTCATCAGCCGCTCCTATCGCGGCGACCCCGCGGTCAAGTGGGTCTGCAACGAGGAGGGCGAGTATGAACTGAGCGCCGCCGACAGGGAAGAACGCGGCACCGAAATTATCATGCACATCAGCGACGAGGGCACGGAGTATCTCGAAGCGCAGACGCTCCGCTCGGTCCTCGACAAATACTGCGCGTTCATGCCGGTTGAAATCTACTTTGAGGACGAGGATGCCGAGGTCAAAGAGGGCGAAGAACAGCCGAAGGAAGAGCCGATTAACGACATTCACCCGCTCTGGCAGAAGAATCCTGCCGACTGCACCGACGAGGAATACAAGGCGTTCTACCACAAGGTCTTTACCGACTTTAATGAGCCGCTGTTCTGGCTGCACATCAACGCCGATTACCCGCTGAATTTCAAGGGTATTCTGTATTTCCCGAAGCTTACGCATGAGTTTGCCAACATGGAAGGACAGGTCAAACTCTATTACAACCAGGTTTTTGTTGCCGACAACATCAAGGAGGTCATTCCCGAATACCTGCTGATGCTGCGCGGCGTCCTCGACTGCCCCGAGCTGCCGCTCAACGTGTCGAGAAGTTATTTGCAGAACAACGGCTATGTCACCAAGATTTCGGCGCACATCGTCAAGAAGGTCGCGGATAAGTTGACCTCGATGTTCAAGAGTGACCGCGAGGGCTACGAGAAGATTTGGAGCGACATCAAGACCTTCTGCGAATATGCCTCGCTCTGCGACCGCAAGTTCTACGACCGCGCCAAGGACGCACTGCTGATGCAGGTGATCCACGGCGGTCACGTCACGCTTGCCGAATACCTCGAGGGCGCGAAGGAGACCAACGAAAACATCGTTTACTACACCTCCGACCCCGAGCTGCAGGCGCAGTATATCGCCATGCTTGAGGCAAAGGGCATCAAGGTCGTCCTCTTTGACAAGATGATTGACACGCAGTATGTGCAGATGCTCGAGGGCCTCAACGATAAGGTCAAGTTCCGCCGCGTCGACTCGGATATTACCGACGCGCTGAGAAGCGGCGAAGCGGCGCATTCCGAAAAACTCGAAAAACTCTTCCGCTCTGCGGCGGGCGATGAAAAACTCACGGTCAAGTGCGAGATGCTTGCCGACGAGAGCATTCCCGCGATGCTTAACCTCAATGAGGAGAGCCGCCGCATGGACGATATGATGAAGCTTTACGCGGCAAACGGCATGGCGTTCGGCGGCGATTTCAAGCCGCAGAGCACGCTTGTCGTCAACATGGCAAATCCGCTCATCAAACGCCTTGACGTCGAAGAGAGCGACAGCGATGCGCTGATTGCCAAGCAGATTTACGGGCTGGCTGTCCTCAGCCAACGCCGCTTTACCGAGGACGAGTTGAAGCAGTTCCTCGCGTCGAGCTACGAGACGCTCGGCAAGCTGTAAGATGTCGAAAAGCGAATCGCTTTCTGTCATAAAAAAGAACATCGCGCGCTGTTTTGGCGACGACCTTTCGGCGTGCGAGCGCATGAGTGCCGTCCTCGATGAGGCGGTGCGGCTTGCCGCGCCCGGTACGGTGCGGGAACTGCGCGAAAAGCGGTTTTCCGCGGAGGAACTTCGGCGCGAATTTCCGATTTGCCTGCCGACCGCGCCCGCCTCGCTTCTCGACGAGACGCCGGAGGAGAATCTTGCGCTTGCGACGGCAAAGGTCGCGGCGGCCGAGGGGGCATACCTCGCCGCCTACTGCACGCGGATTGCGGCGCAGCTGAAAGCGGCAAAACTGCGCGTCGGTCCGTCGCTTTTCCTGCCGCAGGGCGGCAGAAAGGCGGGCGGCGACGTCGCTATGCTCGAAACCGAGGCATTCCGCCGCGCGTTTGCCCTGCTTTCGGGACGGCAGCCCGACATGACGCCGCGCGCGGTGCGCTCGTTTTCCGACGCCTGCGACGCAGTTTGCGAGGGCGACTGCGTCTACTGCATTCTGCCGCTCGAAAACAGCCGCGACGGTCTGCTTTCGGCGACGCTGCGCATCATTGTCGACAACGATTTGTTTATTTCGCGCGTCTGCGAAATTGCCGACGAAAGCGGCGTCACGACGCGGTTTGCACTGCTTTGCCGCGATACGGGCGCAGCGCCCCCGCAAAGCGGCGCACAGCAGATTACCATTCGGCTTGCGCAGCACGGTCCTTCCGCAATGCCGCGCCTGTTTACCGGACTTGCGGTGACCGGCGCGTCGCTCGTGCGCGTGACCTCACAGCCGCTTGCCTATACCGACGGCTATGCACAGATCTGCACCTTTTCGGGGACGCGCGAGGCGCTGTTCTCGTGGCTTTTGCTGCTTGAAATCGTGAAAGCCGATTACACGCTGCTCGGCGTGTATGAAACACTGAAAGAACAATAATTCATTATACAGAGGAAAGAGTTATGGAAAAGAAAATCGTTTACACGCCGCACGGCGTTTGCAGCCGGCAGATCGAAATCACGCTCGACGGCGACACCGTTAAAGATGTCTGCTTTATCGGCGGCTGCCACGGCAATACGCAGGGCATTTCTGCGCTGGTTGCCGGCATGAAAGTCGACGAAGTCGTAAGAAGGCTTGAGAACATAGACTGTCGGGGCAGGGGAACTTCCTGCCCGGCAGAACTTGCCAAGGCACTGAAGGAAAATGCCTGAAGCAGAATCGGAGGACGACGATGAACTATATGGAGAACTATAAGCGGTGGCTCGACAACCCGAAGCTCGACGCCGAAAGCCGCCGCGAGCTTGAAGCGATTGCGGACAATCACGATGAGATTGAGCTGCGCTTCCTCGGCAATCTGGAATTCGGCACGGGCGGTCTGCGCGGCACGATGGGTGCAGGACTGAACAAGATGAATGTCTACACGGTTGCACAGGCGACGCAGGGCATGGCGGAAATGATTGCGCTCGAGGGCGGCGACGCCAAGGCACACGGCGTGGTCATTGCCTACGACAGCCGCAACAATTCCGCGCTGTTCTCGCAGACCGCCGCCGAGGTGCTCAGTGCAAACGGCATTCGCGTTTATCTGTTTGACGGCGTGCGCCCCACACCCGAACTTTCGTTTGCGATTCGCCATCTCGGCTGTATCGCGGGCATCAACATCACCGCGTCGCACAATCCCAAGGAATACAACGGCTATAAGGCGTACTGGGAGGACGGCGCACAGCTTCCGCCGCAGCACGCCGATGTCATTTCGGCGAAAATCAAGGAAATCGACATTTTCGACGGCGTCAAGCACGACGATTTCGACGCGGCGGTCAAGACGGGAAAAATCCGTATCATCGGTAACGAGGTCGACCGCGTTTATCTCGAAAATGTGCTTGCCCAGCGCGTCAAGCTCGATGCGGTGAAGAAGGTTGCCGAGGATTTCTCGGTCGTCTACACGCCGCTGCACGGCGCGGGTCACAAGCTCGTTCCCGAGGCGCTTCGCGCGTCGGGGCTGACAAAACTGTATACCGTCAAGGAGCAAATGGTGCTCGACGGCAATTTCCCGACCGTCAAAAAGCCGAATCCCGAGCTGCCCGATGCGTTTACGCTCGGCATCAAGCTCGCGAACGAGGTCGGCAGCGATTTGATTATCGCCACCGACCCCGACAGTGACCGCATGGGCGCGATGACCCGCACGGCAGACGGCTCGTTTGTCACGATTACCGGCAACCAGATGGCGTCGCTGCTGCTCGATTATATCTTCACCGCGCTGCGTGAAAACGGCGGGATTCCGTCCGACGCCTACGCGGTCAAGACGATTGTCTCCACCGAGCTTGCCACGGCAATCTGCCGCGCAAACGGCGTCAAGCTCTATAATGTGCTGACCGGCTTCAAGTTTATCGGCGAGGTCATCAAGGAGCATGAGGCGCGCGGAGAGGGAACCTTCCTCTTCGGCTTTGAGGAGAGCTACGGCTACCTCAAGGGCACCTACGCGCGGGATAAGGACGCGGTCTGTGCCGCGATGCTCGCCGTTGAAATGGCGGCGTACTACAAGGCGAAGGGCATGACGCTCTACGACGCTTTGCAAAAACTCTATGCAAAGTACGGCTACTACGGTGAGAAGTCGCTCGACGTCTACATGGAGGGACTCGACGGCATCGAGCGCCGCGCGCGCACGATGCAGTCGCTGCGCGAGCATACGCCGAAGGAAATCTGCGGCACGCCGGTCGCCTTTGTCGGCGACTACCTTGCCGAGAAAATCACCTATCTTGCCGACGGCAAAACCGAGCCGACGGGACTGCCGAAGTCCGATGTGCTCTACTTCGGACTGGCAAACGGCGATGTCGCGGTCGTCCGCCCCTCGGGCACCGAACCGAAAATCAAGATTTACTATCTTGCTTCTGCCGAAAACGCCGCCGCTCTTGCGGAAAAGCTCGACAAATACGCGAAAGCGACCGATACGCTTGTGAAGTAAACAAAAAACCGCCTGCGGGCGGTTTTTTTATGCGGATTGTCGCGCAGCATTTATCCTGCGCCCAAAGTCTATATCCAACGCATCGGTGGAGAAAATTGACGAGCGGGAGCCACCTTCGCCATTAGAAAAAGCAGATTCGTTTGAATCTGCTTCTTTTGCAAGATACTTTGATACATCAAGAGAAAATCCACCGTTTTTGTATTTCAACGGGATTTCAAAATGCACTTCTCCTTCAAAAATGTCGTTGACGAGCAAGTCGGTAGACGGAATCGACAGGCTAACAATGGCGTCGCCGTAATCGGTGGCATATCCATCTTTTTCGGAGGAGAAAAACAGCGCATCTTCTTTAGCGCGCATAATACCCGTTCGCTCAATTTCAGCTGCCGCTTCCACCGTTGTCCTGTGGTAAACCGTAACATTACCTCGCTTGTCTACTACCGCCTTCGGATCGTGAATGCTCAATTCCTCAAGCAAATCCTCGTTGACCTTTGCATTTTTGTCAACAACAAATCCGAAAACGCTCTTGACACCAGTTGAATTTTCTGATACTATGTCCACAAAGAAGGGTGTACCATTCAAATGTGAAGGCAACATACTGCCGGATCCGCTTTGTGGTGCATCCTTCGACAAGTAGGATTCTATACTATCCGGAAGATACGTGGTTACCAAAATATTGTATGTTCCACTTTCATACCCGTTAAGGTATTGCGCGTGTTTGAAATCGCCAAAGTCTAAAACGGCGATTGCGCGTTTACACCTTTATCCTTGTATGTGACAATCTCGGTGTAGCGACCGTTTTCTTGTAATACTATATATGCCGGATTGTCCATCCCTTTTATGATAGAAATCATAGCGTCAACGTCAAGACCGTGAGGCTTGTTCTTTTCATAAGAAAGACCGTCCGGCTCTTCCATTGCTTGGCGGACTTTTTTGACCTGCATAATAATAGGCAAATTTTTAATCGTCGTTTCGCTTTTACTATATTTATCAACCGCGTATATAAGCCTGCCGGGAGTATTTATTCTTAAAGGTGTGTATGTGTCG
>SFNW01000110.1 GCA_004554105.1 Clostridiales bacterium | reverse complement strand
GGGCTGACAGGATCAATCCTTTTTATGTTCTCTGCGATTTTGACAAAAGCATGATGCACGGCGTCTTCTGCGTCTTCCGCATGGTGCAAACGCGTATAAGCCACATGATACATTAAACCGCGATATTCTTTATATATTTGCTCGAACTTGGATTTGTCCTCGTCCGTTTCGATCATTTGCAGATAAACGAGCAATCAATCATCACCGCCATATATAGATTTCTTGCTTTTATGATAGCAGAAACAGGTATATTTGTCTATACTATGAGATAAAACCCCCGACTTCGTTTGAAGTCGGGGGTTTGATTTCTCGAGGGTCATTCTTCTTTCGGCAGTCTGCCGAAGTCGACGGTGAGCCGATAGAGCTTCTTGGCAAGGGCGGCGGACGGCAGTTTTTCCATGCGCCACGTCCAGTTGCCGCCGGTGGTCGAGGGCGTGTTCATGCGCGCCTCGCTGCCGAGCGAAAGCAAATCCTGCATCGTGTAGATTGCCGTGTCCGACACGGTCGCCGCCGCGCCGCGGATAAAGCCCCAGGCATACCCCTCATGCGGCGTCAGATTGAGATAGCGTTTTGCATAGGCGACGTCGTCGGGTGCGGCGGTGCGCATCCAGCCCTCTGCCGTGTCGTTGTCGTGCGTGCCGACATAGACGACCGAATTGGCGTTTTTGTAGGTGTGCGGCAGGTAATTCGACTCTTCCCTGCTGTCAAAGGCAAATTCCAGCACCTTCATGCCGGGATAGCCGCTGTCGTGCAGCAGCCGCGCAACAGCGGGCGTGATGTAGCCGAGGTCTTCGGCGATGATCGGCAGGTCGCCGACCTTCTTTTTGATTGCGTTGAAGAGCGACATTCCCGGACCTTTTTCCCACACGCCGCCACGTGCCGTATCGTTCTCGGCGGGAATCGCGTAAAAGGACTCAAAGCCACGGAAATGGTCGATGCGCAGCACGTCGTAGAACGCCGCCTGCCGCGCGATGCGGCGGCACCAGAAGTCGTAGCCGTGCGCGCGCTGATACTTCCAGTCGTAGACCGGATTGCCCCAAAGCTGACCGTCCGCCGAAAAGGCGTCGGGCGGGCAGCCCGAAACCAGCTTCGGCGCAAGGTTTTCGTCGAGCAGAAAATCACGCGGATTTGCCCACACATCGGCACTGTCGCGCGAAACGTAAATCGGCAGATCGCCGATGATGCGGACGCCGTTTTCGTTTGCGTAAGCGCGCAGCGCGTTCCATTGCTTCATAAAGGTGTATTGCAGGAACTTGTAAAAGCCGATTTCGCGCCCGAGCTTGCGCTCCGCGCGGTCGATTGCCGCCTTGCGGCGGAATTTCAGCCCATCCTCCCAGGTTTCAAACGGCGCACCGCCCTTTGCGTCCTTGATTGCCATAAACAGCGCGTAATCGTGCAGCCACGCGCTCTCGCTGCGGCAGAAATCGAAGAAATCCGACGGAAGCTTCTCGATAAAACGCGCATAGGCAAGGCGGAGCAGCGGAAACCGCTTGTGATACAGTGCGTCGTAGTCGACGGCGCACGGGTCGCGCTCGGCGTTTGCCGCCTCAAGCTCCTCGCGGGTCAACAGCTTTTCACGCCGCAGCGCGTCAAGGTCAATGAAGTAGGGATTTCCCGCAAAGGAGGAAAAGGGCTGATAAGGCGAGTCACCGAAGCCGGTCGGTCCGACGGGGAGAATCTGCCAATAGGTCTGCCCCGCGCGCTTCAGAAAGTCGACAAAGGCATACGCCTCGCGCCCGAGCGTTCCGACGCCGTAGGGCGACGGCAGGGAGGAAATGTGGAGCAATACGCCGCTGCTTCTCATGTGTTGTCTCCTTGTGTGCTAAAGTAAAGCAGTCTGAAAATGATTTTGCCTAAAATCCCGGCAGAGGGGCTCGAAAAAAAGAGGCAGGATCGCCGAAAGGCGCTTCGTCGCCGTATTTCATACGGCAGAAGCGGCTTTCGGCGAGAGAAAAAGGAAAAGCCTTTCCTTTTTCGACCTGCGCTTTTTTTCAGCCCCGATTATCCTTTGACCGCGCCTGCCATAATCCCCTTGATGATGTGCTTCTGACAGGTGAAATAGAAAATGACAATCGGGATAATCGACAGGACGATCAGCGCCATGACTGCGCCGAGGTCGACCTGCCCGTAGCTGCCGTTGAGATACTGAATGTGAATCGGAATCGTGCGGTATTTCTTGATGTCGAGGACAAGATAAGGCAACAGATAGTCGTTCCAAATCCACATGGTCTCGAGAATGCAGACCGAAATCAGAGTCGGCTTCATAATCGGCAGAACGATGCCGAAGAAGGTGCGTAACGGTCCGCAGCCGTCGATGTTTGCCGCCTCCTCGATCTCAAGCGGAATGCTCTTGACAAAGCCGCAGAACATAAAGACCGCAAGCCCCGCGCCGAAGCCGAGGTAGACCACGACGATGCCGAGCGGATTATTCAGCTTCAGCGTGTCCGCCGTCTTGGACAGCGTGTACATCACCATCTGGAACGGAACGATCATCGAAAAGACGCACAGATAGTATATAACTTTGCAGACGATGTTGTCAACCCTCGCAACAAACCACGCGGTCATCGAGGTGAACAGCAAAATCGCCGCCGTCGCCAGTACCGTGATGACCAGGCTGAAGAGCGCCGACTTCCAGAACGGATAGTCGCCGTAGGTCATGCCGCGCACATAGTTGTCAAAGCCGCAGAAGCTGTCCGCCTGCGGGAACGTGAAGGGCGATGCGCTGATGGTGGTCTTCAGCTTGAAGGAGTTCATCAGCACAATGAAAATCGGCATGACATAAACAATCGAAATCAGCGTCATGATGACCGAGCCGATTGAAAAACGCTTTTTCGTCATTACTGCTGTACCTCCTTTTTCCGCGTTGCGTAAAGCTGACCGAGCGCAATCAGTGCAACGAGCAGGAAGAAGATAACCGCCTTCGCCTGACCGACGCCGCGCGTGTTCGCGTTCTGATAGAAGGTGTTGTAGATGTTCAGCGCGAGCATTTCGGTCGTGTAGACCGTCGTGCCGCCTGCCGCCGCAACACCGGGCTGCCCTGCGGTGAGCGCGAGGTTCTGGTCAAACAGCTTGAACGAGTTGGTCAGCGTCAAAAACGAGCAAATCGTAATCGAGGGCATAAGCATCGGCAGCGTCACCTTGCGGAGGGTCTGCCACCGCGTCGCGCCGTCGACGCGCGCCGCCTCGTAGAGCGAATCGGGAATGCTGTTCAGCCCCGAAATATAAATAATCATCATATAGCCGACCTGCTGCCAGCAAAGCAGAATAATCAGCCCCCAGAAGCCGAAGCGCGAATCGAGCTTGATATTCGTGCCGTAGTTTTGCAGAATGCCGTTGAAAATCAGCTGCCAGATGTAGCCGAGGATAACGCCGCCGATCAGGTTGGGCATAAAGAAGACCGTGCGGAAGGCGTTCGCACCGCGAATACCGCTGGTCAGCACATAGGCAACGATAAACGCAAAGACGTTGATGAGAATGACCGAAACGACCGTAAACAGCGCGGTAAAACCGAATGCGTGCAGAAAGCCGGGGTCCTGGAACGCCTTTACATAGTTTGAAATTCCCACGAATTTTGCGTCGCTTGTCGTCTTGAAGGTGCAAAACGACAGGTAAATGCCGTGCAAGAACGGATAAATGAAGCCGATGCAGAACGCGGCGAAGGTCGGCAGCACAAAAATCGGAAAATAGCGACCGAGTTGTCTTTTATTCATACCGTGTCTCCGTATTCTTAGGATAAATTTGTCACGAAAATCCGCATTTTTTGAAAATCACCTGAGTGCCGCGGCACTCAGGTGATTCGTGTGTCGGAAACAATTTTACGGATTTGCAGCCTTATATTCCGCTGCCCAGCCGTCGACAAACGCCGTAACAACGTCCTGCCATGTGCCCTTACCTGCCGCATACTGCGTCAGTGCCGTGCCGACACCGTTCTTCCAGGTCTCGGACGGAATCGAGGAGAAGTTCCAGCTGACCGAAGTCTTGCCCTCGGCGATATACTCGTTTGCGATAGCGACCAGCGGGTTGCTTGCCGGCTTTGCCGACTTGAAGGGCGATACAAAGCCCATCTCGTCCGCGAGCGCGGTCGTGCCCTCTTCGCTGGTGACAACCCAGTTGAGGAAGTCGAGCGTTGCGTTGATGTCCGCCTCGCTTGCCTTGGCGTTGACGCACCAGTAGTTCTCCGAGCCGGTGCAGAGACCGAGATTCTCCTCGCCCTTGGCACCGACATAAATCGGCAGCATACCGAATTCGGCGTCGTCAAGACCGATGCCGCTATCGTCCTTCTTCAGCGCGCCGTATTCCCAGGTACCGTTCTGGAAGAAGACTGCCTTGCCGGTCTTGAACTCGGTCTCGGCGTCGGTACCGGTCTTGCCGGCGAGCGTCGTGGGATCGCAGGTTGCATTGTTGACGTACAGATCCCAAATTGCCTTGTAGTTGTCGAGGTAAGTGCCCTCGATAGCAGGCGTCGAGCCGATGCCCTTATCCTTGTACTCATAGTAAATCGGCATATTGGCAAGGTGGGTCTTGAAGCGCCAGTCGGACGAGGCATCCATACCTGCCGAGGTGAACGCGCCGTCCACGCCGAGTTCTGCCTTGTGTGCCTGAATCTCTTCGGCAACCGTCTTGAGCGCCGTGAAGTTGTTGAGCGCGTCAATCGACTTGACGGTTGCAAAATCAGACGCGAAATACTTGTTCAGCAGCGTCTTGTTGTAGATGATACCGTAGGTCTCGACGACGTAAGCGATACCGTAGACATGACCGTCCTTGGTCAGCATAAAGTCTTCGCTCGTCAGCTCGCCCGCAACCTTGCTGCCCTTCAGGTCATAGCAGTAGTCCAGCCAGTTGGCAAGGCCGACAGGTCCGTTGACCTGGAAGAGCGTCGGTGCTTCGGTCTTGTCCATCTCGGACGTCAGCGTCTGCTCGTAAGTGCCCGATGCGGCGGTAACGACCGTAACCGGTACGCCTGTCTTTTCCGTGTAGGTCTTGGCAAGTGCCTTCCACTGCCCGTCCTGTTCGGGCTTGAAGTTCAGATAGTAGACCGACGGGGTGTCCTCTTTCTTTCCGCAAGCGGCGAAGCATAAAACAATCGCCAGCGCGGCAAGAACCAGTGCAATGATTTTTTTCATGAAAATGCCCTCCTGAAACTCTGTGACTTTTTGTAGTATGAACAGCGTCGCGCGTCTTCATTCGCCGCACAACGCTTTTCACCGTATTTTGCCGCCCGCAGCGGAATTCGGAGAAAAGGTACTGCGCAAAAGGGAATCCAAATCAATCGGAGCAAACGTGCGTCGACAAAAATCGACCCGCACGGAACTCTATGCTTATTGTCGCATATTCGGCTTGTTAAGTCAATATCATTATTGTACAAATATAATAATTTTATTTGTGCACATTATCGAACAATGGTTATTTTACCCAAAAAATATCCTGTATTCTACCCGTCGGGACACACGCACTTCCACACGGCGCAAAAAAAACAAGTCCCTCTCGGGACTTGTTTTTTCGGATGGGGTTTGATTATTTTGCGTCGCGCATATCGGCAACCGCGATTCTCGTGAAGATGACGCACGCCTCGGCGCGGGTAATCTCGTTGTCGGGATTGAAGTTGCCCTTTGCGTCGCCGCCGACGATGCCCGCGTTTGCGAGCTTCTGTACAGCCGCCGCAGAAGCCATACCTGCCGTCATGTCGGGCAGCGTCTTCGTGCGGATTGCC
>SFNW01000013.1 GCA_004554105.1 Clostridiales bacterium | reverse complement strand
GCAATGTTCATCTCAACATACTTTTCGATTATTTCATCAAAGTTTGATTGCGGCATTTTGTCAATGTTATCAAGCGCCGCTTGCAAGTACATTAAGGGGGCAAAGCGGAAATTGCCTTTTGCAATATTGACTGTTCTGAGTTTGCCTGCAAAGTCGTAAATGTCCTCAAAGAGGTATTTATGGATTGCTTGTAATGTAGAAAACTTGCCGGCGGGAAGATAATCTAAAATACCTTTTTCAAAAAGTTCAACAGCCTTTTTCTTGCTGATGCGCTCTTCTTCACGTGCAAGGTCGGCAGAGCTTGTCAGACCTAATTTATTTTCAAGTGCCATTTCGCACCTCCGTTATTTCTTATCATTATCCAAAAGGCCGTAAGTCCGATAGTAAGACAATATCGTTTGATATTGCAGTTTATTTGTAAAAAGCTGGCGATAGGTAACGGTTTTCTCTTTGCCTTCAGCCTTGAGCGCCGCCAATTTCTCTGTAACCGAATCATACTGCGCAAGAATGTCGGAAAGCATTTTTTCAAAAGCCTTTAATCGTTCTTCGGTCATAATGCGTGCCCTTACTTATCTGCCGCAACGCCGGATTTCATCCAAGCGTCTACTTCGCTGACCTTGAATTTCCAAAGGCGACCAATTTTTGCGGCGGGCATATTTCTTTTTTCTATCCAAGCAAGTACGGTGTCACGGCTGACACCGAGGTATTCGCAAATTTCTTTCATTGAGTACCAGCGCTCGATGTTGGTATCCATTAAAATATCCTCGCTTTCGGGTAGCTATATTTATACAAGTTTAGTATAGCACATTTTAGGTATGAAATCAAGGATTATTGCGGATTTATAAAGGAAATGTGGGAAAAACTCATAAATAAAAGCAGAGCTGTCGCTTGTGACAGCTCTATACCTATCGTAATGTATTTATTTCTTTTACAAGCGACGGCACCAACCTCGGGTGGGCAGCTTTGTTTCGAGACTCGCAGGGCATCGCGGGGCGATGCCCCAATCCGTTGCGTTAGAGCGGAGGCGGCTTTGAATGAGCCAGCCCGCCGCCAAAAGGAAAAGCCACGCGAAGCGTGGCTTTTCCTTTTGGCGGAGAGGGCGGGATTCGAACCCGCGTGTCCGTTAAGACAAACTGATTTCGAGTCAGCCCCGTTATGACCACTTCGATACCTCTCCGTATTCGGTTGAATGTGAGTTTGGCGGGGCGTTTTTGAACTCACGCTGAATATTATAGCACAAAGTTTTGCGCATTGCAAGATGTTTTTGAAATATGGATAGACTTTTTTTGCGGATTTTCGGGGACACGCTTCGCGTCCCCGAAAACCGTCATGCGTGCTTTCTCAAAGTCGGGGGATTTTTCAGCCAAATGCGCGGGCTGAACAGAATCAGCATGGGGAAAAGTTCAAGTCTGCCCGCCAGCATATCGAAAATCAGCACATACTTTGAAAAATCGGAAAAGAAACTGAAATTCTCTGTCGGTCCGACCAGCGACAGCCCGGGGCCGATATTGTTGATTGTGGCGGCGACTGCCGTAAAGCAGGTTTCGGTATCGTGCCCCTCAATCGAGACGAGCAGGGTAGAGACGGCGAAGATAAAGACATACACAATCAGAAACGCACCGGTGGTATGAACGACTTCGCGGTCGAGGATTTTCTTTTCGAGACGGATTTTGCTGACGCTGTTCGGGAAGATAAAGCGGCGAAGCTCTTCTCTTGCGCGTTTGAGCAGAATCAGAATGCGCGAGACCTTGATGCCGCCGCCCGTACTGCCCGCACAAGCACCGATCATCATTAAAAGAACGAGCACGGTTTTGGACAAGGCAGGCCACAGACCGAAGTCGCAGGTTGCAAAGCCGGTTGTGGTCATGATGGACGAGACCTGAAAGAACGCGTTGCGAACCGTGTCGCCGACCGGCGTTCCCGCAGTGTGCGTATTGATGCAGATGACGGTCGTCGCCACGGCGACAATGCCGAGATATGCGCGCAGTTCCTCGCTTTTCAGCGCCTGCTTCCAACGCTTGATGAGCAGGAGAAAATACAAATTGAAGTTGACGCCGAACAACAGCATGAAGACACCGATACCCCACTGGATATAGGGCGAGAAGCCCGCGATGCTGTCGTTTTTCGTACCGAAGCCGCCCGTACCCGCCGTGGCAAAGGTTGTGGTGATTGCGTCAAAAGCAGGCATGCCGCCCGTGAGCAGAAAGATAAATTCGGCAACCGACAAAAGAATGTAGAGTGCATAGAGAATCAGCGCAGTATAGCGCGTTTTCGGCACAAGTTTGCCGACCGAGGGACCGGGGCTTTCCGCCTGCATCAGATACATTTGCGAGCCGCCCGCAAGCGGCAGAACTGCCAGCAGAAAGACAAGCACACCCATGCCGCCGATCCAGTGCGTAAAACTGCGCCAGAACAGGGAACAGTGCGACAGCGCCTCGACATCGGTGAGAATGCTCGCACCCGTCGTGGTAAAGCCCGAAACCGTCTCAAACAGCGCGTCGGTGAAGCGCGGAATCTCGCCGCTAAACACGAAAGGGAGCGCACCGAACAGACTCATCACAATCCAGCAGAGCGCGACGGTCACAAAGCCCTCTCTTGCGAAAAAGACCATGCTTTTCGGCTTTTTGATAACGGTGGGCACGCCGATTGCAAGGCAAATCAGCGCGGCGTACACAAACGAGAGCGCCGCGCTCTCCCCGTAAAGCAGTCCGACCGCCGCTGAGAGCAGCAAAAAGACGCTTTCGAGATTCAGCGCCCAGCCGAGAATGTAAGAAATCACACGAAAATTCATAGAAAGCCTCAAACGAGAATGTCGTCAATGTCACCGAAGCCGCCGTGCTTGGTCATCACGACGACGGCGTCGCCGCATTCGATGCGGTCGTGACCGCTCGGGATAAAGACCTTGCCGTTGCGGTAAACGCAGGCAATCAGCAGGTCTTTTTTAAGCGGCAGTTCCATAATCGGTCTGCCCGCGACGGCGCTGTCGGACGCCACGCGAAACTCGATTGCCTCGGCGCGGTTGTCGAACAGGTGATACAGCGTTTCGATATTGCTGCCGATGGAGTTCTGCCGTGCGCGGGCGTAGGTGATAATCGATTCGGTCGTGATATAGCGCGGGTAGACGACGCTGTCCATCTCCAGCCCCGCGATGACTTCATGGAAATTCGTGCGGTTGATTTTGGTGATGACTTTCGCGTCGGTTTTGCTCTTGGCGTAGAGCGTGAGGAGAATGTTTTCCTCGTCGATGTTGGTCAGCGGAACGAACGCCTCGGTCTGCATAAAGCCGGATTCGGCGAGAAATTCTTCGTCCGTTCCGTCGCCGCAGAAGATGAGCGCACCGTCCAGCAGCCCGGCAAGTTCGGCGCAGCGCGCGGGATTCTTTTCGATAATCCGCACGTGAATGCCTGCGTCGAGAAGTTGCTTGGCGAGATAATATGCGATTCTGCCGCCGCCGACAATCATCGCACTCGAAACCGCTCGGGTTTCAATCGAAATCCGCTTGAAGAAGCGCTGCGCGTTTTTCGGCGCGGCGATAAAGGAAACGGTGTCGCCGCCCGCAAAGATAAACGAGCCGTTCGGAATATGCAGCTCACCGTCGCGCTCGACGGCGCAGACGAGAATATCGGCGAGCGTGTCCTGAAGCTGCATGATTGCCTTGCCGCAGAGCGGAGAAGCATCGGCGAGTTTGAACTTCACCAGTTCCGCATGGCTGCGGGCAAAGGAATTGATGCTGATTGCGCCCGGCAGACGGAGCAGCCGCGCGATTTCGCGCGCCGCCTCGAGTTCAGGGTTGATGATCATGGAAAGCCCGAGTTTTTCACGGATATAGCCGAGCTCGTCGATATAGTCGGGCGTGCGGACGCGCGCGATCGACGCGCAGTTGCCGACCTTTTTTGCCATGGTGCAGCAGAGCAGATTCAATTCGTCGCTGTCGGTCACGGCGATGAAGAGGTCGGCGGACTCGATGCCCGCTTCAATCTGCACGCCGTAGCTCGACCCGTTGCCCGCGATGCCCATGACATCGTGGGTTTCGGCGATGTGCTTGACAATGTTCGGGTCTTTGTCGATGACCGTGACATGGTGTCCCTCACGGCTGAGCTGCTCGGTGATTGTCGAGCCGACGTTGCCGCCGCCGACGATGATGATATTCAGAGACTTTTTATCGGACTTGGTGCTGTCAAACAGAGACATGATACTCCTTCCTCGACGGTCGAATTGTCAGTTCTTCTTTTCAAAGACGCAGACGACCATCTTGGTGAAAAATTCGCGCGACGGGCGTATATGGCAGAGCGGACGCAGAAATCGGCGCAGCGGAACCGTGTGCCGATAGACGGGCTGGACGCCGAGCGACTTCAGAATTTTGTCAAAACGGCGAATGGTCATGTGATTGATATAGGAAAAATATTCGCTGCCGTCCGCGCGCTTCGAGATGCGGAACGCAATGCGGTCGTCGCCGTCGTGTACGGTTTTGCAGAGCGTTTTATAGGCTTCGATTTGCGTACTTTCGGAGAAGAAGAGATGCACCCACGGAATGTAGATCAAGTCGTGCAGATGTGCGCCGAACGGGTGATGAATCGGCGGGAAGTTTAAAAACAGTCTGCCGCCGGGCGCAAGGACGCGCAGGCATTCGGCAAGCACCGCCTCGGGATTGGCGACGTGCTCCATCGCGTCGTTCATGATAATGGTGTCGATGCTGCCGCCGTCAAAGGGCAGTGCGGCGGCGTCCGCGCAGACAAAGCGGAATTTGTCCGCAAGCCCCAGCTCGTCCGCAAGCGCGGCGGATTCGGCGCGGTATTTTTCGAGAATGTCGACGCCGATGACTTCCTTTGCGCCGCGCGAGGCGTAATAGAGCGATTTGCCGCCCGCGCCGCAGCCAATGTCGACGACGGTTTTATCCTTGAACATTTCGTCCTCGGAATAGGCTTCGAGATAGTAGCGAATCGTCTCGGCACCCTTGGTGTACTGCCACATCGCATAGGACATCACGCCCTCGTCCTGCAGGTTTAAGGGGTGGACGGGTGCTTTGAACAGCTTGTTGAGGCGTAAGAGGACCTTGGTGGAAAACTTCATATTCAGTGAATCCTTATCAGAGAAGATACGCCGTCGGCGAGCGCATCGCAGAGCGCGTCGATATCGGCGGCGGTATTGTCGTTTGACAGGCTGACGCGCAGCGTGCAGTCGGCGGCGCGGTCGGACAGTCCGAACGCGGAGAGCGCACGGCTCACCTTCTGCGAGTGCGAGGAGCAGGCAGAGCCGCTCGAAACATAAATGCCCCTGCCGGACAGATAGTGCAGCATGGTTTCGCTTTTAATATTCGGCAGCGTGAGGCTGACAATGTGCATAACGGCGGCTTTCGGTCGGTTGACCGTGATTTCGGCAAGTGCCGCGTCGTTTTGCAGTCGGTCGAGCAGACGGCTGCCGAGCGTTTCAAGCGTTTCGCGGTCGCGGGCAAAGTTCTTTGCGCCGACTGCGGCGGCTGCGCCGAAGCCGGCGATACCGATGACATTTTCGGTGCCTGCGCGAAGCCCGTTTTCCTGCTGTCCGCCGCGCACAATCGGAACGAGCGCGCGCCGCTTCAAAATTTCGGGGGAAACATAGAGCGCGGCGACGCCTTTCGGTCCGTGAATCTTATGTGCGCTGACCGTAACAAGGTCGGCACCGAGCGTTTTCGGTGAGAAAGCGACCTTTAAAAAGCCCTGTACGGCGTCGCAGTGCAGAACTGCGTCGGGGCATTTTGCCCTTGCCGCGCGGAACAGGTCGGCGACGGGGTAGAGTGCGCCGGTCTCGTTGTTGACGAGCATCGAGGAGACGAGAACGGTGTCGGCGGTCAGCGCATTTTCGATTTCTTCAAAGTCGAATGCGCCGTCCTTTGTCGACAGGCGGACAACCTCCGCGCCGAGCGATTCGAGATAAGACGCTGCCGCCTCGGTCGAGGAGTGCTCGCCCGCCGTAATGACGACGCGCGCGCGTGTGTGCCGCCGCTTTGCGGTATAGCTGCCGACGAGGGCGAGGTTGTTTGCCTCACTGCCGCTGCCGCAGAAGATGAGCTGCCGCAAGTCGCCGCGTGCGCCGAGCGCATTCAGAACAGCGGTGCGCGCCTCGGTGACGACCTTTTCGGCGGCAAGCCCGACTGCGTGCAGCGAGGAGGGGTTGCCGTAGACGGTTTCCATGACGGTCTGCATGGCGGCAATCGCCTCGGGGCAGAGCGCGGTGGTCGCGCTGTTGTCAAGATAGATTTCGTTATGCGGGGTGCTCATGCCATGAATCTGAACTGGCTGATCGTTTCCTGCACCGCGTCCGCGTGCTTGTCGTAGTTTTCCGCGGTCGAGGCGTAGGTCAGGATATAAGCCATTTTGTTTCTCGTGCAGACGATTTGACGGAATTTGTATTCGGTATCGCCGAGCTTTGCGGTAAAGACATACTGCATGGCTTCCTTGCCGTCGAGCAGCAGGTTGCTTGTCTCGACATTCTCCGGCTCGCCGAACACGCCCTCAAACTGCTTCGTAAAGAAGTCCCAGTAGCTCTCGGCGTCGCTGACGGCGTCGCTCAGCCCGTAGGCGGTCATAGTGATGCTCGACGGGTCGTCGGTGGAATAATATGCGCTTGTTGCGCCGTTTGCCATGTCGACCGTCCACTTCTGGGGAATGAACAGATAGTAGTCGACGACGCTCGTATCCGAGGCAAGCTGCATTCCGTAGGGGACCGAGACGTCGCCGCTTTTGCCGCAGGCGGCGAGAGCGCAGAGCAAAAGCCCTGCCGCAAGCAGTACGCTGAGCAGTTTTTTCATTTTGGATTCCTTTCAGAGTTTCAAAATCTCTTCGGCGGCGCGGAGAATTCCGATTTTGCCGCTTTCATAGGTCAGACCGCCTTGCAGAAAAGCGGTGTAGGGCGGGCGCAGCGGTCCGTCTGCCGACAGCTCAATGGACGAGCCGCCGACGAAGGTGCCTGCCGCCATAATGACCGGGTCGTTGTAGCCCGGCATATCCCACGGCTCGGGGGTGACAAACGAATCGACCGGCGAGCCGGACTGGATCCCCTTGCAGAAGGCAATCAGCTTTTCGGGCGCGCCGAAGCGGAGCGTCTGAATAATGTCGCTGCGCCGCTCGCTGTAGCGTGGAACGGCCTCACAGCCGAGCGCCTCGAAAACATAGGCGGCAAAGTGCGCGGTCTTGAGTGCCTGCGCGACCGTATGCGGCGCGTAGAAGAAGCCGCGGTACATACTTTTGGTCTGCCCGAGCGACGCGCCGATTTCAAGACCGACGCCGACCGCGGTCAGCCGATAGCCCGCCAACTCGACGGCACGGGCGCTGCCCGCAATGTAGCCGCCCGATTCCGCCATGCCGCCGCCCGGGTTTTTAATCAGCGAGCCGATGATCATATCCGCGCCGACTGCCGTCGGCTCAAGCGTCTCGGTAAACTCGCCGTAGCAGTTGTCGACGACGACAAATGCCTTTGAAACGGCGTGTACCAGCCTGCACAGCTCGCCGATTTCGGCGACGGTCAGCGTCGGGCGGTCGAGATAGCCCTTGGAGCGCTGGACAAAGACGACTTTAATGCGGTCGCCGCAGGCTTCGAGATTTGCCTTGATTTCGGGCAGGTTCAGCTTGCCGTCCTTCAGGTCGCTCTGCATATAGTCGACGCCGAAGTCGCGCAGCGAGCCGCGCCCCGCTTCGCCGACCGTTCCGATGACCTCGTCGAGCGTGTCGTAGGGCTTGTCCGCCACGGAATAGAGAATGTCGCCCGGGCGGAGCAGACCGTACAGTCCGATAGCGAGCGCGTGCGTGCCGCTGGCGATGCCGTGGCGGACGAACGCCGCCTCCGCGCCGAATACGTCGGCGTAGATGCGGTCGAGCGTGTCGCGCCCTTTATCGTCGTAGCCGTAGCCGCTGCTCGGGGCAAAATGCGACTCGCTGACGCGGTGGGCGCGGAACGCGTCGAGCACCTTTTCGGTATTTTTCATCGAGACGGCGTCGATATCGGCGAAAATATCCGCGAGCGCCGTCTCGGCTTCCTTTGCGATTTTTAAAAGTTGTTCTGTCATTTTGGGATTCCTTTATGTTGTCAGTCTGCAAATGAATTGACGATGGATTTGAAGGTTTTGCCGCGCTCCTCGAAGTTTTTGAAGGCGTCGAAGGAGGTGCAGGCGGGGGAGAGCAGGATGATGTCGCCGGGAGACGCAAGGCTTCTTGCGGCTTCGACCGCGTCGGCAAAATTCTCCCGAATGAGAATCGGAAACGCGGGCGTATAGCCCTCGGCATTTTTGACGGCGGTCAGAATTTGGTCTTTTGCCTCGCCGGTCAGCACGAGTGCCTTGGCTTCGGTCAGGATTGCCTTGGCAAGCCCGTCGAACGGGACGTGCTTGTCGCGCCCGCCGCAAATCAGGACAGGCTTCTTCGGATAGGCGGACAGCGCCGCCATGGTGCGCGAGGGCGAGGAGTCGATGGAAGAATTGTAGTAGCGAACGCCGCCGATTTCCCGCACAAACTCGTTGCGATGCTCGACGCCGCCGAAGCTTTTGGCAAGTGCCGTGATGGTTTCGGGGGAAACGAGACCGAGCGTCATGCCGATTGCGCACATATAGTTTGCGACGTTGAATCTGCCGGGGATTTTGATGTCGGCGGTGTTCAGGACTTTTTCGCCGTTTACGCAGATATATCCGTCTTCTTCGTAGATTTTGACGTCGCCGCCGAATGCGTCGGGGTGCTTGTCGAGCGAGAAGACAATCTTTTCTGCGCGTCCCGTATTGATGAGCGCCGCGGTGAGCGGGTTGTCGGCATTGAGGACGATGCGCTGCGTATCGTCGCCGTAAATATTGTATTTGGCGCGCGTGTATTCGTCCATATCGGTGTGCCAGTTCAGGTGATTCGGCGAAATGTTGGTGATTGCCGCGCCCCATGCGGATTTTTGCATGGTCATCAGCTGAAAGCTCGAGAGTTCGACGACGGCAAAGTCGTCGTCGCGCATTTCTCCGAGGCGGGGCAAGAGCGGCGTGCCGATGTTGCCGCCGACAAAGACGCGGCGACCCTTGCCCTCCTTTTCGGCTTCGGCTTCAAGCAGCTTGTAGGTCAGCGTGGTCGTCGTGGTCTTGCCGTCCGAGCCGGTGACGGCGAAGATTTTCGCCGGGCAGAGTGCAAAGAACAACTCCATTTCGGAGGTCAGTACCGCGCCGCGCTTTACGGCGTCGGCAATCTGCAAAGTATCGGGGCGAATACCGGGGGAACGGAAAACAAAGTCTGCGTCGATGCCGTCAAGGTAGCATTCGCCACAGACAAATTCGACGCCGCGCGCCCGCCATGCGGCAATTCGCCCGTCGGTTTCGTCAACCGGCTTTTGGTCGCGCGCCGAGACGCGCGCGCCGCGGTCGAGCAGAAAATCAATCAGCGGCAGGTTGGAGACGCCCAGCCCAAGCACGGCGCACCGCTTGCCGTTAAAATCGTATTGCAAAAAATTCACCTCGTCAAAAAATCAGGTCATACATAACTTATTATATTAGTTTTATACTGTAAAAGCAATACAAAACGCGAAAAAAAAGACCGACGGCGTTTGCCGTCGGTCTGCAACACGAGTTTGTAAGCCGAGTTCTGTGAGCGAAAAATCGCCCCGCAATCATCTATCTTCGCAGCCCGTTACCGGACTGCTTGAGCATTTCTGCCGCTGCCACCCGGGGACATATGTCGGGCAGACACGCCTTGCGGCGTCCCCATGCGGTGTTGCTTCGGATAGGGTTTACAGTTGCACGCAGTTGCCTGCCGTGCCGGTGAGCTCTTACCTCGCCTTTCCATCCTTACCGCTTGCGCGGCGGTCTATTTCTGTTGCACTTTCCCGGAGGTCACCCTCGGCGGACGTTATCCGTTATCCTGCCCTGTGAAGCTCGGACTTTCCTCACGATAATACCTTTCGGCGACATATCGCGCGATTGCGCCGCTCGGTTGCGGGAATATTATAAGACAAATGCGTTATTTTGTCAAGCCCATCAGCTTGCGGATCGGCTTTGCATTGAGCAGAAGCACTGCGGCAACCAGCGTCAGAATCATTTCGGGAAGCATGTACTGACCGTTGTAAATCAGAGAGTAAACCGCCTTTGCCATGCCTTCGGGCGCCCACTGACCCCAGATGACAATACCCGTGGTAAAGTGGCAGAGAAAGCGGACGACGCATACGCCGACGATGCCGAGGTAAACACCGGGCAAACCGAGCTTCTTTTTGCCGACTGCGCAGAGACCGAGCACGGTGAAGGGAACGATGTAGTCAAAGGCGACGCAGACCGCAACAATGCCGAGCGTCGTGCAGTAGGGGAACACGTTGCCTTCCATGACTGCCTGTGCAAGCTGGAAGAGCGAAAAGAGAAATGCGGTGCCGACGCCCCAGCCGTTTCCGTTTTTAACGGCAATCAGCATGATGGGCAGCATGGACAGCAGCGTGACAGAGCCGCCCATCGGCATCTCCCAAATCTTGACGAACGAAAGGGCAATCGCCAGCGCCAGCATAATGGCGGACTCCGCAAGGAGTCTTACTTTTGTGTTTTTCATTGCGAAAAACCTCCGAAAATAAAATTCCGCACAGACGATATGCCCGTGCGGAAATCAACCTTAGTGTTTTTATCTCCCTACGACGGCATTATCCGTATCAGGTAAAGGGTTCGGGAAAACTCCCGTCTCAGCCTGTGAAAGCACCCCTGACATATTCTGTTCGGTGAGTCGATTATAACCCGTCTTTCGCGGTTTGTCAACCGTTATTCGATATTTTTCGCGATTTCGAGAATTTCGCGCGGGGTATTTGCGATATGCTCTGCGCCGTTTGCAAGCAGCACATCGACCGGCTTATAGCCGTAGGAGACGCCTATCGTGTGCATTCCCGCGTTTACGCCGGTCTGCATATCAATGTGCGAGTCGCCGACAAAGCAGATTTCGTCGGGCGTACAGCCGAAGAGCCGCGCAATGCCGAGCGCCGCATCGGGATCCGGCTTTAGCGGCTTGTCCTTGACACCGAGAATCGGGTCGAACACGCCCTTGCCGAAAATCTGTTCGACGAGCAGCACCGCCGCCGTGTGGGCTTTGTTGGTGAGAACGGCGGTTTTGCAGCCGAGTGCGTGCATTTCGGCAACCGTCTCTTTCATGCCGTCGAATGCGGTTTTCGTCCCCATGTAATACTGCTCGTAGTCGTAAATATAAAACTCGGTCGCACGGTCGATTGTCTCCTTGTCGGTGCCTGCGGGAAAGGTGCGCTCGATAAAGGTACGCGGACCGTCGTTGATGCCGCGCAAAACGTCGGCGCGTCCTATAGGCGGAAGTCCGAAACGGCTGCGCGTGACATTCATCGCGCGGTTCAGTTCGGGCAGGGTGTCGGCGAGCGTACCGTCAAGGTCGAAGATGAAGCCTTTGATTTTCATGTTTTTCACCTCGTCGTTTCTGTTCGGATTATAGCCCCGATGCCTTCGGTCTGTCAAGCGATTTGCTCTAAAGACGTCGGTTTTCGGCAGTTTGCCATTATTTTTCACGGCGGAAAACAAATTTTTTGTCAAATAAACTGTTTTCATTTTACAGAAAAAGTGTTATAATATAAAATCATGAGTTTTACGGAAACTGAGATACAGAGGATTTGTACAGTGGTAAGAGAAGATTTAAGAAATATTGCAATCATCGCACACGTTGACCACGGCAAGACGACGCTCGTTGACGAAATGCTTCGTCAGGGCGGCATCTACCGCGAAAATCAGGCGACCACCGAGCGCGTCATGGACTCGGGCGACCTCGAGCGCGAGCGCGGCATCACCATTCTTGCCAAGAATACGGCGGTGCATTACAACGGCGTGAAAATCAACATTGTCGACACCCCCGGTCACGCGGACTTCGGCGGCGAGGTTGAGCGTATTCTGAAGATGGTCAACGGCGTTCTTCTTTTGGTAGACGCCGCAGAGGGACCGATGCCGCAGACCCGTTTCGTTTTGGAGAGGGCGCTTCAGCTCAACCACCGCGTCATTGTCGTCATCAACAAAATCGACAAGCCCGACGCGCGCATCCATGAGGTAGAGGACGAGGTTCTTGAACTTTTCATGGAACTGAATGCAAACGACGAGCAACTTGACAGCCCGATGATTTACTGCTCGGGCAGATCGGGCACGGCTTCGCTCGACGCGGACAAGCCGGGTACGGATTTGCGCCCGCTGTTCGACAAGATTCTTGATTATATGCCCGCACCCTCGGGCGACGAAAACGGCGAATTGCAGATGCTGGTTTCGTCAATCGACTATAACGATTATGTCGGACGCATCGGCATCGGCAGAGTCGAGCGCGGCGTGATTCGGCAGAATCAGGACATCATGATTTCCAACTACCACAACCCCGAGACGCAGCGCCGTGCCAAGGTCGTCAGCATCTATCAGATTGACGGCTTGACCCGCGTCCCCGTCGAGACCGCCAAGGTCGGCGACATCATCTGCTTCAGCGGCGCGGAGGGCATCAACATCGGCGACACGGTCACGTCGCTGACCTGTGTCGAGCCGCTCGAATTCGTCAAGGTCAGCGAGCCGACGATGGAAATGACCTTCTCGGTCAACAACAGCCCCTTTGCCGGCAAGGAGGGCAAGTATGTCACCTCCCGCCACCTGCGCGAGCGCCTGTACAAGGAATTGCTCAAGGACGTTTCGCTCCGCGTCAGCGACGGCGACACCACCGAGAGCTTCAAGGTCGCGGGGCGCGGCGAAATGCACCTCTCGATTCTGATTGAAACCATGCGCCGCGAGGGCTACGAGCTGTCGTGCAGTACACCGAAGGTGCTGTTCCGTGAGATTGACGGCAAGAAGTGCGAGCCGGTCGAACGGGTGATTATCGACTGCCCCGACATTTACAACGGCGCGGTTATGGAAAAACTCGGCGCGCGCAAGGGCGAGCTTGTCTCGATGGAGCCGCGCGGCTCGAGAACGCGCCTTGAATACCTCGTTCCGACCCGTTGCCTGTTCGGCTACAGAAGCGAATTTCTGACCGATACGCACGGCGAGGGCATCATCAATACGATTTTTGATTCTTATCAGCCCTACAGAGGCGATGTTACGGTGCGCTTCACGGGTTCGCTCGTCGCAAGTGAGCCGGGCGAATCGACCTCTTACGGTATCTTCAACGCGCAGGACCGCGGACAGATGTTCATCGGCGCGCAGTGCCCCGTCTACGAGGGCATGATCGTCGGCGCAAACCCGAAGCAGGGCGACATCGCGGTCAACGTCTGCAAGAAGAAGCATCTGACGGCAATCCGCAGCGCGGGCGCAGACGAAGCGCTTCGCTTGGTCACGCCGAAAATCATGAGCCTTGAGGAGGCGATTGACTACATCGCCGACGACGAGTTGATTGAGGTCACGCCGAAGAATATCCGTCTTCGCAAGCGTATCCTCAATACCGAGCTGCGTTTGAAAGAAGAAGCAAAATTGAAAAAGCAGGCATAATTAACGGGGTCTGTGCGGTGCGCACAGACCCCGTTTTGTACGGTATTACCGGTATTTTTGCCGGATTTATGATGACAACTCGCGGCGTAAGAATTCAATCAGCTTCTTTTCCTCGCGCGAGATTTTGACCTGTGACAGACCGAGGATTTCGGCGGTCGACTGTTGGGACAAATCCTTGAAATAGCGCAAGAGGACGATTTTGCGCCAAAGCTCGGGCAGTTTGCCGAGCGCTTCGGTCAGCGTGATTTTTTCAAGCATTTTCTCGTTCTCGTCCTGTGCGCAGAGCGTGTTTTCAAGCGTGAAATTCTCCTCCTCGCCGAACAGCGGCTCGGACAGCGAGACGGCGGGCGAGACGGCGGAGAGCGCGGCGGCGGCTTCTTCGGGCGAGACGCCGCAGATTGATGCCAGTTCGTCGATGCGTGGGGACGTGCCGTTTGCGGCGAGATATTCTTCCTTGGCACGCATCAGTTGCGCGCCGAGCTTTTTCTGCGGGCGGCAGACCTTGACCAGCCCGTCGTCGCGCAGAAACCGTCGGATTTCACCGAAAATCAGCGGGACGGCGTAGGTCGAGAACACGCAGCCGCGCGAGGCGTCGAAACTGCGGATTGCCTTGAGCATACCGATATTGCCGATTTGCACGAGGTCTTCAAACTCCGCGCCGCGCCCCGCAAACTTGACGGCGATGCTCTGTACAAGTCCCGCGTTCATGCGCATGAGTTCTTCGGTTGCCTTTCCGTCGCCCGCCTGTGAGCGCTCGATCAACCCGATGTTGCCGGAATACTTTGTGCCCTGCTCGATACCCATTCAGATTTCCACGGGCGACAGCGTCTTTGTCAGCGTGACCTTTGTGTATTTGCCGACGACCGAGCGGAGCGAGAGCTTGTCCATAAAACTCTCCATGACCGCAAAGCCCATGCCGCTCCGCTCGCCGCTTCTGTCGGTGGTGTAGAGCGGCGTTTTGGCAAGCTCGGTGTCCTCGATGCCGCAGCCCTTGTCCTTTATCTCGATTTTGATTTTCCGCGTGTCAAAGATTTTGACCGCTATGTAGATGTCGCCCGGGCGTTCGCGGTAGGCGTGGACGATGCAGTTTGTCACCGCCTCGGACACGGCGCATTTGATGTCGGCAAGCTCTTCGATGGTCGGATTGAGCTGCGCGCAGAAGGCGGCGACCATCGCGCGCGCCGCGCTTTCGTTGACCGAGAGCGCGGGCAGGACAAGATTCAGTCTGTTGACGCATTTGTTACGCATTGTTGTTTCCTCCGTCGGATTGTGATTCGATTTTGATGATGCGGTTAAGCCCCGAAAGCTCGATGATACGCGCGACCCGCTTTGACGGGTTTTGCAGGGCAAATCCCGCGCCCAGCTTGTCCGCAAGCGCCTTGCGCCCCATGATGATGCCGAGTCCCGAGCTGTCCATGAAATCTACGCTTGCAAGGTCGAGGACGACTTTTTTCGGCATGGCGGCGAGAATCGCGTCGTCGATTTCCTCGCGCAGTTCTTTTGCGCCGTGGTGGTCGACCTCGCCGACAATCGCGGCGCGCAGCGTGTCGCCCTCGGTCGTGCAGACGGCGCGTGTTTGTCTGTTGATCATTTTCATTTTCCTCTCTTTGCGATTTCCTTTATTTTGAATTGTACCGCCTTGTGCGGTCGAAACTTGTAAAAGCGGCGGGAATTCGTTTTAGATATTGAAAAAAATTTCATTTCATGCTAAAATAGTCGCAGACGGAAGTCTGCGACTACACAAAACAGGGAATATGAATTTTATGAAAAAAGTTTTATCTGTCTTTTTGCTTTTGGCGATGCTGTGCCTTTTCGGCTGCGGGGATAAGCAGCCGGCGGCAACGACCGAGGACACAATACGCACCGAGCAGCCCGAGGCGACGCTCGCTCCGCTGGTGACCGAAGCGACGACGCCGACTGTGCCGACCGAAACGCGCATTCACTTTGCGGCGGCGGGCGACAATATCGCGCATGATTCGGTGGTTGCCACGGCGGCGGGACTGGCTAAAGACGGGGAAAAGTATGACTTCACCGCGATTTACGCGGGGATTGCCGACCTCATCTCCTCCGCCGACTTGGCTTTTGTCAATCAGGAAGCGCCGGTCGGCGGCGAAGAACTCGGCATCTCGGGCTATCCGAACTTCAATGCGCCGCACGAAATGGTCGAGGGGCTGATTGACGCGGGCTTTGACATCTTCACAATCGCCAACAACCATATGCTCGACAAGGGCGAAAAGGGCTATGCCAATACCATCGAGTATTTCAACGGGCTGCCCGTGACGATGATCGGCGGTTATACGAAAAGCGACTATGACAATATCCGCACGGTTGAATGCAAGGGCGTGAAGATTGCGCTGCTCGGCTACACGACGCTGATCAACTATTCGCACAAAAACGATGTTTCGGCGTCGAGCGCGTATGTCGTGCCCTATGCAAACGAAGCCGACCTCAAGCGGCAGGTTGCGCTCGCCAAGGAGTGCGCCGACGTCGTGATTGTTACGTTCCACTGGGGAACAGAGGACGTGTTCACCGTCACGCCCGAACAGCAGAAATATGCCAAACTCTGCGCCGACCTCGGCGTTGACGTCGTGCTCGGACACCACCCGCACGTTGTCGGCGGCGTGGAGTATCTGACGGGCGAGAGCGGCAACAAGACGCTCGTTGCCTATTCGCTCGGCAATCTCTGCTCCACGATGCTCTACGGCAAAAACATGGTCGGCGAGATTCTGACCTTTGACATCGTCAAGGACGCAGACGGCATCATCACAGTCGAAAATGCGGTCGTCGAGCCGGTGGTCAGCCACTATAAGACCGACACGTCGAAAAAAGACTCGCAGGGGCTGGCGGTGCGCTACGATTCGCGCGTTTACCTGATGCGTGACTACACCGATGCGCTTGCCGCCGAGCACGGCGCAAACAACTGGGGAAAGTTCACCTTTAGCGACCTCAAAAAACTGATTACCGACAACACATCTCCAGAATTTCTCCCCGATTTCCTGAAATAAAAAGAAAAGGCGACCTGCTGCGGCAGGTCGCTTTTTGCTTATCTTAGCCTTTGATATACAGTTGCTTGTCCCCGACAAGCGAGGCGCAGAGCGCGTCGAACGCGCGCTTTGCTTCCTTTGCCGCAGGGGAGGACGGGTCAAAGTCCTTTTTCCTTACGGCGCGGAGCAGAATGTTCTTCGGCGTGTCGTCGGGGTCGGTCAGCTCGAGCGCGGCGGCGGTGTAGCCGTTTGCTTCAAGCCGCGCCAGCCGCAGCGCGTCGGTGACGGCGTCGCAGAATTTCTTTTTCAGCATCGGGTATTTCGTCACGAAGTCGTATTCGTGCGTTTCGAGGTTTTGCAGCAGCTCCTTTTGACAGCAGGGCGTCGAAAGGATAACCTCCGAGCCGAGCTCGATTGCCTTGCCGAGCACAATGTTGGTCGCGATGTCGCAGGCGTGCAGCGAAATTGTAAGGTGTACCGGCGAGGTATAGGGGTAGTCGTCGATGTCGCAGGCGTGAAACGACAGCCCCGTATAGCCGAGGTTCTTTGCCGTCTCTGCGCAGAAGCCGATCACGTCGCGCTTGCGGTCAATGCCGACCATTTCGACCTCTCTGCCCATCGTGACGGTCAGGTAGTGATAGACGGCAAAGCTGAGATAGCTTTTGCCGCAGCAGAGGTCGAGCACGTTCAGCTTGCCCGTGGCGGGCAGATATTTATAAATTTCCGCGATGTGCTCGGTGAAGCGGTTGATTTGGCGGAATTTCGGCTGTTTTTTGTCGTAGACGCGCCCGTTTTTGTCGGCGACGCCGAGTTCAAAGAGAAACGGCTCGCTGCCGTCGAACAGATACGCCTTGGCGCGATTGTGCGCGCGGATTTCGATTTTTTTGCCGTAGGCGTCGAGTGCCGACAGGAATTTCTTCTCGCCGAGAATGGTTTCGCTGCCGCTTTTCGAGCGGCGGTATTCCGCCTCCGCGCCGTCGCAGAGCAGATTGACCTGCCCAAAGCCGCAGAGCGCGGCGGCAATCGCCTCGGCGTTCTCCGGCTCGAGATTTTCGTGCAGTGCCTTGCCGTCCGCCGTCCGCGTTTCAAGCTGCAAAACGATTTTGCCGCTCAAATCAAGCAGCTGCCCGTTAATGCGCAGAATCTGCCTGTCCGCAGGCTTTGAGGCGACGAGTTTTTTCAAAAAGCGGCGCTCCGCCGCGCGCGAGCAGAGCGCGGCAAAGCGCATTGCCGTTTCGGACATCATTTCTTCTTTTCTCCGTCCTTGTTTTTCTTTGAGAAGGAGATTTTATTCTCGGTATGGTTTCTGATCCGCGCGATGTTGCTGCGGTGCATGAAAATGATCAGCACGGCGACGAGAAAACTGAACAGAACGGGAAAGCCGACCGAGCCGTTTGAAGCAAGCTTGTAGGTAATAATCGGGTAGAGCATCATGCAGATGACCGAGCCGAGCGAAACATATTTCGTCGCCGCGACGAGCAGGACGAAAACAATCATCAGAATGAGAAAACAAAGCGGGTCGAGCGTCAGAATCATTGCCGCGACGGTGGCGACGCCTTTGCCGCCCTTGAATTTGAAGAAAATCGGGAAGATATGCCCGAGAATGCAAAACGCGCCGGCAAGATAGCCGCCGAACGCCGTGCCGAGCAGAAAGCTGCCGAGCAGCACCGATACGACCGCCTTGAGCATATCGCAGAGCAGGGTGGCGAGTGCCGCGCCCTTGCCGTAGGTGCGCAGCATATTGGTCATGCCCGCGTTGCCGCTGCCGTATTTGCGGATATCATCGTGATAAAACAGCTTGGAAATCACGAGCGCAAAGTTGACGCTGCCGAGCAGATAGGGAATTGCCATGCAGAGCAGTGTGAGTGTAACAAAAAGGATTGAGGCGGCGGGCTCGCCGTCGCCGAAGCGGTCGAGAAGGATGCTTTGTAAGGTCATGTCAGTTCTCCTGTTTTCCGAAAAGTCTGTCCAGTCTGCTTTGCGCCGCCGCTTTGATCTCCTCGGTTTTTTCGGGCAGTTTTTCCGCCGAGACGACCTCGCCCTCGTCATTCAGGCTTGCGCGCAGAACGTCGTTTTCGGCAAGGTCGCCGATTTTTGCGCACATTCTGTATTCGGCGCCGTCTGTGTCATAGGCGACGGCGACGCCTTCTTCGATGCGGTCGACCCGCAGTTCGGTCGTTTTCATGGACTTTCCTCTTGAATTCTTGAATTTTTTCGCGTACCGTTTCATTATAGCACGCTGCGGGCAAAAATAAAAGAAAAACTTTATATGAATTGACATTTGCCCTATAAATTGTTAAAATAACAGAGTAAAAAAGAAGCGGAGCGGCGTTATGGAAGATATAAAGAAAGAAATAGAGTCTCTGCGTGCAAAACTGACGCATTATGCGAAGATGTATTACGTCTACGACGAATCCGAGATTTCGGACTACGAGTACGACGCAATGTTCCGCCGCCTGCAGGAGCTTGAGGCGGCGTACCCGCAGTACGACGACCCGAATTCGCCGACGCGGCGCGTCGGGGGCAGGGTGCTGGATAAATTCAAGAAGGTTACGCACCGCGTGCAGATGGGCAGTCTTGCCGATGTGTTCTCCTTTGAGGAACTGCGCGGCTTCCTCGACCGCGTTGCCGAGGAAGTGCCGGACGCAGTCTATTCGGTCGAGCCGAAGATTGACGGGCTGTCGGTCGAGTTGATTTACGAAAACGGCAATTTCTCGTTCGGCGCGACGCGCGGCGACGGCTTTGTCGGCGAGGACGTCTCGGAAAATCTGCGCACCATCGCCTCGATTCCGCTGACGCTGTCCGAGCCGCTCAGCTTTTGCGTGCGCGGCGAGGTCTATATGCCGCGCGAGGTGTTTCATTCGCTCAACGAGGTGCGCGAGCGCGAGGGGAAGCCTCTGCTTGCCAATCCGCGCAACGCGGCGGCGGGGTCGCTGCGCCAGCTCGACTCGAAGATTACCGCAAAGCGGAAGCTCGATATTTTCGTTTTCAACCTTCAGTGGGGCGACGTCTATGCAGACAAGCCGAATCCCGACAGTCATTTTGCACTGCTCGACCGCCTGCACGAACTCGGCTTTCATGTGCTGACCGACCGCGTGCGCGCCGTCGGCTATGACGAAGTTCGCGCGCATATCGAAAAACTCGGCGAGCTGCGCGACTCGCTTGCCTATGACATCGACGGCGCGGTCGTCAAGATGGATTCGATCTCGATGCGGCGTATCGTCGGAGAGGGAACGACCACGCCGAAGTGGGCGGCGGCTTACAAGTATCCGCCCGAAAAAAAAGAGACGAAGCTACTCGACATTTTCGTGCAGGTCGGCAGAACCGGTGTGCTGACGCCGACCGCGCTGCTTGAGCCCGTCCGCCTTGCGGGGACGACCGTCTCCAAGGCGACGCTGCACAACATCGACAATATCCGCGACAAGGATATCCGCATCGGCGACACGGTCGTCGTGCAGAAAGCGGGCGACATCATTCCCGAGGTTTTGGAGAGTCTGCCGGCAAAGCGCACCGGCACGGAAAAAGAATACCGTATGCCTGAAGTTTGCCCCGCCTGCGGCAGTCCCGTCGTGCGCGACGAGGATATGGCGGCGGTGCGCTGCCCGAACGAGCTTTGCCCCGCAAAGCGTTCGCGTGCCATTGCGCATTTCGCGTCCAAGGGCGCGATGAACATTGACGGACTCGGCCCGCAGATCATCGACCTTTTGCTCGACAACAAGCGGATTGAGAACGCCGCCGACCTCTACAAACTGCGCGCCGAGGACTTGAAGGACCTCGACCGCATGGGCGAGAAGTCCGCGCAGAATCTCGTCGACGCCATCGAACGCTCGAAGCGTGCGGGACTGGAGCGGCTGATTTACGCGCTCGGTATCCGGCAGGTCGGCGAGGCTGCCTCGCGCGCGGTCGCCGAAAAATACAAAACGCTCGACAGCTGCTTTTCGGCAACCGTCGAGTCGCTTTGCGAGATTGACGACATCGGAGAAATCACGGCAAAGAGCATTGTCGAATTCTTTGCCCGCCCCGAGAGCCGCGCACTTGCGGACGCGCTCGAAGCCGCGGGCGTGCTGACCGAGAGCACCGCCGCGCCGAAGGGCGACCGCCTTGCGGGCTTGACCTTCGTCATCACCGGCACGCTGCCGACGATGAAGCGCGACGAGGCGTCCGCCCTGATTGTGCAGAACGGCGGCAAGGTCAGCGGCAGCGTGTCGAAGAAAACCTCTTTGGTCCTCGCGGGCGAGGACGCAGGCTCCAAGCTGGTCAAAGCCAACGAACTCGGCATCAAGGTCATCGGTGAGAACGAGCTTTTGCAGATGCTCGGCAGAGCTTAGGCGAGATTCAGATACTTCAGAATACCGTTGTAGATGCCGCGCGCGAAGAGCTGCGGATTCTCGTTCATCAGCTGCGCGTCGCTCGGATTGGTGATATAGCCAAGCTCAATCAGCGTCGCGGGCATGGAAGTGCGGCGCAGCACATAGAGGCTCGGACGCGCGAATACGCCGCGGTTGCGCAATCCCGTCGCTTCGGTCAGGCTTTGCACGATGTCCTCGGACAGCGCGGCGGCAGGCGTGCCGAGCGCGTAAACGTAGCCCTCTGTGCCCGACGCGCTCTGGGAAGTCGAAGCATTGGCGTGCAGGCTGATGAAATAGTCCGCGCCCCAACTGTTTGCGTCCCGTACACGCGCCGCGAGGCTGGTCGCGTTGCTCGTACCGAGCTGGGTCTCGGGCGTCGGACGCGAAAGCCGCGCTTCAAGCTGCGGGTTTGCGTTAATCAGCGCGGCAAGTTCCGCGCCGATGCGGTATGTAAGGTCCTGCTCGCGCAGTCCGTTGCCCTCCGCACCCGCGTTGGGATTTTCGGGATTGTGCCCCTGGTCGATATAGATCTTGATAGCCATACAAACACCTCGTTTAATAGAATTGCTTTCGCAACAGTATATGCGGAAGGGTCGCTTGAATACACATGAAAGAACTGCAAAGAATTCTCAGTCAGGTCCGCCGCGCCGCGGAGGACTATGCTATGATTCAAGAGGGCGACAAAATCTGCGTCGGCGTTTCCGCCGGCAAGGATTCGCTCACCCTGCTTGTTGCGCTCGCCGAACTGCGGCGCTTCTATCCGAAGCGTTTTTCGCTCTGTGCCGTCACGGTTGACCTCGGTTTTCCCGGCGCGGACTTCGGCGAGATTGCCGAACTCTGCCGCCGCCTGAACGTGGAATACCGCATCGTGCCGACCGAAATCGGCAAAATCGTATTCGATGTTCGCAAGGAGAGCAATCCCTGCTCGCTCTGCGCAAAAATGCGGCGCGGCGCACTGCACGCGGCGGCAAAGGAAATGGGCTGTACCTCGGTCGCGCTCGGGCATCATTTCGACGATACGGTCGAGACTTTTATGCTCAATTTATTCTACGAGGGGCGCATCGGCTGCTTTTCGCCGGTCACCTATCTCTCAAACACGGGCATCTGTTTGATTCGCCCGATGCTGTATGTTCCCGAAAAGCAGATTCGCGCTTTCGCCGCGGCGGCAAGTCTGCCCGTGGTCGAAAGCAAATGCCCCGCGAACGGCAACACCGAACGCGAAAAGATGAAACAACTGCTCCGCACGCTCGAACGCGAGCACAAGGGGCTGAAGCACCGCATCTTCGGCGCAATCGAGCGCGGCGAAGTCGACGGTTTTAAGGTGAGCGGCGGCGCGGCAGGCGACGCCCGAGAAACGACGGCAGAAGGAGATTGTCAATGAAAATTTCAATGATAGGCAGCGGCAGATGGGGTACCTTCATCGCGTGGTATCTCGACAGCATCGGACACACGGTCAAGCTTTACGGACCGGCAGACACGCCGCAAATGCAGCAGTTGACCGCGACACGCTCAAACGGCATGGTCACGCTTGGCGAGCGCATCAAGCTGGTCTATGACATTCACGATATTGCCGATGCCGACGTCATCGGCATCTCGATTAACTCGCAGGGACTACGCGGACTTGTCGGCGAGCTTTGCGACGCGGGAATTACCGACAAGGACTTTGTCCTCTGCATGAAGGGCATCGAAATCGGGAGCGGCAAGCGGCTCAGCGAGATTGCAACCGAGGGGCTCGGGCATGACCGTGTCGCCGTTTGGATCGGTCCCGGGCACCCGCAGGAATTTGCACGCGGGATTCCGAACTGCATGGTCATCGACTCGGCAAACGAGGCGCTGAAGCAAAAACTGGTCGACTCGTTTTCAAGCAAGCTGATTCGTTTCTATTACGGCAACGACCTGCTCGGCAACGAAATCGGCGCGGCGTCGAAAAACGTCATCGGCATCGCTGCGGGTATGCTCGACGGCATGGGCGTTTCCTCACTCAAGGGCGCACTGATGGCGCGCGGCGCGCGCGAGGTTGCGCGGCTGATTAAGGCGATGGGCGGCAACGAGCTTTCGGCATACGGGCTTTGCCACCTCGGCGACTACGAAGCGACGGTTTTCTCCAAGTTCAGTCACAACCGCCAGTTCGGCGAGTCCTTTGTCAAGGGAGAGACCTACACCGACCTTGCGGAGGGGTATTATACCGTCAAGGCGATGATGAAACTCGGAAAGCAGTATCGGGTCGAACTGCCGATTTCGGAGGCGGTCTACACCGTCCTCTATGAGAATACGCCGCCGAAGGTCGCAATCGACGCATTGTTTGAGCGCACGCTAAAAGAGGAGTTCATGTGATGGGACTCTTTTCGCGGTTTGCCAAAAAGAACACGGCTTCGCTTGCCTACAGGCGGCAGATGGCGCAGATGATCAGCAACAAGCGCATCAAATACGTCGGCGAGCGCATCGACGGCGTGGAGGAGGTCATCGGCAAGGGCGGCAGTATCTCGATTCGCGACGACGAGATTCTGGTCTTTGCGTCGGCGGACGTGCTGCTGCGCGCCAAGATTGCCGACATGGACGCATCCGAGCTGCTCTCCAAGGACGGCGTGATTATCACCGCGCCCGACCTTGAGCATGACGGCAGGGTGCGGACGATTATCGTTTATTATGTCTATTACCGCTGAGGGCGGGGAAAGGGCTTTACGCCTATGGAAAATCAATCAAGCGGGCTGCTTGACAAAGTAAAAAACGCCGCCTCGGCAATCCTCGGCGGCAGGCGCTTCACCAGCGCGGTCATTCTTGCGGGCGGCAGCGGTACGCGCGTCGGCGCGGCGCAGACCAAGCAGATGATTACGCTCTGCGGTCTGCCGCTGATTGTGCATACGCTGCTCGCGTTTGAAAAGAGCGAGTATATCGACGAAATCGTCGTTGTTGCCAAGAAAGAGGAAATCGAGTGCTACGACGCTTTCCGCACGGAATACGGGCTGACCAAACTGACAAAGGTCGTCCCCGGCGGCGCGACGCGGCAGCAGTCGGCGAAAAACGGCTTTGACGCCATCAGCGAAAAGGCGGATTATGCAGCGATTCACGACGGCGCACGTGCGCTGATTACCCCCGCGCAGATCAAAGAGGTTGTACTTTCTGCCTACGCGCATGGCGCGGCGATTGCCGCTTCGCGCGCGACCGATACGGTGAAATACGCGGAGGGCGGGCGCATTGCCGAAACGCTTGACCGCGCGCACATCTGGCTTGCGCAGACGCCGCAGGTCTTTCGCGACGAAATCTACCGTGCCGCCGCCTATACGGCGGAGCAAAACGGATTTGAGGGGACCGACGATGCGTCGCTTGTCGAAGCTATCGGCATCGGCGTGCAGCTTGTCGACTGCGGCGCGGAGAATTTCAAGGTGACGGTGGCAAGCGACTTGCGCCGCGCCGAAATCCTCCTTTCCGAGAGAGGAGAGCAAACATGATGCGAATCGGACAGGGCTACGACGTTCACCGCCTCGTCAGCGGCAGAGATTTGATTCTCGGCGGTGTCAAAATCGAGCATACGCTCGGGCTGCTCGGACATTCCGACGCCGATGTGCTGCTCCATGCAATATCGGACGCACTGCTCGGCGCGGCGGCGCTCGGCGACATCGGCAAGCATTTTCCGGATAAAGAACC
>SFNW01000109.1 GCA_004554105.1 Clostridiales bacterium | reverse complement strand
AGCATTGATAAAATGCCGCAGTCGAACTTTGATGAGATCGTAGAAAAATATGTTGAGATGAATATAGCCCACCCGTTCCGCGAGGGCAACGGTCGCAGTGCCCGCATTTGGCTTGACCACATCTTGAAGAACGAAATCGGCAAGGTTGTCGATTGGAGCAAAATTGATAAGGAAGACTATCTGCTCGCAATGGAGCGTAGCCCTATTAAAGATATTGAAATCAAACATATCTTAAAAGCTGCACTGACCGACGAAATCAACAGCCGTAAGGTCTATATGAAAGGCATCGACCACAGCTACTACTACGAGGGTTATGCAACCTTCAAGGCGGAAGAATTGTAAAAACGCAAAGTGTCAAATTGACCATAGAAAAACAAATCAATCAACTATAGCAGCCATTATCCCTCAAGGAGGCGTTATGTTTACTCAACATTTGAGTATCGGCGATATGCCCGCCGTGCTGTACGGAGAACGCGCGGCGCAGGTCTGCCTGTATGTTCACGGCAAATGCGGGTGCAAGGAAGAAGCCGAAAGCCTCGCGGCGCTTCTCTGCACGCGCGGTTTTCAGGTACTCGGCGTTGACTTACCCGAACACGGTGCGCGCAAGGGCGGCAAGGAAAAACTCGTGCCTTGGCAGGTCGTTCCCGAACTGCAAAATCTATTGTCTTATGCCAAAGAGAATTGGCAAAGCATTTCCCTATACGCAAACAGCATCGGCGCTTATTTTTCGCTGTCGGCATTCCAAGCCGCGCATTTCCAAAAATGCCTGTTTGTCTCGCCTATATTGGATATGCCCGCGCTGATTGAAAAGATGATGGGGTGGGCGTCGGTAAGTTCCGAGCGGCTGCAAGCCGAGCGGGAGATTCCCACTGCGTTCGGCGAAACGCTTTCATGGGAATACTACACCTACGCAAAGCAGCACCCGATTTTGACGTGGAACAGCCCAACCGCGATTCTCTACGCCGGACGGGACAACCTGACCGACCGCGAAACGGTAACGGCGTTTGCCGAGCGTTTCGACTGCGCTCTGCAAATCTACGAGGAGGGCGAGCATTGGTTTCACACCGAAAAGCAGCTTGCCGTACTGCGCGATTTTGTCATCGGAGAAACAGTCGAGCCCTGACACCACTTCGCACAGAATATCAAGATTCCGTTTCTCTGCTCTGCTATAATACGGTCATACGGAAGGAGGCGAACGCATGGACTGGATTTGCGGTATACAGCGGGCAATCGACTATGTCGAAGCACATCTGACCGATGACATCGACTATGAAGCCGCGGCGAGGGAGGCCGCCTCGTCGGTGTTTCATTTTCAGAGAATGTTCAGTATGTTGGTCGGGTATACGCTCGGTGATTACATTCGTATGCGTCGCCTGTCGCTTGCCGCCGACGAACTGCATCGAACGAACGGCAAGATTATCGACATCGCGCTTCGCTACGGCTACGATACGCCCGAAAGCTTTTCCCGCGCGTTCGCACGCTTTCACGGCATCACGCCGACCGAAGCCCGCTGCGGCGGCAAAATCAAGTCCTTCTCCCGTCTTTCCGTAAAACTCATTTTAGACGGAGGCAATCTGATGGATTACAGAATCGAAAAAAGAGACGCGCTCAAGGTCGTCTGCAAGAAAAAGCAGGTCAACAAACCGCAGGGCGACACCGCCACCGCCGGCATTTCGGCATTTTGGGGTGCGTGCAGTACGGACGGTACAATGGAAAAGCTCTGCAAGTACGCAAACTTTGACAATCTTCACGGCATACTCGGCATCTGCTTTTCCGGCGAAATGGCGGACTCGGGTTTTCCCTACGGCATCGGCGCGGAATGGAACGGCACGCCGGTAACCGACGAAAGCTTTGACCTTGTGGAGATTCCGGCACACACTTATGCCGTGTTCCAGTGCCGCGGCAAAATGCCCGACGCCTTCCGCGACACCTACAAGAAAATCTGCACCGAGTTCTTCCCGCAGAGCAACACCTACGAGTACGGCAGCGGCATCGAGCTTGAGGTCTACCCCTCCGCCGATGTGCAAAATCCGAACTACACCTGCGAAATCTGGATTGCGGTAAACGAAAAGAAGTAATTTTTGAAAAAGCATAGCCGTCGGCTATGCTTTTTCTGTCAAAGCGTGGGCGCAAACGCTTCTTTTTTCCGAAACATGATTTTCCCCAAACAGCGCATACTAACGGAAACGAAAGCGAGGCACAAAATATGGAATCCTTATGGACAAAGGGCGTCGAGCCGCCCGAATTTCCCAGGCTGAAGGGCGACCGAACGACCGACGTCCTGATTATCGGCGGCGGCATGGCGGGCGTGCTGTGCGCACTGAAGCTCGATGAGCTCGGCGTCGACTATCTCCTTGTCGAAGGCAAACGCATCGGCGGCGGCATCACCAAGGGGACGACCGCCGTTCTTTCGGCGCAGCACGGCACGCCGTATCAAACGCTGATACAAAAGTTCGGCAAAGAAAAAGCCGCGCTGTATCTGCACGCCAATCTGTCCGCGCTCGAGCGATTCCGCTCGCTCTGCGAGCACATTCCCTGCAGCTTTGAAGAAGCACCGTCTTTTTTGTATTCCCTTTACGACAAAGCAAAAATGGAACGCGAAGCGGCGGCGGTACGCTCGCTCGGCTTTGACGCGGTCTTTGTCAAAGAGCCGCCGCTTCCCTTTCCTACGGCGGGCGCGGTGCGCTATGACGGCATGGCGCAGTTTCACCCGCTGAAATTCCTGTACGGCGCGGCAAAGGGACTTAACATCTGCGAAAACACCTTCGTGACCAAACTGAGCGGAACGACCGCCGTCACGGCGCAAGGCAGGATTCGCGCAAAAAAGGTCATCGTCGCCACGCACTTCCCGTTTATCAACCGCCGCGGGCTGTATTTTGCCAAGCTGTATCAGAAGCGCTCCTTCGTCCTCGCGCTCGAAAACGCGCCGCAGCTGCACTGTACCGCAGAATCCGCAGAGGAAAGCGGCATCTATCTGCGCAATTACAAGAATCTGCTGATTGTAGGCGGCGGCGACTGCCGCACGGGCGCAAAAAGCGGCGGCTTTGACGTCCCGCGCGCCTTTGTCAAGCGGTATCTGCCGAACGCCGAGGAGAAGTATGCCTGGGCAAATCAAGACTGCGTCTCCTTAGACGGCGTCCCCTATATCGGCAGATACAGCCCCGCGATGCCCGATGTTTTCGTCGCCTCGGGCTTCAACCACTGGGGCATGACGACCTCCATGGTCGCCGCCGACCTTCTGACCGACGCGGCGCTTGGGCGCGAAAACGACTTTGCTCCCGTCTTTGCCCCGAGCAGAAGTATGCTTCGGCTTCAGTTGTTTGCCAACCTCGGCGCAACGCTCCTGAATTTTCTGACGCCGACGGCAAAGCGCTGCTCGCATCTCGGCTGCGCGCTCAAATGGAACGCCGCAGAGCATAGCTGGGACTGCCCCTGCCACGGCTCGCGCTTCGACAAGGGGGGACAGGTCATCGACAATCCCGCCATGAAGGAAGGTCATGTTGACTAAAGGCTTTGAAGGGTGGTATTATAATATCGGTAGAGAACGACGCCATTGCCTTTGTCCCAAGGCAAGCTTGTATTTGATTTGCACAGCCGTCACGCGGCTTATGAATATACTATAAGGAGATAAACTTTGAGCAACCATCTGAGCGGGGAGACCAGCCCCTATCTTTTGCAGCACGCCGAAAATCCCGTGAATTGGTACCCCTGGTGCGACGAAGCCTTTGCACGCGCAAAAAGCGAGGACAAGCCGATTTTTTTAAGCATCGGCTACAGCACCTGCCACTGGTGTCACGTCATGGCGGAAGAGAGTTTTGAGGACGCCGAAATCGCCGAAATTCTGAATCGGTCCTTTATTTCGGTCAAGGTCGACCGCGAGGAACGCCCCGACGTCGACAGCGTTTATATGTCGGTTTGTCAGGCGTTTACCGGCAGCGGCGGCTGGCCGACCAGCATCTTCATGACTGCCGGAAAGAGGCCGTTTTTCGCCGGAACGTATTTTCCGAAAACCTCACGCGGCAATTTCGTAGGCTTCAGGGAACTGCTGCTCTTGATTCGGGAAGCGTGGAAAGAAAGCCGCGAAACGCTGTTACAATCGGCAGACGGCATTCTGTCCGCCTTGGAATCGACCGCCTCCCCTGCCGCCGCAGAGAGCGCGGAAAACCTGCTTGCAGAAGCGATGCGCTTCTATCGGCAGAGCTTTGACGAAGCCTGCGGCGGCTTCGGCGACGCGCCGAAATTCCCCGCCCCGCACAATCTGCTGTTCCTTTTGCAGACCTATGCAAAGCACGGGGACAAAAGCGCACTGCACATGGCGGAAAAAGCGCTGCGGCAGATGGCGCGCGGCGGGCTGTTCGACCACATCGGCGGCGGCTTCTGCCGCTATTCCACCGACCGCCGCTTTTTAGTCCCCCACTTTGAAAAAATGCTGTACGACAACGCGCTGCTGATTTCGGCATACTGCCGCGCATTTGAACTGACCGCAGACCCGTTTTACAAACGAATTGCCGAAAGGACCGCCGGGTATGTGCTGCGCGAGATGACCGCACCGGACGGCGGGTTTTACAGTGCGCAGGACGCCGACAGCGACGGCGTCGAGGGGAAATTCTATGTCTTCACGCCGCGCGAAATCAAGGAGATTCTCGGCGATACGGACGGCGCGGACTTTTGCCGTTCTTACGGAATTACGCAGGAAGGCAATTTCGACGGCAAAAGCATTCCGAATCTGCTCGACAGCGAAGATACCGACGGCAAATTCGACGCGCTGCTGCCGAAGGTATACGCCTATCGGCAAGCGCGTACCCGCCTGCACCTCGACGACAAAATTCTGACCGCGTGGAACAGCCTGATGATTGCCGCACTCTGCGCACTGTATCGAATCGGCAGCGACGCAAGGGTTCTGCAAGCGGCGGAAGCGGCGCAGTGCTTTATCGAAAACAACCTTTGCCGCGGCGACACGCTGTTTGTCAGTTTCCGCAACGGCAAACAGAGCGGCAAAGGCTTTCTCGACGACTACGCGAGCTATGCGTTTGCCCTGCTTGCGCTGTACGACGCCACAATAAACGACGCATATCTCGACCGCGCGCGGCAAATCACCGACAAAGCCGTCGCCGACTTTTTCGATGCGGCAGCGGGCGGCTTTTACCTTTCCGGCAAGGAAAATGAAACGCTCATTCTCCGCCCGAAGGAATCCTACGACGGCGCAATGCCGAGCGGAAACGCGCTGATGGCGTACAATCTGACGCGCCTGCAAGTCCTGCTGCCCTACTGCGGGTATGCGCCGCTGCTGCAAAAGCAAATCGACTTTCTGACGCGCGCGGCAAGCGACTTCCCCGCCGGACACGCCATGTTTCTGTGCGCACTGTCCGACAGTCTCGACCCGCCCGCCGCCGTAACGGCGGTCAAGGGCGCGGACGGCATCGGCGACCTCGCGCTTGCGCTCCCGTCGGATACGCTCGTGCGCGTGCTTGACTCGCCAACGGCGGAATACAAGCTGCTAGACGGAAATACCGCGTTTTATGTATGTGAGGGGCACGCCTGCCGCCCGCCCGTCGGGCAGGAAGAATTCTATGCCGAATGGCTCGGCAAACACAAATCCTTGCCCCGCACTTGACCATATGAAAAAGCATCGCACAAAAATATGCGATGCTTTTTGTTGTTCTCTTATATTATTCTCCCTCTTTTTCACCGTACCAAATCAAAAACTCTTTTTCTATTCTCGGCGTATTTCCGCAATAGCCCTTTATGTTCTTTTGGATTTCCATGTACTGATCATGGTCCAGATTGCTCCAGCTTGGCAAACAGTTTCTCCCATATTTACTGAGTCTCTCGTTTCCTCCTGCTGATTCA
>SFNW01000108.1 GCA_004554105.1 Clostridiales bacterium | reverse complement strand
CGGCAAGCATTTTCCGGATAAAGACCCCGCCTATCTCGGCGCGGATTCGCTGAAGCTGCTGGCGGCGGTCGGCAATATGCTGACCGAAAACGGCTATCGGATCGTCAACATCGACTCGACCGTGATTGCCGAAGAGCCGAAGCTGGCGCGGCATATTCCCGCCATGCGCAAAAACATTGCCGATGCGCTCGGCATGGAGATGTCCTTTGTCAGCGTCAAGGCGACGACCGAGGAAAAGCTCGGCTTTACCGGCACGCGCGAGGGCATTGCCGCACAGGCAATCTGCCTGATTGAGTCGGTTGAATAAAAAAGACCCTAATCGGGCTGCTTTGCGGCAGCCCGTATCGGGTCGTTTTCCCCACGGCTTTTCGCTGACACGTCGCTTGTTTTCAACTCTCTGACCGTGGCGGAGAGCGTGATTGACGCTATTAACAGAATATGGCGGGGCTTCGGTTCTGCCACCGTAAAAGGAGCTTGTATGATTAAAATTTCGCCCTCGGTCCTGTCTGCCGACCTTGCCAACCTCTATAGCGAATGCGCCGCAATCGACGCGGCGGGCGCGGATTTGATTCATCTCGATGTCATGGACGGCGCGTTTGTGCCGAATCTCACGTTCGGCGCGCCGGTCATCAAATGGGCGCGTCCGTCGACGAAACTGCCGTTTGACGTGCATCTGATGATTGAAGAGCCGATTCGCTATGTCGAAGATTTCGTCAAGGCGGGCGCGGACATTCTCACGGTACACAGCGAGGCGTGCGCCAATCTTTCGGCGACAATAGACAAAATTCATGCCTGCGGTATCAAGGCGGGCGTATCAATCAAGCCGAACACGCCGGTTGACGTGCTGTTTTCGCTGCTCGACAAAATCGACATGGTGCTGATTATGACCGTAGAGCCCGGCTTCGGCGGGCAGGGGCTGATTGAAGAAACACTCCCGAAAATCACCGAGCTGAAACGCGAAATCACCCGCCGCGGACTGACGCTGCCGATTGAAGTCGACGGCGGCATCAAGGCCGAGAACATCGGCAGAGTTGCGGCGTGCGGCGCGGACATTTTCGTCGCCGGCTCGTCGGTATTCGGCAAGCCCGACCGCGCGGCGGCAATCACCGCGCTGCGGCAGGCGGCGGAACAAGCAGAAAAAGGACTTGCTGATTGAGCAAGTCCTTTTTGGTAGGCCGTTACAGTTCGCTTTTGTATTGCGTCGGGGGGACGCCGACAATGGAAGTGAATGTTTTGCAGAAATAAGGCGCGTCGAAGAAGCCGAGGATATTGGCGACCTCGGTGATTGAGATTTCGGGCGAACTGGCAAGCAGGGCTTTTGCTTTTTCGATTTTAGCGTGAATCCGGTATTGCGTCGGCGACATACCGGTATGCTCCTTGAAAGCCCGTCGGAACGAGGTTTCACACATACAGCACATTTTTGCGAGTGCCGCGACCGAAGCATCACTTTCGATATGCTTGTTCAGATAAAACAAGGCGGGGGCAATGTTGCGATTCGACGCAGCGGTTAGCTTGTCCCACTCTTCATAATCGGAGAGACAGTCAAGAAAACTGCAGAATTTCGAGGTGTTTTTCAAATAGGCGGAACGCATGCTTTTGCTGTTTTCGCAGATATACTGTAAATCTTCGACCACACGCGCGGAAGCATTTTCGAGCAGACAGACGATCTTTTCGGCGAAGCAGCATTCTTCGCGGGAAGTATCCCGAAGCACGAAATTTACAAGCAGATCGGAGCAATTCTTATCGCTTTTTTCAAAGCGTATCCGATATTCGCATCCTTGCGGAATATAGAGCAGATTGCCTTTTTTATAATGCTCGATTTCACCGCCCTTGTATTCGACCGTGACCGTTCCGCTGCAGATGTACATGAAGCCTTGCTTGGGGCGCGGAGCGCCGATAAAGTTCCAGTTTTCGCCGGGTTCCCATTTTTGAAGAACGCCGCAGATGTGGCAGAGAACGTGCTCAGCACAGATGTCGCCGAACCGGATAATCTTCAATGACAAGCCCTCCTTTTTGACTGTTGCTTTGCCCTTTGTGTCCATTTTAAATTGATTTGAAAAGAATTGCAAGTCTTTCGCGAAACAAATCTGCCAAAAATACCGAAATATACAACCGAATGCTCGTTTTATACTTTAAAGAAAAGCGGTGCTATGGTATCTTATATATAGTCGGGCATTGTTTGCAACCCGAAAGGAGTACATTATGAAAAAAAACTTGATCATTTTGTTTGCTGTGCTGCTTGCCGCAGCATTGGTCGGCTGCGGCGAAAAAACGCCGTCCGCAACCGAAACGGAAGACCTGTCGGCGGCAACCGAATCCGAACTGGAAGTCGCGTCGGCGGACTACGGCGGACATACATTCAACTTTCTGTCGGCGGGATATGTCACATACAATGACTTCGATTTTGAAGAAGAAAGCTCCATGCCGCTGCCGAATGCGCAGTATAAGCGCCGCCGCAAGGTGGAGAGCGACTTCGGCGTGACAATCAAGGAAACACTCGACAACAGTTATCCGACCGCAAGTGTCACCGCCGGTCCGGGTTATATGTCGCTGATCACCGCCTATTCGGCAGGCGACGCAGAGTATGATGCGGCGCTGATTGCCGGGTATGATGTATCCGGTCTTGCCTATGTCGGTGCGCTGTATGATATGGCGTCCATAGATACGCTGGACCTCACGAACAGCTGGTGGGATCAGAATGCCAACGCAAGCCTGACGCTGAAGGGCGTCACCTTCTTTACCACCGGCGACATTACCTGTTCGGATAACGATGCGGTCAACATTGTCGTCTTCAACAAGGCGTTGCAGGAGCAGTACGGCCTGGAGAACTTCTATACGGCGGTCGAGAATGGGACCTGGACGCTTGATAAGTTCGGCACACTGTCGCGGCAGATTTCGGAGGATTTAAACCAAGACAGTCAGATGAACAAGAACGATCGGTTCGGTCTGATCTGCTGGGACGATTCCATCTGCGCCATCGTCAGCGCGGCGGGGCAGCGCTGCTGTATCATCAACGACAGCGGCGAAATGGAACTGACGCTGTATAACGAGTCCACGCTTTCCGCGCTGGAAAACTACATGCAACTGGTCAACGACAAAACACATACCTTTGTGTACAAGCGCGTCATGAGCGACGCAACCTCTATATGGATGAATAATCAGGGGCTTTTCTGGACAACGCGCATTGACGTCGTGCCGAAATTCCGCAATATGGACAGCGATTTCGGCATTTTGCCGTACCCGAAGCTGACCGAGACGCAGACCGAATACTATTCCTGCCTTGCGCCGTGGAACAGCCAGTTCATCTGCGTGCCCGCCGTTCAGGAGGACGTCGACCGCACAGGTGTTTTGCTGGAGGCACTCGGCTATTACGGACAGCAGATCGTGCTGCCCGCCTACTATGACGTCAACCTTATCGGTCAGTCTTCGCGCGATGAGGAATCTGAGGCAATGCTGGATATTATCTTCGGCAATGTTGTGTATGATATCGGTTATATCTACCGTATCGGTCCGTACAACAAGGAGCTGATTTATATGCTGCGCGCCGGAGATACAAGCTTTGCCTCGCGCTATGATTCGCTGCTCGGCATGGCGGAAACCTCGCTGAAAACAATCAACACCGCTTATTCCATGGCGGTTGCCGACTGGCAGAAATAAGACAGAACAAAGCGCGGGACAGCCGACGCCGCAACGGTTTCTCTTACTGCCGTCGGTTGACTGCGAAGAATACAAGTTACAACGGTAAAAACCGAAATATACAAATTGCAAGCCGCATACTACATTCAAATTTTATTTGCGCGTGATAGAATAAAGGCGAAGTCGATTTCTACGACCTGATTTGAATTTTTTTCGGAGGAAAAGAAATGAATGCAGAATTTAAAGTGACCTGCTACTCGTCCGAGGGAGCGGTCTTTACCATTGACCCGCTGGTTGAGGTCAATGGCGATGAAATCCGTATGACGGTGCCGCGCGACCGGCTCTGCTCGCCGCGCCTGGATAAAATCCGCGTGGAAACCAATCTGACGCGCGCGAAGGTCGGGGATCCCGGCTATATGTTCTACCCGACAAACTTCGGCTGCGCTTTCGTCATGACCAAGTTTACGGAGCGCAAGGTGCAGGATTATGAGTTCGAGTCCTGGCTGTCCGCAACGCCGGTCTGCGGTATCTGCGAAAACGAAAACGCGCTGTTCTGCCGCGTGGATAAGGAAGCGTTTGACGCCCGTTTCTATGTGACGTTCAAGAACGGCGTTTACAGCATCTGCCCCGAGTTCCTGTTTGACGGCGACGAGCCGGACGAGGACGTTGTGATTGTTTATCACCTGATGCCCGGCGCTTCTTATTCGGATATGGCACGGTACTACCGCCAGTATCAGATGGACTACCGCGGCTGCGTACCGCTGAAGGAGCGCGTCAAGCGCCGCGACGCGCTTCGCCGCGCAGCGGAGGGCATGGAACTGCGCATCCGCATGGGCTGGAAGCCGATTCCCACGCCGGTACGCCATCAGACGCTCGAAAACGAACCGCCGATGTATGTTGCCTGCGACATCGCGGAACTGAATAAGATCATCGACAAGATGCACGAGATGGGCGTCGGCAAGGCGGAAATCTGCCTCGTCGGCTGGGGCCCCGGCGGACACGACGGCAGATTCCCGCAGCAGTATCCGAGCGACCCGCGCTTCGGCGGCGACGACGAGCTGCGCAAATTCATTGCCAAGGCGCAGGGCTACGGCTATCAGGTCGTCTGCCACACGGTCAGCTTCGGCGCGTATGAGATTGCCAACAACTTCGACCGCGATCTTTTGGTCAAGACCAAGGCGCTCGATGAAAACGGCGAACCCGCCGTGTATGTCCGCACCATCTACAAGAAGAACGGCCTCAACGGCGGCGAACCCTACTGCGTCTGCCCGAAGCACGCCTATGAGACCTACGCCGTCAAGGACCTGCCCGTTGTACGCGGCTATGGCTTTGAAGGTCTGCACTATATCGACGAGCTGACGGCTTACGTCCCCGAGAAGTGCTATGACAAGAAGCATCCCGGCTCCCGCCGCGACAACTGGAAATACAACCGCAAGCTGGCGCAGCTTTCGCGCGACCTGTTCGGCGGCTACCAGTCCGAGGGCTATATGGACTACATGAACGCAGACCTCGACGCCATTCTTTATGTCGGCTGTGTCACGCGCTTCCCGCACCCGAATTACCCGATCGTGGACCGCGGCATTCCGTTCTGGCAGCTTGTGTATCACGGCATCGTTCTCTCCAACCCGACCTCGTCCACGGTCAACTATCCGATCAAGGACAGAGACCTCCAGCTCAAGTTCTTCGAGTACGGCGGAAGACCGGTCATGTACTTCAACAGCAAGTTCGGCGAGGATCGCAACTGGATGGGCGACGTCGATCTGTTCAACAAGACCGACGAGGAAATCGAGGACAGCGTCCGTGCACTGAAGCGTGCCTATGACGACTATGAAGCGCTGCTGTATCTGCAGTATGAGTTCATGGACGATCACCGCATGATTGCACCGAAGGTCTATCGCACGACCTATTCGGACGGCAGTGTGATGACCTGTGACTACAACAACTTTACTTATACGCTTGAAAAGCCGGGTGAGGAGCCTCGCACGGTTGAAATGTACAAGATGAAGGCGCCGCGCAGCTGTGTCGATAAGGCGGCGGACGGCAATTCCAACTTTACGCTTATGAACAACTGATCCGATTCTCGGTGAGAGCGGATTTTTGAAACAACGGAGGTATCCAATGAAAAAGCACACCATCAAGGCGGCGGCACTTCTGCTTTGCGCAGTTCTGCTGCTTTCCGCGCTCTCGCTCGGCGCATTTGCCGTGAATGAGGCGCGCGTTGAGGGGGACTACTATGTTCTCTCGAAGGCGGACTACGAGGACAAGACGCGCGCGGCGTATCTTGCCAAGCTCACGTCCTTCTTCACCGACTACAAGTTTGTCT
>SFNW01000107.1 GCA_004554105.1 Clostridiales bacterium | reverse complement strand
GGAAGCCAGACCGTCCAGTTTGACTTCGGTGGTCGCGGTTGCATCGGTGTCTACAATCGTTGCGGGAGACTCGGTAACCGTGTAGGTGCCGTCGCCGTTTGCAACAACTACATAGCCATCGGCAATGCAGGCGGCGTCAACCGCCGTATCAAACGTACCGCCCGAAACGGAGAGCGTGCCGCCCGAAGTTCCGAACACCGGCTTGCCGTTTGCGTTGAACTTGCCGCCCGTGACGGTCAGAGTCGACAGAAGCGTGGGGTCATCTTCGGCGACGGTTGCATTGAAGAGCGCAACCTTGCCCGCGGTATATGTGCCGCTTTCAACGGTTGCAAAGGCGTTTTCGTCCAGCCAAACCGCATAGAACTTTGTTCCGGTAACCGTAAGATTCTTCAGAACGACACCCGAAGCGTTGTAAACATTGACACCGCCGGTCAGCTCAACGCCGTCGACGACAAAGCCATCGGTCGTTCCTTCATCGCCGACAAACAGCGCATACGAGCCGCCGTCTGCGCAGACCATCTTGCCGTTTTTGATTGTACCGTTCGAGCCTTCAAAAGCGCAGCCGGCATTGATGGATGTGAATGTGAATCCGTTCAGGTCAAGCGTCTTACCCGTCATGTCGTATACATAGTAGGTGTTTGCCGGATTCGGGTCGGTAAAGTCGCCGAGCAGCGTAATCGTATCACCCGCCGTTGCAGCCGCGATGGCGTCGGCAAGGGTTGCGTACTTCACATCGCCGATTGCGGCAACCGTGCGGTTCGGCACGGGCACATCGTCGATCAGAATCTTGATGACCGTCTTCGTGGTGAAGTCATCGCGATAGTAGAAGCCGAGGTAATCGTTCGTCGTCGGACCGGTCAGAAGACCTTCGGTCGGCTCGACGGTGTTGTTTTTCAGAATGACGGTATTATCTTCATAACTGCCCGTGGTCTTGCCGTTCGTGCCGATGAGAGCGGCGATGAACGGATGCGACAGATACTGATAATACAGAGTGGCATGCGAATCAAAGTAATCCTGACCCAGAATTCCTTCAAAGGTGATGCCGCTGACCTTGTTGCCGGTCGCAGTCAGATTGTTGTCTTTGTGAACGAAACCGATAAGACCGGCAAAGGATGCGCCCTGTATATCGCTGTAAGTCGTGGTTGCGGCGACCAACTTGACATTGTTGACTTCACAGTCTGTAACCTTATGCGTGCTGCTCTCAGCCGCCATACCGAGCAGACCTGCGCACTTCTGTTCGCCGGTCACGGTTGCGCCGTCAATCTTCACGCCGTCAATGGTAAGCCCGTAGCCGTTGCCGAGCAGAACTGCACCGCGTACGCAGGTAACATTCGCGTCGGCGATGGTCAAATTCTTGAACGTGCCGCCGACCGAGTAGGAAACAAGGCCGCTCCACCCGCTCGTCTCGTGAATCGTCAAGCCCGTGATTGTCTTGCCGTTGCCGTCGAAGGTACCGTCAAATCTTGCAGCGGACTTGTATTCGATGCCGGTCATGTTCAGATTTGCGTCCAGCACGACGGTAGCACCCTTATAGGTATTCTGCGCGGTCGCGCTTGCGGCAAACTCGACAAGACCCGCAGGCGTTGTAATGTGCCATACGCCGTTTTCGTCCTGTGTGAAACCGGGAGCCGCCGCAACCGTCGTTGTGCCGCTTGCGACCGAAACGGTGTTCTGCTCGGCTTCCGTGCCGGTGATGGCTTTGTCGTTGATCTTCGCATCGGTTGCGGACGAATCTGCAAACACGCTGCATTCGTTCAACGTCGAGGTGGCATCAACCGAAAGCGTATTGGAGGACTTGAAGCGAATATCCGCTTCCGCGTTATCCGCAAAGTTCAGCGTGGAGTTGATAACCGTCACATCGCTACCCGTAACCGTCAATGCGCGGCCCGTGCCGCCGGTAATGCTCAGCGAGGAATCTTTGACCGTCAGTGCGGCGCCGTTGATACCGTTATCGCCGCCCGTAATCGTCAGGTTGACGTTATCGAGTACGGCGGTCGAACCGGCAATGCCACGGCTGACGTTGTCAAAGGTCATTTTTGTGCCGGTGATGTTGACCTGTCCGCTTGTACCCGCGCCGTTCTGATTCTTGATAACGCCGCCCGAAGCACCAAGTTCATTCGAGAGCGTCCATTCGCCGCCGGTGACATTCAGCGCATTATTGCCGTATACCATGATAACGGCAAATGCGGAACTGTAGTTGCTGCCGGTCAGATTTACATTTTCAAGGTTCAGCGTTGAGTTCAGCGTTGAATCGCTTGCCATGCCGACGCCGATGATGCAGTTGCCGCCGACCTCTACGCCATCGATCGAAATCGTGCCGTTTTTAATCGTGCAGGTTCCGCCAAACTCGTTGTTTGCATTGTCGGCGAGCGTCAGTGTCTTGCCGCTCAAGTCAAGTGTTACATCGGTGACGACAATCGCACCGGTGCAGGTTACGTTGTCGAGCAGCGTAATCTCGTTGTTCGCCTCCGCTGCCGCAACGGCCTCGGCAAACGTCGCATATTCGGTTTCGCCGATCTTTGCAACGTTGCCCTCTGCGCTTGCCGTGACTGCAAACAGCGTCATCGCAAGCAGGACGCCGAGCAGAAGCACGACAGGCAAAAGTTTCTTTGTCTTCAAAAAAATCCTTCCTTTCAAATAATGTTTTTCATCTTTTGCTTCAAGAGTTAAACCAATCCATGGTGATACATAGTAGTTGTACATTCAATCTCGCCCGTTGTCAAGAAACAAATGGAATTTTCTAGGTCTTTGTAGCACCGCACAAAGAAAAAACCGCCTGCGGCGGTTTTTTCTGTATCTTTCGCTATACTCTCGTTTTTACCACGGTGCGGTCATCACCGGCAGCGGGTCGGCGGTCAGTGCCTCGCGGTCGCAAAGTGCTTCGAGCAGGCGCAGCTTGACCTCGGCATACGCGGGGTCGTCGTAGCGGTTATATCGCTCGGCGGGATCGGTCTTAAGGTCGTAGAGTTCGCCCTTGCAGTCACTCGGGAAGCGCGCGGCAAGCGCGTGAATCTTGGTCAGCTTATACCGCCCGTCAAACAGCATCGTGCAAAACGCCTGTACACCGCCCTGCATATCGGTCTTGTAAAACTCGGCGTACACATTGTCGCGGAACACATCGGTCGGCGCTTCTCCGGTCAAGAGCCCGCGAAGCGACCTGCCCTGCATACCGGGACAGGGCGGTAGTCCGCAGAGGTCAAGCAGTGTCGGCGCAAGGTCGACAAGCTCGACCGGCGCGTCTGCGGTCACACCGCTCAAGAATCGGTCTTTCCATGCCATAATCAGCGGAACGTGTACGCTTCCCTCGTAGAAATAGCCGCCTTTCAGGTACATACCGTGGTCGCCGAGGCTTTCGCCGTGGTCGGAATGGAAGAGAATCACCGTATTGTCGAGCTGCCCGCTCGCTTCGAGATAATCGAGCAACCGCCCGACCTGCACGTCGATGAAGTCAATCATCGCATAGTACGCCGCGCGAATCATGCGGTGGTCGCGCTCGGTCATATCGTCGTAGGCAAAGCTGCCGCGCTTGCCGTAAGCACCGAGATGGTCGAGCCGCTGCAGCGGCGATTTATTCGCGAGCTCGCCCTCCTCATAGTTCGGCAGCGGAATTTGGTCGAGAATGGGCAGATAGCGTTCAAGATAGGCTGCCGGCGGGTCGAACGCATGGTGCGGGTCGAACCAGTTAATCGAGAAAAACCACGGCCGTCCCTCGTTTTTCACCGCCTCCATAAATTCAATCGCGCAGTCGGCGCACCACTTGGTCTGATGCAGCTCGGGCGGCATACCGACGCGCACATAGCGCGAATCTTCACGCAGCGGGTGGCTGTATTCGACGCCCTGTCTTTGCAGCCAGAGCGCATAGTCGTGCATCGGCCACTCATGCGCCGGACCGTGTCCGTGACTCCACGCAAAGTAGTCGTAGCCGTCGTTGATGCGGCGTTCGCGCGTCTTACAGACCGCATAATTGCAGGTCGAAATGTGCAGCTTGCCCGACAGTCCGCCGATATAGCCCACGTCGTGCAACAGCCGCGTCACAAGCACCTCGTCCTCGGGAATGCTCTGCCCGTTTTGCCGCGCACGGCAGGTGCGCGGGTAGCGTCCGGTCAGAAACGAGGCACGGCTCGGCGTGCAGACCGGGTTTTGACAATAGGCGTTGGCAAAGCGGACGCCGCTCTCTGCCAACCTGTCAAGATTCGGCGTGCGGACAAACGGGTTGCCGTAGCAGCCGAGCGTGTCAAAACGCTGTTGGTCGGTGCAGAGCCACAGGATATTCGGACGGTTGTTCTGTTCCATGGTCGCCTCCCGAAAAGGTTTCTTCAATATTTATATTATAAGTATAATCTTTCGGTTGCGGGAAGTCAATTTGTATGATAGAATTAGACAGACAAGAATTTGCCCGATTTCGGGCGGATTTTGGGACGCCCGCGGGCGTCTTGTACGGGAGGAAAAGCCATGCCGCCGATTCATGTCATGCTCAAGCCTGTTTCGGGCGCGTGCAATCTGCGCTGCCGCTATTGCTTTTACGCGGACGAAGCCGCGCACCGCGCCGCCGCGTCCTACGGCGTCATGTCCGAGGAGACCGCGCGCACGCTGATTCGCAAAACCTTTCTCTATGCGGACGACGCCGTGACCTTTTCGTTTCAGGGCGGCGAGCCGACGCTTGCGGGCTTGGAGTTCTTCCGCGCGTTTGTCAAGACCGTCGGCGCGTACAACACACGGCATTTGCGGGTCGACTACAGTCTGCAAACCAATGCAACGCTGCTTGACGACGCTTTTTGCGCCTTCTTTCGCGAGCAGGGCTTCCTCGTCGGCGTGTCGCTCGACGGCACGGCAGAGACGCATGATGCGCGGCGCGTCGACTCAAACGGTTGCGGCACGCACGACGCCGTTTTGCGCGGCATTTCGCTTTTGCAAAAGCACGGGGTCGAATTTAACATTCTTTGCGTCGTGACCCGCGCAGTCGCCGACAATCTACCTGCAGTCTGGCGGGCACTCGCAAGTTTCGGGCATATTCAGTTTATCCCCTGTATCGACGGGCTCGACGGCGAGACGACGGCGGATTCGCTCGACGCCGAGCGCTACGGCAAAATGCTGGTCGAAACCTTTGACCTCTACCGCGCGGCGTTTTTCACGTCCGCGCCCGTGCGCGAGCGGCGCATGGACAACTGGCTTTCGATGCTGCTCGGCTATCCGCCCGAGGCGTGCGGCATGACCGGTGCGTGCGGCGTCTATTTTCTCTGCGAGGCGGACGGCAGCATTTTCCCCTGCGATTTTTACGCGCTCGACGAATGGAAGCTCGGCAGTATTTGCGAAAGCTCGTTTGCGCGGCTGGTCAAGTCCGACACGATGCAACGCTTTCAGGAGGAGGGCAGCCGACGCCCCGCCGCCTGCGCGGACTGCCGCTATTTCCCACTCTGCCGCGGCGGTTGCCGTCGCGACCGCGAGCCGTCGCTCAACGCCAACCGCTTCTGCGAAAGCTATCAATATTTCTTTGACCGCCGTCTCGACGCACTGGAGTCCCTCGCCCGCGCAGTGCAGAAAGGCAGATAAAAAAGAAAACACAAAAGGGGCTTTTTCCTCGGATTCTCATACGAAGCGCGACGGGAAAAAAGCGGTTGACGCAGAACAATCGGCTCGCAAATTGCGAACAGTGCCGCTTTCAAAAGAAAAGCGCCTTTTTTAAGCGTGAACCGAAGCCGTATGCTATAGGAATTACTCGACTATCCATGTAACGTCAATGCTTTTTTTGATTTCAATAATATAAGGCGCGAGCTTGGCTGCCAGTGCCGTCTTCTCCCCGAGATAGTGCGAATGTTTCGAAGTCCTCAAGATATTATCGTTTGCACCTGTCTCTCCCTTGACTTCCTCAATGCCTTTGACCGCTTGTCCAAGAATCTGTGCCAAAGCCGTCGCCTTGCTTCTCGAATCCTCAAGTGCTTCGCAAAGAGCCTCTTTTATCATCG
>SFNW01000012.1 GCA_004554105.1 Clostridiales bacterium | reverse complement strand
ATGGGCAGGGGCTTCATCTGGCCGCGGCAGGCAGATACAAGGCCAAGCACGGCAAATACCGTAAAGCCCACGAGCAGCAGCCACATTATCACGTCGATTATTACGGCCAGCACCCATGCGTAAAGTGCAATGAATATTGCGCTCAGTATAGAACAGGCAATTATGGTGGCTATTTCACCTATGGCAAGCACAAGCCCCTGGTTGGTATGGAAGCGGGCGAACGGGGATTCCTTGGCCGCAAACAACGGTATCAGCACCAGGAAGGATAGATAGGCCAATATGCCCATTACCTTGTTTTCCTGAACGTCGCTGCCGGCAGGCGCCTGATAAGCAGGCTGCTGATAGCTCTGCTGCTGATTCGCCTGATAATTCTGCTGGTAGTTGGGCTGCTGATAGCTCTGCTGCTTAGGCTCGCTGGCGGAGGCAGCTTCGCCCGTGGGCGCGCCGCAAGTTTATCAAGTCTTGTCACTTATGCCCCAACGCATATATAAATTAGGGGGACTGCGTATCGAAAACATTGCTCTCCCCCCTTCAATTTAAATATATGTAAACAAGCAGGGATATATACCACACTACATCGAAGGCGAATATTCTATTCATATTATTTGCATGGTTTGACATATTTCGTCCTGGCCGTAGTGGTATAATCCAAATTGTCAGAGAAATCTGTGGATTGAAATGATGTCGTGTGCTACACCACTGCATACACCGGCAGGCGGGCAATCGGCAGCGTTGTTGACTCGGCCGGTTGCCCGTTCCAAAAAGCCGGAGTCAGGCGTGTTATGCTCTCGCAAACCATCGAGGAGCAGTCTGTCAAAATTCAATAATATTTATATGCAGACCGAGATAAGGGGAAGTCCTTTTGGACTTCCCCTTATCTATATACGAAAAACGCTGTATCTCGTTTCTCGCAGATACAGCGTTTTTTTTATGCAAATTCTATCCTTCCATTAACCCGTATTTGACCTTGACGCGCTCGAGTTTTTGAATGATGGGAGCGGCGAGAATCCACAGGAAAAATGCGGTGGAGGCGGCGTGAATGAGGTCAAACGGCAGTCCCGCCGCGCAGGCGGCGAGCAGCATGGTGGGGGTGGGGGAGGGCTGCCACATCAGCACCGACGCGACGTTCATAATGACGCCGTAGAGAATAAGCGTTACGCCAAAGCCGTAGGCGCACAGCGACAGTTTGTTTTTTCCGAGCAGTCCGCGGCGGGCAAGCAGACCCGTGAGAAGTCCGATGACGCCGAACGCGAACATCTGCCACGGCGTCCACGGGCCCTGCCCGAAGAAAAAGTTGGAGACAAACGCCGTGACCGCGCCGACGAGAAAGCCGGTTTCCCCGCCGAGGCAGATGCCCGACAGAATGACAAGCGCGGTGACGGGCTTGAACTGCGGGAGCATGAAGAATGCGGCGCGTCCCGCCACGGCAAGCGCGCAGAGCACGCTGACCGTCACGAGCTCGCGTGCCTGCGGCTTGCGTCTCTCAAACGCCGTAGCAAAAGCAAGCAGCGTTTCGAGCAGGACGAGCAGGCTGACGAAATAATACTTTCTGCCGCCGAGGTAGGTCATGCCGAGCCAAACCGTGAGCGGCACGGCGAAAAGCAGAAAGAGCGACGCTGCAAGCGTCTGCTTGGACAGCTTGCGGGGCTGCGGCTTGGGCAGGAGCGGCACTTTCGCCGTACCGCCGCTTTGCGGGGGCGCGGGCGGTGTAATTTTCGGCGTGGTGCGGCGTTCCTTTTTCGGCGGCTGCCCGCCGCAGGCGAGAATGACGTCCTCGGCGAGAACGGCGGCAGGCAGCAGAAAGCGCGCCATGCGGTTTGCGGAAGTGGTGTAAAAACTCTTGCCCGCAAAGAAGCTGCGCGGTGTGCCTACGGAGGTGACGCTGCCGTCAAAGAACATGGCGCAGCGGTCGGCATAGGCGGCGCAGAACTCGATGTCGTGCGAGACGAGAACGACTGTGACGCCGCTCTCTTTCAGGTCGGCGAGAATATCGGCAAAGCATTCCTTAAACTGCGCGTCCATGCCCTTGGTCGGCTCGTCGAGCAGGAGAATTTGCGGATTTTGCAAGAGCACCTTGGCAAGCGCGGTGCGCTGCTGTTCGCCGCCCGACAAATCGTAGGGGTGAAAGTCGAGCAGATGCCCGATGCGGCAGAGCGCCGCAACGCTTTGCATACGCGCTTCTGCGTCGGGGGCATCGTCAATCATTTCCGTCAGCTCGCGGTACACGCTGTTTTGCGTGAAGAGGCTCTGCGGGTCCTGCGGCAGCATACCGAGCAGACCGCCGTGCAGCTTGCGGATGTCGGACAGCCGCTCGCCGCCGATGCGTACCTCACCGCGATAGGGCTTGTTCAGCCCCGCAAGCAGCGCAAGTGCCGTCGTTTTGCCCGTGCCGTTTCCGCCGACAATGGCAAACAACTCCCCTTTGCGGATTTCGAGATTCAGCCCTTTGAGAACGTCGGGCAGATTTTTTTCATACCGAAACCATGCGTCCTTAACCTCGATAAACGGCTCGGTCTCTGCGGGGACGGGCGCGGACGGAATGCGGCTTTCGTCAAGCAAATGCGCTTTGGCGTATGCGTCAAGCCATGCGCGCCCCTCGCGGACGGTCAGCGGGCTTTCGCTGCCGCTTTCCAGCGCGCCGTAAATACGCATGGGGGCGGGGAACGCCGCGAAAAGGTCGGGGCGTGAGGCTTTCAGCGCTTTGCCGACCTGCTTCGGTGCGGCGTCTGCGAGAATGCGCCCGCCGTCGAGGACGACCGCGCGGTCGGAGAGGGGAAGTGCTTCCTCAAGTCGGTGTTCGGCTAAAATCACGGTCGTCCCGAGTTCGCGGTTGACTTTGGAAAGTGCGCCGAGAAACTCCCGCGCGGCAATCGGGTCAAGCTGACTTGTCGGCTCGTCGAGCAACAGCACGTCGGGCTGCAGCACCATTGCCGAAGCAAGGCTCAAAATCTGCTTTTGCCCGCCCGAAAGTGCGCCGACCTCCTTGTGAAACCAATCCTGAATGCCGAAGAACGACGCCATTTCGGACACGCGCGTGCGGATTTCGGGCGTCGGGCAGCCGAGGCTCTCCAGCCCGAAGGCAAGCTCGTGCCAGACCTTGTCGGTGACGGTCTGACGGTCGGGACTTTGCATCACAAAGCCGATTTTCGCCGCCTGTGCGCGGCGGTCGACCTCGGCAAGCGGACTGCCCTCAAACAGAATGCTGCCGGAAAGACTGCCGTGCGGCGCAAGTGCGGGCTTCAGAAGGCAGAGCAGCGTGGTTTTGCCGCAGCCGGAATTGCCGCAGAGCGTAACAAATTCGCCCGCGCGGATTGTCAGGCTGATGTCGGAAAGCGCCGCGTTTTCGCGGTTCGGATAGGTAAAATTCAGGTGTTCGATTCGATAGCTTTCCATCGTCTCACCTCCCACAGTTCAATTACAATCGGCAGGGCGCAGAGCGCAAGATAGGCGGCAAAGACGCTCGCGCCGAAAAACGAGTATTCCGCTCCGCCCACGGCGGGAAAATAATGAAAATCGAGCGCGCCGCAGAGTCCGCCGACACAGACATACGCGCCGAGGACAAAGATACAGGCGAGCGCGGCTTTGTCCCGCCTGTCAAAGGTAAAGATTGAAAACGCCGTTCGCCCGGGCAGACCGTAGCCGCGGGACTTCATGCTGTCCGCCGTATCCACGGCGTTTTCGAGCGCCCAAGTCGTCAGCACGGACAGAATCGAAAGCCCGTGCTTTGCCCGCTCGACAAGACTGCCGCTCGACATATCGCGCCCGAGGCATTTCTGCGCGCGCACAACCGTCTTCAGCTGCGCCGCATAGTGCGGGACAAAGCGGAGCGTCATGGATAAAATCAGCGACAGCGACGGAATCGCTCTGCCGAACAGACAGACAAGCTTGTCGCTCGTCATGACCGCATTGAAGCAGGAAAACCAGCAGAGAACGCCGACCAGCATCGCTGCGGCGGCAAGCCCGTATTCAACCGATTCGAGCGTCAGCGGGTTGCCGCTCGGCAGGTAGCAGAGGACAGTCGTGCCCGCATGGCTGAACAGGGGATTGGCGAGCGCAGTGAGCAGCATGACGGGCAGCATATAGAGAAGATTGGTTTTGACGGCTTTTCTGCCTTTCAGCATGACCGAAAAAACGAAGGCGCAGACGAGCGACACGGCAAGGCAGAACGGGTGCATAAACACCATCGAAAAGGCGATGACAAAGCCGAAATAGGCAAAGCTGACTATCGGGTGATAGGTTTTGAATTCATTCATCGTTTTGCCTCTCTGTCACAGTTCCGCCGCCGACGTCCCGTCCGAGGTCGCAGGTGTAGACCCACTCGACCCGGTCGCCCTCTTTCAGACGGTAGCGGGAGCAGCCGTAGTTTGGAAACCGGTCGTTGACCTTGTACATCCAGCCCGAAAGCTCGCCGCAGTCGAATTCATAGAGGTTGCCGATGCCCTCGATGTACGCGCTACCGTAGAGCGGGGTATTGACAAATTCGAGGTGGATTCCGTTTTGCTTCATTTCGCGCGCAAGGAGATTGAATACGCTTTCGCCCTCGTAAAAGGTGACTTCCTGCTCGGCGTAGAGCGCGCCGTCCACGGGGACGAGCGCCGCCTTTTCGGGGGCGAGCGTGTCGAGACGGTCGAGCAGCGTGTCGCACCGCACTGAGAGCGTGCAGGTATGCTCGACGTCGGAAATCACCGCGTCCTCCGCGTCCATCGGCGGCGGGACGCCTATGCTTGTTTCGGCTGCGAAAGCGTCCGGCGCGGGCGCGGGGACTTTGTCGCTGCTTCCGCCGCCCGCAAAATAGGCGATCGCCAAAACGGCAAGCACGCACAAAACGGCGAGAATCGGTTTTGAAAATTTCTTCATTTATACTCCTATAAGAGCCTCGACAGCGCGAGCAGATTATACAGCATTTGCGCGATTTCGGCGCGCGTTACGGCTGTTTTCGGCTGAATTGCCGCGACGCTGCTGTCCGCAATGCCGCGGTCGTAGCAAAACGCCAGTGACGCATACGCCCAGTCGGACGCCTTGACATAGTCCGCATAGACCGCCAGCACGTTGCGCGCTTCAAACGCGGTGTACTCGGTCGAAATGCCGCACAGGGCGGCGGCGCGTGCAAGCATGACCGCCGCTTCTTCGCGGGTGACGCTGCCGCTTGGGTTGAATGCGGTCGCCGACACGCCCTTGACGATGCCGTAGGCGCACGCCGTATTGACCGCATCAAAAAACCAGTCGCTTTGCTTTACGTCGTCAAACGCCGCGCCGCCTTGTTTCAGCAGTCCCAGCCCGCGGACGAGAATTGCGGCAAATTCCGCCCGTGTCATGCCGGCGTCGGGGTCAAAGCGGGTCGCGCTTTTGCCGTTTAGGATATTCCGCGACGCGAGCGCTTCGATTGCCGCCCGATTTTTGTGCCCGGCTATGTCGGCAAAGGTTTTCTCAGCGATAACGGGCAGCTTTTGCACGTCGGGGTGCTTGCCGACAAGTCCGCCGCCTGTGCGGCTTTCGGCGTCGCCCATGCGGTACAGGCTGTTTTGCCCGTTTTGCAGCCGCAACGCGGCGGCAAGGGCATAAAGCCCTTGTTCGGTCGGCATCTGCTGTGCGGTTTCGTCGCTTTGCAGGTGCTTGAAGCCCTTTCCCTTGACGTAGAAGGTCAACAGATTGTCGAGCGCCGAATTGCCGTTTTTGACAAAGCGGGCGTCGCGCGGCGAAATGCCGAGCTCGCACAGCGCGACAATGACCTGCGCGCAACTCTCGGCGTTCTCCGCGCCGTAGGCGGCAAAGCCGCCGCTTTCGTTCTGCATTGCCGACAGGCAGGTGAGCGCTTTATCTGCCGACGCCCTTACCGTCGGCTTATCCGTGTATTTTGCCAGTGCCTGCAGTGCCATTGCCGTCAAATCGGCGTCGGCGTGTTCGCCCGAGAGCGCGAAGCCGCCGTCCTCAAGCTGCTTTTGCAGGATAAAGTCGAGATATTTTTCGCGCGTCGCCTGTACTTTTGCGGCGGGATTTTGCGGGATTTCGTAGTTGCCGCTGTCGAGCGCAATCAGCGCCCAGATTGCGCCGTTCACACCCTGCCAAACCGTCTGTTCATAGTCGCCGAGCGGCGTGAGCAGATTATAGCCCGCTATGTTTGTCGGGTCTTTGCCGACAGCGGTCAGCGCGAGGATAACGCGCGAATATTCGGTGTATTTTTTCCCGTGCAAAACGCCGCCGCAGGCTTTCAGCGTGTCCTCGACGCTTTGGACATAGCCGTCAAAGTAGGAGGACGGAATCGAAGCGCCGCTCCGCGCAAGCCCGAGAACCGCCCACTCGCCGCCGACCGAGCCGACTTGCGGCTCGGCGACGGTTTTGTATACATACGCCGCAAGATCGTTTACCGTGTCGGCGATGTTGCTGCTTTCCGCAGCGTGTGCGGGCAAAGCAGCGGAAACCGACAGAAGCAGGCAGAGCAGAACAGACAGGATTCTTTTCATGGAAACGCCTTTCCCGTTTTATTTGATGAGGAACTCGCAAAGTCGCATAAAGATGACTGCAATCTGCGCGCGGGTCGCCGCGCCTTGCGGCGACAGTGCAGTTTCGTCTGTTCCCTTGACGAGTCCGACCGCATTTGCAAAGGAGAGGGCATCTAAAGCCCAATCGCTGACTGCGAGTTTGTCTGCAAATGCCGACAAATCGGCGCGGGCGGAAACATCATAGCCTTTGAACGCGGCATAGCGGCAGAGCACGACGGCAAGCTGTTCGCGGGTCATGCGCTCATTCGGCGCAAAGCGTGCGTCGTCAACGCCTTTGACAATGCCGTTTTCGACAGCCCATGCGACCGCCTCCGCATACCATTCACCGTCTGCGACGTCCGCAAAACGGGTGTTCGTGCTGTTTGCTTTGCCGCCTTCAAGACGGTAGAGCAGGGTGACGACCATGGCGCGCGTGACATCGGCGTTCGGCTCAAAGCCTTTGTCCGTGCCTTGCATCAGCCCTTTTTCGTACACATAGCGCACGGCGTCGTAATACCAGTCGCCCTCTGCCACATCGGCAAAGGTGTTTGCGTTAAAGGCGGGCGTTTCGACCCACTTCGCGTAGAGCGTAAAACTCCCTGTGACGGGGGCGTCAAAGTCGTAGGGCGTTGTCAACGCGCGGTCGGTATACCAGCCGTCAAAACGGAAGCCATCTTTAACCGGGTCTGCGGGTTTTGCAAGCTTTTCGTTTTTATCAATGCTTTTGCTCGAAACACTGCTGCCGCCGTCGGAATCAAATTTGACAGTATAGGTTGTCGGCGCAGTTGCGTGTGCCCAATTTTCCGAGCCTTGCTCCTTTGTATAGTCGTCGGTGTAGTGGAAGATAATGCGGTCGCCGTTTTTCAGCGTTTGTTCGGCGACGCCGAGCGTCGGGTGCTTCGAGTTGATCAGGTACATCCAACCCGAGAGCGGACCGTTGTCAAACTCGGCAAGTCCGTTGACCGAGGAAATATAGTTGCCGCCCGCGTTGATAAACGGAATACCCGCCTCGTCAAGCGCGGTTTCAAGTACGTCGAGGACGGTCGCTTCGGCGGGGACGGTGTAACGTGTCGTTTGAATCCATACGGGCAGGTCGCTTCTGTTTTCCTTATAGGTGTGCGTCACGCCGTCGCCGTGCGCCTCGTCGCCGCAGAGTGTGAAGCGGACCGTAATCGTTTTGTCCGAGGAAGCAGGTGCATTCTCGCGCGTAACGGTCAGCGTGACGGTCTGCGTATTGCCGTCCGTGTCGGTCGCCGCAATCTCAAAGACGTTCTTACCGTAGCTTAACGGATAGCTTTCGGCAGGCGCTTCGCCGTTTACCGTATAGGTCATCTCGGGGGCTATGCAGGGGACTACGGCGATGCTCGGAACGCGGCTGCCGACCGACGCCGTAAAGGTTTCGCCGTCCTTGCTGTCCGCCGCACGCACCGCGCCGCTTACATTGATTTTGATGCCCTCGACAAGTTCGCCGCTTTCGGTTGCGCTGCCTGTCAGTTTCAGCAGATAGAGGACGGGTTCTTTTTCACCGTTTTGCACGAGGACGCGCACGAGCGTCTCGCCCTTTTCTTTCGTGACCTTGAAGCCCGTTGCGGCTTCGCCCGCCGCGGTGCGCTGATTGTTGATATAAATATTGTCGTCTTCCGCCGCGCCGCTTACGGTCAGCGAGACGTACTTCATGTCGCCGAGGTCGACCGTATAGACGCTTTGCCCGTCGGCAAAGCCGACGACTTTGGTGCTTGCACCGTCGGTAATCGTCACGCCGGACGGCGATGCGGTCTTGCCGACTGCATTCTCCTGTGCGGTCGTCCGCACGACGTAAGCGACCTCGGTGGATTTTTCTTTGAATGCGCCCGCCCATATATTCGAGGCGGTCGCTACCTTGACATAGCGGAACTCCATGCCGCCGACGTCGACCGGCGTGCCGTTTCCGTCGACTGCCCATGCAAGGTCAAAGCCGTTTGCCTTGCTCGGCTTTTCGACATAGGGGTTGACTTCGGTGAGCGTCGTCCCCGTAAGGTTTGATGCATAATAGTCGGCGTAGCCGAATTTGGCTTTTGCCGCAAAGGATGCGGTCGAACTGCTGTCGCCCGTGACGCTGCCGTCCTGGCAGTCGAACAGAATGCCCGTGCAGGTATAGCTGTCCTTTTCTGCGACATCGTTCAGATAATAAATCGAAGCACGCGGCCATGCTGTGGCGGCATAGTCGATTTTGTTGCCGCAATTGTCGCTCCAGTATGCCTTGCCGTCCTCACCCTTCGTATAGGTGACGGTGTAATCCCAGTGCGCCTTGTCCTCGTAATGCTCCGAGCCGGCGAGCGCATACCAGGTCACGCCGTCCTCGGAGACATAGACCTGCCCGAGCTCCGCCATGCTGTCAAGGTTGGCTTCATTGCCGTTGCCGACGACGTAGAAGTCCAAGCCGTACTTGTTGTTCGGGTTGTCGGTCAGCGGGTCTTCGTAGTAATAGGTGATATAGCCGCCGAAGTTGCCGAGCGATTTGAGGCTGCCGGCAAGCGTCAATTCGGGGTTTACGCCGTAGCTTGCGTTGGTATACTGCGAGCCGATGCAGAGATAGTCGACGACGCGGTCGGGAACGTCGAGCGCCGACTTCTTTTTGTAACCGAATTTATATACGGTCGTGAAGTCGCCGTCCTCGGAGGTCACCGAGACGCTTGTCTGCGATGTGCCGAGCGTGAGCGCGTAAACGCCGTTTTCGTCGGGCGTCTGCGCTTCGTTGCCGATTTTGACCGTGCAGCCGTCCGCGACGGTATAGTGCAGGACAGGCGCGGTGCCGTCATTGGCGGTGATGAGTTGATAGGAATAAGCGTCGGGGGCAAAGGTCGGATACCAGTCGCCGCTCGTCGCTTCCGCCGTGCGGATTTCGGGGGAAGCGGGCGTGACCGCGTCGACCCAAAGCGTGTATGCGGTCGATGTACCGCCCGCAAAGCCGTCGCCGTCGGCGCGCAGGTTTGCGGTATACGCCGCGTCGTCGAGAATTTGAACGGAGATTTGCGCCCCGCCGCTCTCGGGCAGGAAAATGACGTCGGTCATGCCGCCGCCCTGCGCGGTTTCTTTCCAGCTTTCGCCGCCGTCCGTGCTGTAGCGGAGGTGTGCAAAGGCGGTCGATGCGGTCAGATTCAGTTTGAAGCCGTCGGCGTTGTCATACAGGAAAGTCCTGTAGAAATAAACCGTGCTTGCAACACCCGTACCCGAGGTGAGCGCACCGCTTGCATCGGCTCGCTGCATCGCACCTTCCGCTATGCCGCGGCAGGTCGTGCCCGAAAGGGCTCTGCCGACGGGGGAGAGGACAATGCCGCTTGCTTTGATTGCCTTGGTCGTATCGCGGGGACGCGAGACGGTAAAGGTGTAGACCGTCTTGCTTTCCGCATTGCTTTTGTCCGCAAGCGTAACGGTCAGGACAGATTCGTCAAACGGCAGATTCGGCAGGGTCGTCTGCACGCCGCTCTTGACGGCAATCTGCCGCTTCTCGCCGTTTATGTCGGTGTATTCCGCCGTCGCGGTATATTTTTCCGCGTCGTACAGCGTGGTTTTTTGCAGGACAAGCGAGCTTGTCTGATAGGTTTTTAAGGGCAGGGCATATTCCGTCTCGGTCGGCGCAAAGGTTTCGCCCGTGACCCATGCACCCGCGGCGAGCGAGGTCGTCGCAAATTCAAGGCTCTCAAAGTAGGGAATATCCTCACTCTGTACGACGACCTTGATGCCGCCGCGCGTTCCGTTGTCGTCGGCAGCACTGACAATCGCACTGCCGATGCCGACGGCGGTCACAAGCCCGTTTTCGTCTACGGTTGCGACGGCTTCGTCATCGCTCGCCCAGCCGGCGAGACTGCGCCCGTCTTCGAGGTAAGCCGTGAGCTGTACCGTGGGCGCGGGAATTCCTTCGCCGATGCTAAGGTAGGTCTTTCCGCTCTGTCCGTCCGCGTCCTCGACCGCGATGCCGGTCACGGTAAAGGTTGCGGTATCGGACAAAGTCTCGTCGACGTCGAGCTTATAGGTCGCGGTAAAGCGACCGGGGCGGAAGAGGTTGAATTTGACCGCACTGCCCGTTCCGGGATCGGCGGGAAGCACCGCGACACCGCTCGGAATGTCAAAGCTCCATAGATTGTGTCCGCCGTAACCGCCGCTTAAAGAGGCGGTTTTGGCGGTCTGCCCGTCGGCGGAGAGGGCGACGGTCTGATTCTTTTGATAGGCGGACAGAAGATAGCCGGTTGCCTGCACCGAAAGCTGCTTTTTGACCGAGCTGTCAAGCGTTGAGGTCGCTGTGAAATACCAATACGAGGTGCCCGAGGCGTAGAGGTCGCCCGTGACGGTGACTTCGCCCGTGGCAGAATCGACCGAGACGCCGTAGGAGCTGCTCGACCAGCTCACGGGCGTTTCCTCGCCGTTCTGGTCAAGCGCGGTCAGCGTAAAGCAGTCGCCCTTTTTTGCAATGATTTTGCCGTCGATGACGGTTTTTGCGTCGTGCGTAAGTTCGAGTGAAGTCGGTGCTTGCGCGGTTTCGCTTGCCTGCGCGGGAACAATTACGGCGCCGAAAAGCAGAACAATACTTAAAAATGCAGATAAAATCCGCTTTGCTTTCATTTTGTCAAAATCCTTTCGTAGTTCGTTTTTGCAGCCTCGGCTGCGGCTCGTTTGTTTTTCGCCCACCCCTTACGCCGCGGCAAAGAAAAAAGCCGCGGCATTTTCAAATGAAAATAACCACAGCAGCGTTTTTCTGTGACGGCACAATTTGTACAGGCAAAGCAAACAAAGCCCCGCGGCACTCGCTTTTTTTGAGCGAGGCACTTCGGCGCCTGAACAAACCTGTCGCTCCTATGCGCAAAGCGCACGGACGAAGCGACATCAGAGCAGGTCTTTTGACTCACATTCTTCGGGGACAAGTCCGCGCGCCCGCACCCTGCCTTCTCAGTTTCCCAATGACCGGCTTTCGCCGACGGTGCAGGCACATCGAATGTATACAGCGACTGGTATCGTCGGGGATTCGCACCCCGTTCCCTTTTCACCGGTCATGCCTTGGCAAACGCCTTTGCGGCAGAACCGACACTCTGTGTGCATATTCAATTCAATATAGAAGTATACCACGGCATAGCGGAAAAATCAATCGAAACTTCGGATTTTCTGCGGTTTCGACTGCGCGGGTTAAGAGTGCGGTGCGAAAATTCTGTTGAAATTCGTTGAGTCTTGTGCTATACTGAAGTCAACCGTTTTTGCGGGAGCGCGGTGACAGTGCCGTGCTTGCGCGTCACGCTTTGAAACAGGCTCGGGTACGAACACGAAATTCAGTTATGCGCAGGAGAGAGCGGATGAGCGAAAATCGGAAGAAGAAAAAGGTGAATCCCGATACGCCGAAGATTGAAAAAGAGAAGCCGGATTACGCGACGGTGTTTTGGCTTTTTTTCTTCGGGAGTATCACGGGTTTTATATTGGAAGGACTGTGGAGAATTCTCCTGATCGGACGTTGGGAGAATCACGCGGCGACCGTGTGGGGGCCGTTTTGCCTTGTTTACGGCATCGGCGCGGTGGCGATGTACCTCGTCACCCGACTGCTTGCGGATAAGAGTTTTTTTGTCCAGTTTCTCGGCTACGGTGCGGCGGGCGCCGCCGTCGAATATATTGCGAGTTATTTGCAGGAGTTGTTTTTCGGCTCGCGCTCGTGGGATTACAGCGGCGATCCGTTCAACCTGAATGGGCGCATCAGTTTGCAGATGACCGCGATTTGGGGTCTGCTCGGCGTTGCGTTTGCAAAGTTTGCGTTCCCGCTGATTGAAAAGGCGCGGCTGCGGACGAAGGGACGCACGGCGCGGCTGCTCTGCGTGATTTTGTCGGTGTATATGGCGGTCAATCTGTGCCTGACTGCGGCATCGGTTTTTCGCTGGGCGGAGCGGATTGACGGCAAAGACCCGAGCAATCGGACCGAGCGGTTTCTCGACCGCTATTTCGACGACGAGCGAATGGCGTCCATCTTTAACAACATGGAGTTCGGCACGGCGGAGGATACCGCCGAGGAGACAGGACACAAGTGACCGCGTTTTGTCGTTTTTGCGCAGGACAAAAAAGAGAGAGACGGCGTCTCTCTCTTTTTTTGTTTGCAAATGCAGGCGGAATGTGCGGTAATTTCTTAACGATTCTGTGCAAAGCGCCAATTTTTTGCAAAACGGGGCGGAAAGCGCAATTTATCGCGCTTTGCGCCTTGAATTTTTGACGGAAATAAGGTATAATAAACAAGATTGAAAGCAGGAAGGCGGTGCGGCGGTGAAAGCAAAACCGAATTTGAAGATTTTTGCTGCCGTGCTGCTTGCGGCGGTGCTTGCCCTGCTTCTTTTCATCGGCCGGAGACATACCGACTATACATATATCGAGCAAAACGGCTTCGCCATGGGGACGGTGGTCTCGCAGAAGCTGTACGGCGGGACGGCGGAGGACGCGGCGGCGGTCGCGGACGCCGTTTCGGATTTGGAGCAGCTTCTTTCGCGGCATCTCGACAATTCCGCCGTGTCGGCATTGAACCGCACGGGCAGTTCCGAAAGTGCCGCGCTTGCAGAAATTGTGACCGACTGCCTTGATATTTGCACGGCGAGCGGCGGCGCATTTGACATCACGGTCGGCGCGCTCTGCGATTTGTGGGACTTCGACGGCGGCGGGCATTTGCCCGATGCCGCAGACATTGCGGCGGCACTTGAAAGCGTCGGATACGCTTCGGTTGCAATCGGCGGCGACGCCGTGACCGTGGGCGCGGGACAGAAAGTTGACCTCGGCGCGGCGGGGAAGGGCGCGGCGTGTGACGCGGCGCGCGCTTACTTGGAAGAAAGCGGCGTGCGCGGCGCGGTCGTCTCGGTGGGCGGCAGCGTTCTCGTTTACGGTGCGCGCAACCGCGCGGGCGACAAATGGCGCGTTGCGATTCGCCACCCGCGAAAGAACGACGAATTTCTCGGCGTTGTCACGCTTGCCTCGGGCTGCGTGTCGACCTCGGGCGACTATGAAAAGTTTTTTGAAGAGGACGGCGTGCGCTATCATCATATTCTCGACCCGAAAACCGGCTATCCCGCCGAGAGCGGGCTGATTTCGGTCACGGTCGTCTGCGACAGCGGACTGCTCAGCGACGCGCTTTCGACCGCCTGCTTCGTCCTCGGCAAAGAGCAGGGGGCGGCGCTTGTCGAGCGCTTCGGCGCGGGCGCGGTGTTTGTCGACGCGGATTTGCGGATTACGACGGTCGGCAATGTGGAGTTTTCGCAATGAGGCGTCCTGAGAATCCTATCGGCGTTCGCCGCGGCGATATTTTGGTATTATCCGTTATGCTGCTTTTGACGGCGGCGATGTTTGCCGCCGACCGCTTCGGCAAGACCGACCTTTGCGCCGAAATTTACGAGAGCGGCACACTCGTACAGACGGTGAATTTTTCCGACGTGACTGCACCTTATACTTTGACGGTCGGGGGCTGTACGCTCACGGTTGCGTCGGACGGCATCGCCTTTACCGACGCTGACTGCCCCGACGGTCTCTGCGTGCGGCGCGGAAAAATGACGCAGAGCGGCGACAGCATGGCGTGCGTGCCGAACCGCGTGACGGTCGCACTGCGTGCCAAAAGCGGCGGCGTGGACGCCGTGACCTATTGAGGTGCGCCATGAAAGCCAAAAAAATTGCGATTTTCGGGTTAATGGGCGCGCTTGCGGCGGTAATCGGCTTCTTTGAATCGGCGCTTTTGCCCGCGCTCCCCTTTCTGCCGCCCGGGGCAAAGCCGGGACTTTCCAACATTGTCACGACCTTTGCGGTCGCGGCGTATTCGCTCGTCGGCGGGCTGTATGTCACGCTTTGCAAGGCGGCGTTCGTCTTTTTGACGCGCGGCGTCACGGCGGGGCTGATGAGCCTTGCGGGCGGGCTGCTCTCCGTGCTCTGCACCTATGTGCTTTTGCGTGCGCGGCATAAGCACCTGAGCTTTATCGGCGTCGGCGCGCTTTCCGCCGCCTGCCACAACGCGGGGCAGCTTATCGTTGCCGCTCTGCTGACGGGAACATGGGCGATTTTCGGCTACGGCAAACTGCTTTTGCCGCTCGCCGCCCTCACCGGCAGCCTGACCGGCATCATTTTAAACATCGTTATGCCGCGTCTTGAGACGCTTTTTCCGGACGGCAGAGCCGCCCGAGCAATCCATGAGAATCACTACGGAAGGAAAGAAGATACATGAGTAAACACGGAACAGAGCTATTGACTGCCGTTTCGCGCGGACGCGGCGGCGTTCGCGTGCCGCACCGCAAGAACACTGCGGAAATGACGGTCGTGCGTATGCCCGTGCCCGCGCGTGTCGTGCTGCCGATGCAGCAGCACATCGGCGCACCCTGCGTGCCGACCGTTAAGGTCGGCGACGTCGTGGCGGTCGGGCAGGTTGTCGGCGACAGTGACAAGCCGTTTTCCGCGCCGATACACGCAAGTGTTTCGGGCAAGGTGACGGCGGTCGGCGACGTGCGGCTGGCAAACGGCATGGTGACAAAGGGGGTCACGATTGAGTCGGACGGCGAAATGCGCCTTTACGAGGGGCTTTGCCCGCCGAAGGTCGAGAACCGCGAGGACTTGATTGCCGCAGTGCGCGCTTCGGGGCTGGTCGGTCTCGGCGGCGCGGGCTTCCCCTGCCATATCAAGCTGAATGTGCCGCCCGACAAAAAAGTCGACACGCTGATTGTCAACGCGGCGGAATGCGAGCCTTACATCACCGTCGACTACCGCGAGTGCATCGAGCACGCCTACGACATTCTCGGCGGCATCAAGGTGTTGCAGCGTCTGCTCGGCTTTGAGCGGGTGGTGATTGCGGTCGAGGACAATAAGCCCGAGGCAATCAAAAAGTTAAAAGCGATTGCCGACGAGGACGCCGACTGCGGCAATACCGTGCGGCTGATGACGCTGCGCTCGCGCTATCCGCAGGGCGCGGAGAAGATGATGGTGCTGTCCGCCACGGGCAGGCGCGTTCCGCCCGGAAAGCTGCCTGCAGACGTCGGCTGCATGGTGATGAACGTCGGCTCGATCGCGTTTATTTCGCGCTATCTCAAGACCGGCAAGCCGCTGGTCAGCCGCTCGGTCACGGTCGACGGCACGGCGATTGCCGAGCCGAAGAATATCCGCGTGCCTATTGGGACGTCGCTCTCCGACATTGTGGAATTCTGCGGCGGCTTTACGGCAGAGCCGCGCAAGATCATTTCGGGCGGTCCGATGATGGGCGTCGCGATCTGCGGCACCGACGCGCCGCTCTGCAAGCAGAATAACGCGCTGCTCGCGTTTGCGTCCGAAAAGGATATGGAAAAGCCTTTTCGCGACTGCATTCGCTGCGGTCGCTGCGTCGAGGTTTGCCCGATGAGTCTCATGCCGACGCTGATTGAGCGCTATGCCCGCGTCAAGGACGCGGACGCGCTCGGACGCATGAACGTCATGACCTGCATGGAATGCGGCTCGTGCGCGTTCGCCTGCCCCTCGGGCAGACCGCTCGTGCAGTATATGCGTCTCGGCAAGCAGATTTTGCGGGAGGAGGGAAACAAAAAATGAACGGAAAACGCTTACTCGTCAGCGCGTCGCCGCATATTCACGCGCCCGAAACGACGCGCGGCATTATGCTTGACGTGATTCTCGCGCTGCTGCCCGCGCTGGCGGCGGCGATTTGGCTGTTCGGCAGCCGCGCGGCGGTGCTGACTGCGGTCTGCGTCGGCACGGCGGTGCTTGCCGAATGGCTCTCGCGCAAGGCAATGAAACGCCCGAACACGATCGGCGACCTCAGCGCGGTCGTCACGGGACTGCTCCTCGCGCTCAATCTGCCCGCCACGCTGCCGCTTTGGATGGCGGCTGTCGGCAGTGTCATCGCCATTGTCGTCGTCAAGCAGATGTTCGGCGGCATCGGGCAGAATTTCGTCAACCCCGCGCTGACGGCGCGTATCATTCTGATGGTTTCATTCCCGACGGCGATGGCGCGTTGGGTTGCACCCTTTGAACACGCGTGGAGTGCCGACGCGGTCACGCAGGCGACCCCGATGGCGTCGCTCGCCGCAGGCGGCAACGCCGTTTCGGATTCGCTCCCCTCACTTTCGCAAATGCTGTTCGGTCTGCACGGCGGCTCGATGGGCGAGGTCTGCTCGCTCGCCCTGCTGCTCGGCGGGGCGTATCTGCTGATTCGCCGCGTGATTTCGCCGATTATCCCGGTTGCCTACCTCGGCACGGTTGCGCTCTGGATGTTTGCGGCGGGACACGGCGACCTGACCTTCGTTGCCTACGAGCTGCTCGGCGGCGGTCTCTTGCTCGGTGCAATCTTCATGGCGACCGACTACACGACCTCGCCGATTACCGCAAAGGGCAAGTGGATTTTCGGCATCGGCTGCGGCATTATCACCTCGGTGATTCGCCTGTACGGCTCGCTGCCCGAGGGCGTGTCCTTCTCGATTATTCTGATGAACATACTCGTACCGCACATTGAGCGGCTGACACAGCCGCGCGCGTTCGGTGCGGAGAAAAAAGTAAAGGAGGCGGCGAAAAAATGAAACTGTCTCCGAAAGAAATCCTGATTCCCGCCGCGGCACTGCTGATGATCTGCATTGTCGCGACGACGCTGCTCGCGCTGACCAACAGCGTCACCGCACAGAAAATCGCGGACATGGCGGCGGAAAAGGAAATTGCCTCCCGCCGCGTAGTCCTGCCGGACGCCGCGTCCTTCGGCGAACAGCAGAGCTATGAAACCCTGAATTACTGCGCGGCGCTTGACAGTGCGGGCGCGGAAATCGGCATGGTCTTTACCGCCGCGGCAAAGGGCTACGGTGGCGACGTGACGGTCATGGTCGGCATCGGCGCGGACGGTAAGGTCACCGGCATCGAAATCCTCTCGCACGACGAGACGCCGGGACTCGGGGCAAATTCGACAAAGCCCGAATTTAAGAACCGCTTTGTCGGTAAGAGCGGCGTCCTCACGGTCAGCAAGACCTCAAACGAGGGGCAGAACGTGCAGGCGATCACCGCCGCGACGATTACGTCCAAGGCGGTTACAAGCGCCGTCAACGAGGCGCTTTCAGCGTATGCGGCAATCAAAGGAGGTGTGTCCGAATGAGCGAAAAGAAGTCGATTTTCGGTGAATTTTCCAAGGGCATTCTCGCCGAAAACCCGGTTTTGCGCTTAGTGCTCGGCACTTGTCCGACGCTGGCGACCACCACCTCGGTTTCGAGTGCTGTCGGCATGGGTGCGGCGGCGTCTGTCGTCCTCGTCTGCTCCAACATCGCGATTTCGGCACTGCGCAAGGTCATTCCTGAAAAGGTGCGCATTCCCGCCTACATCGTCATCATCGCGTCGTTCGTTACGATCGTGCAGATGCTTGTCAAGGCGTTTTTGCCCGAGCTTGACGAGAGCCTCGGCGTTTATCTGCCGCTGATTGTCGTCAACTGCATTATCCTCGGCAGAGCAGAGGCGTTCGCGGGCAAAAATCCCGTCCTCGCTTCGGCGGCGGACGGTCTCGGCATGGGCGTCGGCTTTACGGCGGCACTGTTTGCCATGGGTGCGGTACGCGAGATTCTCGGCGCGGGCTCGTTCCTCGGCATGAGCATTCCGTTCCTTGCCGAAAATCCGATGCTGATTTTCATTCTGCCGCCCGGCGGCTTCTTCGTCTTCGGTATGCTGATGGCGGTCGTCAACCGCCTTGCCGAAAAGCGCGGCAAGCCGCGCGCCGAGCTGCGTGGGTGCGAGGCCTGCCCGATGGCGGCGACCTGCACGCTCGAGGCGCATGAAAAAGGCAAAAACAAGTCCGAAAAGCAATGTGCAAGTGAGGAGGGGACGAACTGATGGAAATGACAAAAGAACTGCTTGCGATTCTCCTCACCGCAATCCTCACGCAGAACTTCGTCTTGTCGAAGTTTCTCGGCATCTGCCCGTTCCTCGGCGTCTCGAAAAAACTGAATACCGCGGTCGGCATGAGCGCGGCGGTCATCTTCGTTATGGCACTTGCCACGGCGGCGACCTATCCGATCAACCTGCTGCTTGTGCAGAACGACCTTGCGTATTTGCAGACCATTGTCTTTATTTTGGTTATCGCCGCGCTCGTACAACTTGTTGAAATCATTTTGAAGAAGTATATGCCCGCGCTCTACGGCGCGCTCGGTATCTATCTGCCGCTCATCACGACCAACTGCGCCGTGCTCGGCGTGGTTATCCTCAATGTTGACAACGGCTACGGCTTTGCGCAGTCGATGTTCAATTCGGTCGGCGCGGGTCTCGGCTTTATGCTGGCGATGGTGATGTTTGCGGGCGTGCGCGAACGGCTCGAATCCTGCGACGTCCCGAAGTTTATGCGCGGATTGCCGATTACGCTGGTTGCCGCCTCACTTGTCTCGGTGTCCTTCCTCGGCTTTACAGGCATCGTCGAGACGATTTTCGGTTAAACGGAGGGGAGAGAAATGACAACGATTTTCATTCCCGTTCTGATTGTTGCGGGCATCGGACTTGTCGCGGGTCTCGGACTTGCCGTCGCTTCGGTCGTCTTTGCCGTTCCGGTCAACGAGACGGCGAAGCAGGTGCGCGAGCATCTGCCGGGTGCAAACTGCGGCGCCTGCGGCTACAGCGGCTGTGACGGCTACGCCGAGGCTTTGGCAAACGACGAAACGGTTCAATGCAACCTCTGCGTTCCCGGCGGCAACGCGGTTGCCGGCGAGGTTGCCGCCGTCCTCGGACGCGAGGCGGGGAAGGTGACGCCGCAGGTTGCCGCAGTCATGTGCCGCGGCAACTGCGAAAACGTCGGGACAAAGCTCGACTACGAGGGCGTGCATTCCTGCAAAATGGCGGCGCAGCTCTTCGGCGGACCGAAAACCTGCACTTACGGCTGCATCGGCTTCGGCGACTGCGCGGCGGTCTGCCCCTATGAAGCCATCTTCATCTGCGACGGCGTTGCGCGCATCAATCCCGACAAGTGCCGCGCCTGCCGTATGTGCATCAAGACCTGCCCGCGGCAGCTCATTGACTTGTTCCCGCTTGACACCACCAAGTCGGCGGTGCTCTGCAAGAATCACGATAAGGGCGCGCAGACGCGCAAGGACTGCAAGGCAGGCTGCATCGGCTGCATGAAATGCACCAAGGTCTGCGAGGTCGGCGCGGTCACGGTTGAAAATTCCTGCGCCAAGGTCGACTACGACAAGTGCATGGGCTGCGGCAAGTGCCACGAGGTCTGCCCGGTCGGCTGCATCGACCTGTATACGATTCGCAAACACTTTTAACAAAGCAAAAAGTCCGCCCTCGGGCGGACTTTTTGCGGTTTGATGATTCAGGACAAAAACATACGCATGACTTCGATGACCTCTTCGCGGGAGGAAAACTCCGCGATGGAGATGATGCGCTTGAGTCGGTATTTAATCGTGCTTTCCGAGACGTGCAGAATCTCGGCGATGTCAAAGTATTTGTAGCCCTTGATAATGAGCTTGAGCAGGTCGATGTCGATGGCGTCGCAGGCGGACAGAATCTTTTCCGCCTGAAAGATACGGGATATGCTCGGGTCGCTGTGAAAGCCGCTCGTTTCGCCGCTCTGACGGTGCAGCGTGCCGAGCGTTTTTGTCACAATCGGCAGCGAAGCGGTCGTATCGCCGACGACCAGCTCGCAGCGGATTTTGGTGCTGATGCCCGAAATGTTTTCGGCGGAGGTGAGCAGACGGCACATGGCGACGGTCTGCTTGCCGATTTCGGGGCAGTTGAGCCGCGCCATGGTCAGCGTTTTGCTTCCGCAGGTGCTGATTGCCATATCGCCGAAGGTGCAGAGAAACAAATCCTCGGGAATACGGACACCCGCATCGGTGAGCTGGTGCATGAGAATGACCGCGCTCGCGTCGTTGGCACAGAGAACGGCGTCGTAGTTGCGGCAGACCTCGAGAAACTTTTTGCAGGTTGCGTTCATCAGCCCGTCCGAGCCGGTGTAGTAAAAGACGTCGCGCTCGCGGCAGCGGTCATAGGAGAGAAAAGCGTCCCTCTTAATCATATCGGTCGCCGAATCGGTGCTGACGGCGAACAGCGCGATTCTGCCGCGGTCGTAGAAACGTAGGTATTCGATGAGTTGATAGGTCGCCTCGCGGTAATCCATATAGATATAACTTGCATGGCGGTAATTGTCGCGCGAAGCGCCGCCGATAATGACCGGCTCGACGCCGGCATCGGACAGCGATTCGGCGGCGGCGGCAGTCCAGGAGCGCGAGGTGGAGAGAATCGCGGCGCAGACCGGCTTTTTGGTTTTGAATTGCGCGAGCGCGTCTTCCGGCGAAAGCAGGGCAAGCGTATCGCCCTTGCGCTTCGCCTCGCTGCGCGCGCCCTTGAGATAGAGCGCGCACCAGTGCGTCTGCTCCGCGCCCGGCTGACAGATGATATGGATGAGCATGGCTTTCCCCCCTTTTTGGGCAGATCAGTCTCGTAACAAATTATTTTAATGCGCAAATTTACGTTTGTCAAGACCAAAGTTCAAAAACCGCCTATTTTTTATTGATATTGAGAATGCGGCGTACCCATGCTACAATGACGACGAAAAGCAAAACAATATTTCATTCCAAGGAGAAACATCATGGCTCAGAAAGCAACCGCAAAGTTTGAGGATCTCGTGATCCCGACTTACAAACCGGGAGATTGCGAAGCGCTCCCGATGTTTTTTGAGAAAAAGCCCTATCAGGGGGCGAGCGGACATCTCTATCCGATTCCGTTCACGACCCGCATCAGCGACAAGAAGCAGGACGTGACTTATCACGCTGCGGTACTCGAAAACGAGTACATCAAACTCGAGGTCCTGCCTGAGATCGGCGGCAAGATTCAGCGCGCCCTCGACAAGACCAACAACTACGATTTTGTTTATCACAACAAGGTGATCAAGCCCGCGATGGTCGGACTTGCCGGACCGTGGGTTTCGGGCGGTATTGAGTTCAACTGGCCGCAGCACCACCGTCCGACAACCTTTATGCCGCTTGAAGCGACGATTACCGAGCGCGAAAACGGCGAAAAGACGGTCTGGGTCGGCGAGGTCGACCCGCTGCTCCGCATGAAGGGCATGGCGGGCATCACGATTGTTCCCGGCAAGTCCTACTTCAAGGCGGAGGTGCAGGTTTACAACCGCACGCCCTATCCGCAGCCCTTTATGTGGTGGGCAAACCTCGCGGTCGAAATCAATGAAGACTACCGCGTTGTCTTCCCGCCGGACGTCGAGTGGGTCAACGACCACGACCGCCGCGCGATTCTCGAATGGCCGATTGCCAAGGGCGTTTACCACACGGCGCGCCCGTTCGATTTCGGCAAGGGAACCGATATTCACAACCTCGCCAACGTGCGCGTCCCCTCGTCCTACCTTGTTTCCAAGGGGCAGAGCGACGCGGATTACATCTCGGGCTACGACGTCGGCAGACAGTGCGGCATCGTGACTGTGGCAAATCACCACATTTCGCCCGGTAAGAAACTGTGGCACTGGGGCAATCACCCGTTCGGCGACAAGTGGTGCTCCAACCTGACCGATGACGGCTCGAAGTATGTCGAACTGATGACCGGCGTTTACACTGACAACCAGCCCGACTTCACCTGGATTATGCCCTACGAGACCAAGACCTTTGAGCAGTACTGGTATCCCGTGAAGGACATCGGCGAGGCGAAGAATGCGACCATCGATGCCGCGATCAACGTCGAAAAGCGCGACGGCAAACTTTTTGTCGGCGTTTACGCAACCGGCGCATACAAGAATGCAAAGCTGGTGATTCGCCACGGCGACGCGACGATTACCGAGACGATTCGGGAGATTTCGCCCGAAAAGACCTTCACGAAGAGTTACGAAATCAAGGGACTCGACATGAAGAAGGTCTCGGTCGACTTCACCGATGCGGAGGGCGTCAAGCTCGTTGACTACCGCCACTATGAGCGCGGTCACAAGAAGCCGATCGAGCCCCGCAAGCCCGCGCTGCCGCCCTGCGAAATCAAGACCAACGAGGAACTGTACATTAACGGCAAGCACCTCGAGCAGTATAAGCACTTCGCTTACGAGCCTACGGACTACTATCTCGAAGCACTGTCCAGAGACGACGGCGACAGCCGCTGCAATACCGCGATGGGCAATATCCGCCTGAAAGAGGGCAGATTTGAAGAAGCAATCGCCTACTACGACAAGGCAATCGCGCGTCTCACGCTGCGCAACGACAATCCCTACGATACCGAAGCGCTCTACCACAAGGGCATTGCACTGCGCTATCTCGGCAGACTCGACGAGGCGTATGACTATCTCTACCGCAGCGCGTGGAGTTACGACTACGCGGCGGCGGCGTACTATGCGCTGTCCGGCATCGACTGCATTCGCGGCGACTTCGACGAGGCGGTCAAGAAGCTCGACCTCTGCCTGTCGCTCGGCACGATGAACCTTGAGGCACTCAAGCGCAAGGCGGACATCACCGGCGATCAGTCGATCTACGACAAAATCAAGGAGCTTGACCCGCTGTTCGACGTTCTGCCCGACAAGCACGAGTATTACATCGACCGCGCGGTCGAATACATGAACGCCGGTATGACCGACAAGGCGGTTGCGATTCTGAAGAAAGCCGACGCAAAGCGCCCGCTCGTCAACTATTATCTCGGCTATCTCACCGGCGACAAGAAGTATTACGAGAAAGCCGACAAGTGCGACTGGAGCTGCGCATTCCCCGCACGTCTCGACGACATCGCGGTGCTGAAAGCGGCGAATACCGGCATGGCGAAGTATTACCTCGGCTGCCTCTATTATGACCGCCGCCGCTACGAGGACGCTATCGCAATGTGGGAGGCTGCCGACCGTGAGCTCGGCGGCTTTGCTCCCGCGTGCCGCAACCTCGGTCTCGCTTATTTCGATAAGCGCGAGGACTTTACCGGCGCGGAAAAGATGCTGCAAAAGGCACTCGACCTCGACGGCGGCAAGAACGACCGCATCTTCTACGAGCTTGCCCAGCTTTACAAGAACGGCGGCAAGAGCGTCGAAGACCGTCTCGCCCTGCACGAGAAGTATGCAAAACTCAGCACGGTGCGCGACGACTGCACGCTCGACCACTCGATTCTGCTGACCGAACTTGGCAGATACGAGGAGGCAAAGGCGTTGCTTGACAACCACAACTTCCACACCTACGAGGGCGGCGAGGGCAACCTCACCCGCCACCACGCATGGCTGATGACGCTCATCGGCAAGAAACTCGCCGAAGAAGGGAAGTATGAGGAAGCGGTCAAGGCTTATCAGAACGGCTACGTCTTCCCGCTCTGCTACGGTGAGGAAAAGAACTATTTCGCGCAGGAGAGCCACCTCGGCTACGGGCTTGCCATGGCGTACAAGGCAACAGGCAACAAGCGCGAATACGAGAAGGCGCTGAAGAGCGCGATGACCGACCATTCCGCTCCCTCCGAAATCAGCTATTTCCGTGCGCTTGCGTTCTACGAGGCGGGCGAAATCAGCACGGCGAGAGCGCTCTGCGAGGAGATGATTGCGGCGGGCAAGGCAAAGATTCGCGATAAGGACGTCAACGCTTACTACGGCGTCGGCTCGCCCTGCCCCTGCCCGTTCGAGTACAATTTCCCGAAGATCAACACGGTCAAGGGACTTGTCCTCATGGCATTCGGCGAACTCGGACTCGGCAGAACCGCCGAGGCAAAGGCACACATCGCCGAGGCAAAGGCACTCGATGTGACGAACTTCTCGGTTGCCATGTTTGAGGAATTCTGCAAATAAAACTTTGGGAGAGCCGTCGGAGTATAAAGTCTCCGACGGCAATCTCCGTATTATTTACCTATTTTACCGGAGGAAGAACAATGGGACAGAAATGGTCTGAAGAAAAGGCGTGGGAATGGTACAACAGCCGCCCGTGGATTCGCGGCTTCAACTACATTTCCTGCGGCGCGGTCAACCGTATCGAGCAGTGGCAGGAATTTGAGCATGACCGCATCGAAGAATGCTTCCGCGTCGAGCTGAAACTCGCGCACGACACCGGCTTCAACGCGGTGCGCTCGATTTTACCCTATGAGGTTTGGGGGCGTCAGCACGACAGCTTTATGCAGTACCTCGAAACCTATCTCGAAATCTGCGCGGAAAACGGGCTCGGCGTCATGCTTTGCTTCGGCAACGACTGCACGGTGCCCGCCGACACCTACAAGCTGCCCGAATTCGGTCCGCAGCACGTCGACTACGGCTATCACGGCGGCATGGCGCGTTCGCCGCACGACGTACTGGCGTCGAACGGCAAGTCGCCGCTCGATGTGCCCGAATACGCCGAGGACTTCTGCCGCATGGTCGACGAGATCGTCGGCAAATACGCGAAGGACGAGCGCGTTATCGTCTGGGACATTTTCAACGAAATCGGCAACAGCCGCCGCGAGATGCTGAGCGTGCCGTGGATGGAGCGCTTCTTCGAGATTGCGCGTTCGCATGACCCGATTCAGCCGTTGACCGCCTGCGCATGGACGCTCGACCCGTCGCGCGAGATTCGCCCGTGGGAACTGCGCGCGCTGGAGCTGTCCGACGTCATCAGCTACCATGACTACAGAGACTACCAGACATCGGTCGACATCATTGATATGCTGAAAGAGCGCTACAACCGCCCGCTGTTCAACACCGAATGGCTGCACAGAATGCAGGGCAACAAGATTCAGACGCATCTGCCGCTCTTTTAGAGCCTTGGGAAGCGATTTGGCGCAGATGGGAAAAAGGCGAGGGAGAGGGCTACGATTTCACGCAGTGGCAGCATGAGCTGTTCCGCCCGAATCTCCGTCCCTACGACCCCAAAGAGATTCGCGTCATGAAAAAATACTTCGATAAAGCCGACGCAAAATTTGAGGCGTGCAAAAAATAATTTTTATACAAAAATTCCACACAAAAAGCGCAAAAAGTTTTCGTGACAATTTGTGAAACATGTAGTATAATGAATACACCGAAATTTATTTTGGAGGAAACATTCATGAAAAAGCACATTGGTATTTTTGCGGCTCTGCTCGTTTGCATGATGCTCGCGGTTACTGCGTTTGCGGCGGAGACCGTCGTATACGTCAATGACGGCGGCACGGGCGACGGCTCGAGCGCTTCGTCTCCGCTCGGCGACATGACCGAGGCGATTAACAAGATTGCAAACGGCGGTAAGGTCGTTATCGTTGACACCTACACCTGCGCAGACGAGTTCCACGAGCCTGCGCACAAGGGCGACATCGTCATTTCCGGCGGCAACTATGTCTTTACCAACGGCAAGTACAACCGCTGGTTCCTCGAAGGCCCCGGCGGCACGACCTTTGAGAACATCACGTTCACCTACGGCGAGGGCGCAACCGCGCTGTTCGTCGGTCAGTTCTTTGATTTGACCTTCGGAGACGGCGTCGTTACCCCCGACAAGGGCGTTTACGTTCTCGGCGGTTATCAGTATGCGGAAAATGGTCCCCTGTATGACGCACCGAAGTACGACGCCGACTCGCACATCACGATTAAGAGCGGTACATATCACGCCGTTTCGGGCTTCAGCCGCGGCGCAAGCACCGAGGAATACACCGGCACTTCGCATATCACGGTTGAGGGCGGCACGATTTCGACTGTGTACGGCGCAGCCATTAACGGCAGCTATGCGATGAATTCCGAAATCAACGTCAAGGGCGGCACGATCAACAACCTCAAGGCGGCAGGCGATATGACCCGCCGACTCAACGGAAACAGCGTTATCAATATTTCCGGCGGTACAATCGGTCTGCTTTCGATTAACAACGTCATGGGCACGGCGACCGTTAACTATACCGGCGGCTCGATTGCCATGGCGGAAAAGACGGTAGAAGCCGCGGTTCAAGAGTTTGTTGTCGACGGCACGGCGACGCTTGTCGCTTCGCCCGACGTCAACGTAAAGCTCATCTCGCTCTTCTTCGATAAGGTCGAGTACACCGGCGGCGGTGCTGCTGCGACCACGGCTCCCGCAGCTACGACGAGCCCCGCAGAGGTCACCAAGGCGACGACTGCCGCTTCGTCTAAGGACGTAGCGGTTACCGGTGCGACCGAAAAGGTCGAAAAGCCGGCTGTAACCGAGGGCAGCGATGTCAGCGCGGCTGCAACCGAGCCCGATGCAACGACCGAGCCCGAGGCGACGACCGAGAAGAAGGAAGAGACCACCAAGGCGACCGAGAAGACCGATGCGACCGAAAAGACCGACGCAGCGAGCGCAACCACGCCCGCAGCGACCGAACCCGCACCCGCAAGTGAGGGCGGTCTCGGTGTCGGTGCAATCGTCGGCATCGTCGTTGCGGTACTCGTTGTTATCGTAGTTGTCGTTGTTGTCATCGTCAAGAAAAAGAAATAATTCGATTGTAAGACGAATGCAATCAAAGTATGAAAAGAGCTGACCGAAATGTCGGCTCTTTTTGCGCATGATTGCACTTTTCTGATACGGAAAGTCATTTGCGAGTATCGTTTTGTGAAAAATATTGTGCAAATATGATAACAATATACATCTCCAAAAGACCTTGAATCGTGTATAATGTATATAACAAATCTGCGGAGGTTATATTTATGAAGAAGTTTTCTGCATGGTTAGGGGCACTTGTATTGTGCCTGCTTATGGTTATCGGTGCGGCGGCTGCCGAGACGGTTGTCTATGTCAACGACGGCGGCACGGGCGACGGCTCGAGCGAGAGCGCTCCGCTCGGAAGCCTTGTTGAGGCAATCGACAAGGTTGCAAACGGCGGTAAAATCGTGATTACGGATACATACACCGCAAATGATGTGTTTTATGAGCCGACCCATAAGGGCGACATTGTCATCACGGGCGGTACGCTCGATTTGGCGGGAAATCCGCGCAACCGCTATTATCTCGGCGGCCCCGGCGCGACTACGTTTGAGAATATGACGCTCAAGGACGGCGCGGGTGTCGGCTTTGCCATTATCGCGCAGTTTAACAAGGTCGTTATGGGTGAGGGGCTGACTACGCCCGCCGATAAGGCGTATGTCGTTGGCGGCTATCAGACGCCCTTTGATGAGGACATCAAGCTCGACCTCGATTCCGAGGTGATTGTCAAGAGCGGCACGTTCCGCGTCGTCTGCGGTTCCAGCCGCGGCGCGTCGTCGACGATTTTCACCGGCACATCGCATATTACGGTTGAGGGCGGCAACATCAATATGCTGCTCGGCGGCTCTTGCAACGGCAGTGCGATGGGCAATGCGGAAATTACGGTCAACGGCGGCTCGATTTCGCAGATTATGATGGCGGGCGATGCGACGCGCCGCATTAACGGCGATGCGACCCTGACCGTCAACGGCGGCATAATCGGTCAGCTCCGCGTCAACAACATCATGGGCCATGCGACCGTCAACTATAACGGCGGTAATATCGCGCAGGCCGAAAAGTCGATAGAAGACAAGATTACCGAGTTTGTCACCGACGGTACGGCAACGCTCAACGTAGCGGCAAACTTGAATTCCGCACTGCTTGCTTTGGCGTTTGATACCGTCAACTATGTCGGCGGCGGCGCGGTCGCAACGACCGAGGCGACGTCCGAAACGACAACGGCGGCAGAGACGGAGCAGAGCGAAGCAACTGCGGCGGCAGAGAGCAGCGACGTCAGCGCGGCTGTGACCGAGCCGGAGGCAACGACCGAGCCTGAGGCGACGACCGAGAAGCAGGAAGAGACCGCTAAGGCAGCCGAAAAGACCGAAAAGACCGATGCAACGAGCGCGACCGCGCCTGCGGCGACCGATAAAGCGCCTGCAAGCGAGGGCGGTCTCGGCGTCGGTACGATCATCGGCATCGTCGTTGCGGTACTCGTCGTGATTGCGGTTGTTGTCGTCATTGTCGTAAAGAAAAAGAAATAAGATCAAGCGCTTGTAAAAAGTCCGCCGCAAAAGCGGCGGACTTTTTTGCCGGCGGAAAATTCAGCCGACGAAAAAATGTATAATTTGCCTCGATTTTTGAGAAAATACCCTTGACAATTCAAAACGCCTCTGCTATAATAATATCCGTTGCAGAAAACAGCAACTAAAGTAAATATTGGGGATTTGTGTAATGGCAGCACGACAGACTCTGACTCTGTTTGTGAGGGTTCAAATCCTTCATCCCCAGCCAAAACAAAAACAGACGCCCATCGGGCGTCTGTTTTTGTTTTGGCATCCGGGAGGGATTTGAACAGGCGCGGGAGTGAATGGCTTGCCGGTGGCAAGCCAGAGCCGCGCCCGACCAAGGCGCCTCGGGCGCCGCGAGTCAAATCCTTCATCTTGAAAACGCCCATCGGGCGTCTGTTTTTGTTTTGGCATCCGGGATGGATTTGAACAGGCGCGGGAGTGAATGGCTTGCCGGTGGCAAGCCAGAGCCGCGCCCGACCAAGGCAGTTTTATGCTCTGCACATCAGAACCGGCGTTTTTGCGGTTTCCGCAGGAAATCGCCGCCCCGACTTTGGCGGCGAAGCAAAAAGGCAGGGCCGCAGCCACCATGGGGGGCTGCGCAAGCGCCTTGCGAGTCAAATCCTTCATCTTGAAAACGCCCATCGGGCGTCTGTTTTTGTTTTGTATGAGAGAAATTTGACCCGAGGCGCATTTGTGTTGCCTGCGGCAAAGCGGGTTTATTTCTTATACCCGCATTTGGGGCAAACGCCGTTCTCGTTCAGGGCAATGCCGCACAGCGGGCAGCGGTCAATGGTCTTGTTCGTCTCATATTCCTGCGAGGCGGCATTGACGCCGCTGGTGAAGGTGAGCTTGGCAATATTCAGCTTGTCCTTCAGCAGGTCGTATACAATCTTAATCATGCCTTCCACGGTCATGGTTTCTTTGGTCACGACCAAACGGCAATCGGGGTAAGCTGTTGCCAGCTCGGTTTTGAAAGCCGGTCCTTTCATTTTATTTGTTGGCGCGCCGTTTTTGATGCCCTGCGCTTCATAAACGCCGAGAATTGCGGGCAGCAGGGGGTCATCTTCCCGCAGAATTAAAGCATGGTCAAAGTTTTTCAGCACTTCCCATGCGGTCTTCTGAATTTCATTGCAGGGGAAAACCATATTTACGCCGGGTTCTACGGAATCCTCAACCTCAATGGTCAAAACGCCGGTGTGTCCGTGTAAATACTGTGCCTCGCCTTTGAAACCGTAGAAACGGTGTGCATATTGCAGGTCTAATGTCGTAATGCTTCTCATAACTGTACTCCTGTTTGAATCATATATTTACGGGTATGTATGCGCCCGTATGCGCACTGAATAAAATTTCATCCAATCAGTCGGATGATGCCTGACAATCCGGGCAGATTCCCCGAAAAAGGATGTCGTAGCCGGTGAACGCAAATCCATGGCTGTCCCGAATGCTTTTCTCCAGCCCGGTAATATAGTCTATATCCACATCAAAGACGCGACCGCATTTCTCGCACTTGACATGGCAATGATCGTGGCAGCGGTGGTCGAAGCGGTCGGCGCCGCCCGGAATTTCCATTTTGCGAATTTCACCCGCTTCGGACAGCAGATTCAGATTTCGGTATACTGTTGCTCTGCTGATATTCGGATGGTCTTTCACAATCGCTTCGTAGATTTCGTCTGCGGTCGCATGGCATTGCAGCTTGTTTACGGCTTCAAAGACCAACGAACGCTGTATGGTGTTACGCTTCATCATGGTGGTATTTTCCTTATTGCTTGCTTGTTCTTATTAAGATTATATATCAATTAGAATTAAAAGTCAATAGTTTTTCCAAATGAAATACTTGCAAAATTCCGCGTTATATCGCCGGAGAAACCCGCGGAGGAAGCCAAAAAACAGCGGCGGCATGGGGAACAGTCTGATTGTAGGCGACGCTGCGAGCGGCAAATGCTCCGACAAGATTTTCATGATTTTACAAAAAATACGTGACAAATGTCGGAAAACGTAGTATACTGAAATTACATTCCCACGGTCGATGACCGAATCAAACATACGAGGTGAACGTTATGGCAAAATTCTGTACACATTGCGGCAAAGAGCTGCCCGACGGCGCGACATTCTGCACCGAATGCGGCGCAAAAACGAACGAGCCTTCTTCCGCACCGCAGCAGCAGTATACGCAGTATGCACCGCAGCAGTATGTTCCGCAGCCGGCGCAGCGTCCGCAGGGCGGCCCTTACGGCGTTGTCAGCACCGGCACTTTTTTTTGGCTGATGCTTCTTCTTTCGTTGCCTTTTGTAGGCTGGATTGCCTGCATCGTTTGCGCAATCGCACCGCAGAACGAAAACATCAAGCACTATGCACGCGCGATTCTGCTTTGGGTCCTCGTCGCCGTAGTTCTTGTGATTCTGTTGTCGATTTTCGCTTCGAGCTTTCTTGCCGGCATCTTGGGCAACATCAGTTATTGAATTCCGACTTTTAAAAAAGGCTGTACATTCCGTACAGCCTTTTTCACTTCTATATGCCATAGAGCAAAACCCCAAGCCCTGCGGACAGGAGAATCATCAAAATCGGCGAGGGCGATTTTTTAAGCAGCCGCTTGAAGACAAAGCCGACTCCGCACAGCAGAACAAAAATTGCGATTGCCTTGCCGTCTGCGGCAAGACCGCCGCCGAGCGTTTCAAGCCCGAACAGCGTGCCGAGCCCGAGCGTAACCGCCGTGCCGAGAATCAGCGCAACGATGCAGGGGCGAACACCCGACAAAAACGCCTGTACACCCGCGAATTTCAGCAGATTGCCGATGAGCGCGGCAATCAGCAGGATAATGATAAACGAGGGAAGCACGACGCCGAGCGTTGCCGCGAGTGCGCCGAGCACGCCGCCCTGCGAAGTGCCGATAAAGGTTGCCATGTTGACCGCAATCGGTCCCGGCGTCGATTCCGCCACGGCGATGAAATTGACAAAGTCATTCTCGGTCATCCACGCATTTGCAAGTACGATTTCACGAATCAGCGAAATCATGCCGTAGCCGCCGCCAAACGAGACCGCGCCGATTTCGAAAAAGGTGAGGAAAAGTTTAAGATAAATCATTTTTTCGCGCCGCCTTTCCCGCGCAGACGCGACAGAAGGCAGACCGAAAGCCCGACCGCGCCGCAGAGAAGAATCGCGAGAATCGAGGAAAAGTCGACGGCAAAGAGCGAGCAACCGATCATACTGCCGAGCACCGTCACAAGCAGGACGACATTCAGCGCGTTTTTCTTGAGTGCGCAAAACAGCTTCAGCCCCGCGGACAGAATCAGCCAAACGACGCAGACGCGAATGCCTTGAAAGGCGTAGGCGACGTAGGGCAGGGCGAGAAAACGGTCGAAAAACAGCGAGATGATTGAAATGATGACGAAAGACGGAATGCAGACCGCCGCGGTTGCCGCAAGCGAGCCGAAAACGCCCGCGACCTTGTAGCCGATATAGGTTGCGCCGTTGATGGCGAGCGGACCAGGCGTGGATTCCGCAATAGCGACCATATCGAGAAACTCGTCCTTGGCAACCCACTTTTTCCTTGCGACAAATTCGGCTTCAAACAACGCAAGCATGGCGTAGCCGCCGCCGAATGTGAACAAACCGATTTTCAGCATGGAGAAAAACAGCGTCCACAGCGGTTTTTCGCCTCGCTTTTTTTCCCGTTTCACTTGCATCACCTCGACTTTCTATTATAGAGGATATGCTGCTGAATGTCAATTCGGAAAAACCACTGGAAAATGCCGTCCGTGCGTGCTATAATGGGGCGAGAAAACGAGTATGGAGAGAGCCATGAAACTGACAAACGAAGCGGTGCGGCGCATTGCCCTCGCGCAGTCTGCCACCGACGCGGGCTGTGCGCCCGAGGACTTTCTGCGCAGCGAAAACGTGATTGTTCCGTCGGTCGAGTCGCCCGACGCGCGGAAATATTTGAAGCAGCCGCTTGAATGCACGCTGATCTCCTACGGGAGCAATGTCGTTGTTACGGCGGCAGAGCCGTATCGGGCGATTGCCGCCGACTATGTCGGGCGGTTTTCGGCGGTGCATTGCTTTGAAACGCCGAATCTGCTCGTGCTTGACGACGCGCTGCGCGAAAAGGGACTGCGCGTCTGCTTTATGGCGGCGTATTTCCTGCCCGACCTTGACAAGCTGTGCGTGACCGACTGCGCCTATGAGACGCGACTGCTGTATCCTTCCGACTTTGCCGAATTGTATACGCCGTCATGGAGCAACGCGCTGTGCAAGGAGCGGCGGGAACTGGACAGAATCGGGGTCGGGGCGTTTGACGGGGGCAAGCTCGTCGGGCTTGCGGCGTGTTCCGCCGACTGCGCGGAGATGTGGCAAATCGGCGTTGATGTTCTGCCCGCATACCGCGGACAGGGAATCTCCTCGGCACTGACAAGCCGGCTTGCCGCCGAAATCTTAAGCGCGGGAAAGGTGCCGTTCTACTGCGCGGCGTGGTCGAATATCCGCTCGGTGCGCAATGCGATTCGCTGCGGCTTCCGTCCGGCGTGGGTCGAGCTTTCCGCAAAGCCGACCGCCTTTGTCGATGAGATGAACAGGGAGGCTGAAAAGCACTGACAGAAACGGCAGAATCGTGCCGCTTTATTCCCGATTTGAACATTGCGCGCGCAAAGACCGCCTGCTATAATCATGTGCGAAATAACGACAAGGTTTGGAGGCGGAATCAAGTGAATTTCAACGGAAAAGTCGCCATGGTGACCGGCGCATCGGTCGGCATCGGACGCGCTTGCGCAGTCAGATTTGCCAAGGAGGGCGCAAAACTCGTCCTGCTTGACATGGATTTTGCGCGGCTGGAAAAGGTAAAGGAAGAGGTCGCACCCTATACGACCGAGGTCGCCATCTACGAATGCGACGTCAGCAATGAAGCGCGGGTCAACGAGGTCTCTGCCGACGCGCTGAAACGCTTCGGCAAAATCGACATTCTGGTCAACAATGCGGCAATCTGGCGTACATGGAAGCCGTTTATCGAGGTATCCATCGAGGAATGGAAGAAGTTTATTGACATCAATGTGATGGGCGTGGTCTACTGCACGCGCGCGGTGCTCGGCTCGATGATTGCCAACCACTACGGCAGAATCGTCAATGTCGGCTCGGTTGCGGGCGTGTACGGCAATGCGAATATGTCGCACTATTCGGCGACGAAGGGCGCGCTGATTTCTCTGACCAAGGCGCTGGCAAAAGAGGTTATCCACGACGGCGTTCTTGTCAACTGCGTTTCGCCCGGCAGCGTCAGCTCTTCTAAGGACGAGAATATGGACGCCTATACGCCGAGCGACCTCTGCCACATGGGACGTTCCGGCACCGACAATGAGAACGCCAATCTCATTTGCTTTATCGCAAGCGATGAGTCGTCCTACATTTCGGGGCAGAATATTCAGATTGACGGCTGCAGAAAGAAACTCTGACTTTCATAATAGCAAAAAGCCCTCTGCAGAGGGCTTTTTGCTATTATGAATAAACGCAAAAAAGAGAGACACCCGTTTCCGAGCGTCTCCCCCTTTAGGAAAAATGATGAAATCGACCAAAACTTCATCAAAGATATAATAGCACGCGTGGGTGTGACTGTCAATAGCAATTTGAATATTTTTTGATTTTTTCTCGACATTTTTTAAATTTTTGACGGTAAGTCGCTTTGGTCTGCAACATGGCGGCGATAAAAATACACCAAAAACGGCATGGAAACCAAGAACGTAATGAAGTCCGCAACGGCTTGGCTCATTTCCACGCCGGCACAGCCGAAGCGAAGCGGCAAAAGCAGGACGGCGGGCAGGAAGAAGATGCCCTGCCGGCAACTTGCGAGAAAGGTTGCCGCCGCGCGGTAGCCGAGGCACTGGTAAAGTTGATTGACATAGGTCGAAACCGCGAGAAAGGGCAGTGCCGCGGCAAAGAAGTACAGCATTTCAGCGCCGATGCGCACGACCTCGCCGTTTTTGCTGAACCATGCCATCAGCGGCTCGGCGAAAAGGGCAACCGAGGCGGCGGACAAAAGGCAGATGACCGTGCCGACAAGCGAAGAAAAGGTAAACGCGCGCCACGCGCGGCGGCGATAGCCGGCGCTGTAGTTGTAGCCCGCCACGGGCTGAAAGCCCTGTCCGATGCCGATGACCAGACTGCGTGCAAAGACGTAGACCTTATTTGCAATCGTGATGGCGGAAACGGCGGCGTCGCCGTAGACCACGGCTTGAATATTCAGCACGGCGGAGGCGAGACTGCCGAGTCCCTGTCGGCAGAGCGTAGGCAGCCCGTTTGTCACAATCAGCAGATAATCGTTTGCACTGCGGCTGACGCAGCGAATGTCAAGGCGGACAATGGATTTACCCGCGAGAAAAATCAGAAGCAGGGCGACAAAGCTGACGCACTGGCTGATTGCCGTGGCAAGCGCCGCGCCGCCCGCCCCCATGCCGAAGTAAAAAATCAGCAGCGGGTCAAGCGCAAGGTTCAGAATATTGCCCGCGCCGAGTCCCCACATGGCGATTCGCGATTCACCCTCTGCACGCAGCGTGTTGCTGAGGACAAACGAGGCGCAGCTGATCGGCGCGGCAAGCAGAATGTATTTGGCGTAGGGAATCGCGTGCGGCATCATCGTATCGGTGCAGCGGAGCAGGCGCAGAAGCGGCTCGAGCAGGGCAAGGCAACCCCAGCCGACGACAGCCCCGACTGCAAGCGCGGCAAAAAACGCGCTCGACG
>SFNW01000011.1 GCA_004554105.1 Clostridiales bacterium | reverse complement strand
ACCTTCCATGATGCCCGCCTCCCAGCTGTATTCGGGCGTGGAAATGACGATCTGCTTCGTCGCCATTTTCGTCGGGGAATCAAGGCGGCAGACGCGCATACGCTGAATGTGCGTGCCGTTTTGCCCGTCCTCGGCACGGAAGAAGCCGCTGCAGAACATATAGAGATTGCCGTCATGCTCAATCAGTCGCGGCGAGAGGTAGGAATACGCCTCGGTATCGACGTTTTCCATGCAGCCGAAGAAGGTGTAGCTGCCAATCGGGTCGTCGGTGTCGGCAATCCAGACATAGGGGAGACGGTTTTTCAAATCGGCATTGCTGCCGAACTTGCTCGGGAACTGGCACGCCGCGTAGATGTACCATTTGCCGTTCAGCTTATAGAGCTGGGGCGCCCAGAGTGCCTCCATATCCGCCGCCTGACCCGTGAGTGCCTGACTCCAGATCAGCACGGGCTCGACCTTGCCGATATCGCAGAGGTTTGCCGCCTTTGCCATGTACAGTCCGGGCTTGCCCGCGTAGCTGTTGGCGTAGGTGTAGTAGTACCAGCCGTCCGCGTAGACGACCGAGGGGTCTGCAAAGCCCGCAATGGGGTTCTGATAGGACACCGTGCCGGTCATTTCGGCGTCGAGGTCAAGCCCCTCGGGGGTGACGAGCTTTGAAGTGTGCGTGCCGCCGAGCGTCTTTGCGCCCTTGACCATGCCGACGCGGTCGAGGTTTGCGGTCGTGACATTCAGCGTGTAGCTGCCGTTCAGTACGGCGGTATTGTCTTGCCCTGCGAGCAGGTCGCCCTCAAAGGACGCGCCCGCCGCGTTGACGGTCACATTGCCGGTGACGGTCGAGCCTGCCGCAATGCCGAAGACCGAGCAGGCAAATTCTCCGCCGTAGGCGTTCAGCGTTGCGTTGCCGTTGAGCAGGTTTCTGCCGGCGACGAAGCAGTCGTCGGTGAATCTGCCGCCGTAGACGTTCAGCACGAGGTCACCCGTCGCGGTGCGCGATGCGGCGCTCGCCGCGTCGGTCGAGTACTGACCCGCCGTGACGCTGCCCCAGGTGCCGCTGTAAACATTCAGCGTGACGCTCTTTTGCAGTGCGGGCGAAATCGAGAACGAGCCGCCGACAAGCGCGGGATAGTCCTCCACGCGGCTGTCGGGGTAGAGTCTGCATTCGACGCCCTTGCCCACCGTGAGTGCATTGCCCTCGGCGGAAATGTAGGTGCCGTTCGCCGCCGCGATGACCGTGAGGTCGCGCAGCTCGGTTTCGGAGGCGAGTGAAATGGATTTGTAGAGCTTGATGCAGGCGCCGTCGGTCAGACGGTAGTCGACGCCGCCGTAGTTTGAGGTAATCGTCAGTTTGTCGGGCAGTGCACGAAGCGTTTTGCCGCTTTCAAGCGTCAGCGTGCCGCAGACGACGATTGTACCGCCGCCCGGCAGCTTTTTGACCGCGTCGACGAGGTCGCCGACCGCGGTTTCGGGGCTGTAGCCCGCGCCCGAGGAGCCGTCCTTGACGTAAACCGTCGCCTCGGGGAGAAATTCGCTTGCATAGCCGTCGGTGCGCATCTGCGCCGTGACGGTCGCGCCCTTATTCAGCGCGGCGTAGCTGCCCGCAATTTTGCCGGACTTCGCCGCCGCGACAATACCCGCGACGCTGCCGCCGCGCAGTTCGATGCCGCCGTCGCCCGCCGTGCCTGCCTCGGTGGCGTAGACGCCCGAGGTCACGCTGCCGCCGCGGACCGAGACGGTGCTGCTGCCGACCGTTCCCGCGCCGCCGCCGTAAACCGTGCCGACGCTGCCGCCCTCGAGGATAACGTAGGTTGCGGCGTCGCCGTCCGACACGCTGCCGCCGCTGACATTGGCAAAGCTGCCGGATTTGACCGTGACGCCGTGCGAGACGCTGCCGCTGCCGCCGTCAAGCGACAGGCTGCCGCCCTTTACGCCTTCGTCAACCGTGAGGTCGTGTCCGCCGCCCGAGAGTCTGCCGTTTCCGGCAAGCGTGAGGTTTTCAATGCGTGTCTCGCCGCCGAAGGTGACCTTGCCGGTGACGGTCAGCACGCTGTTATAGCTTTGTCCGACATGGCTGCCGGTGATGCGGAGGCTCTTTTCGTGTGCGGGGAGGGTTTCGCTTGCTACCGTGAGATTGCCGCAGACGACGATGACGCCGCCGTCCTCACCGACCGCCTTTGCGGCGGCGGTCAGGGTTTTCAGCGCGGTTTTCGCACTCTGTCCGTCGTTTGCGTCGTTGCCTGCGTCGCTGACATAGACGACCTTGTCAAAGCCGACAGTAGGCAGGTTGATAGAATCGGCGATGTCGTAAGTCGCGTTGCCGCGGACGCATTCGGCGTTGAAGCCCTTGAAGCCGTCCGCAAAGTTGCCGCCCGTGACGGTGAGCGTAAAGTCGCCGCCGACATAGCTTGCAACCGTGTCATGGACTGCGCCGACCGTTGTACCCGCGCGGAAATTGCCGCCGTTGATCGTGATGTTGACGTTGCCCTCGCAGTAGGCGTTGCCCGACGAGGTCGCGTTGGTACCCGGGCGGCCGAGTCCCATGACCGAGCAGTTGATCGTACCGCCGTTGATGATGATGTTGGCGTCGCCGTCGAGCGCGTCAAAGCCCGCAACCGCGATGATGCCGTTCTTTGCGGGGTCTGTCGTGGTCGAGGTGATTGTACCGCCGTTGATGATGATAGTCACGTCGCCGACGGTGCCGACCGCCTGCCCTTCGCCCGTGCGAATCGAGCCGCCGCGGACATACCACCATGTACCGCTGTCAATCTCGATTGTGTAGCCGAAGTAGCGCGCGGAGATCGCCGTCGTTCCGGAGAGGGCGCAGTTTGTGCCGCCCCAGATGGCGACGGGGTTGCTCGAATAGATGTTTTCGATGCCGAAGCCGAGCGTCAAATCATTGCCGCGGCAGAAGATGTCGACGCCGTTTGACGAGGAGATGCGGAGGTTTTCAAACTTCGTCGGACCGCCGAGAAAGACGTCGCTTTGCAGAATGAGGCTTGCCGCCTTGGCTTTGTAATTGACGCCGCCGTGCAGGCTGGTGAAGGTGATGAGACTGTCGCGCTCGGGGAAGGTCGCCACGGCTTCGGTGACGGTCACCGTATCGCAGATGACGACGGTGCCGCCTGCCGCGCCGAGCTTTTTGAACGCTTGGTTCATCGTCTGCACGGGCGCGTCGGCGGAAAGCCCCGAATTTGCGTTGTCGCCGTAATCGCTGATGTAGACGACGTTTTCCGCCGCGCCCGCGGCGAAGGTCAGCGCCGCCGCGGCGAGCAGTGCGCAGAGCAGCAGCAGGCCGAGGCACAGAGTGCGGGATTGTTTCATAGGTTAAGTCCTTTCCTTAAAAGGGGGTAACACCGGTCGAAAAAGCTTGCTTTTTCGTCTGAATCATTTCTTATTTCTGACGGAATTCGGGCGCTGCGATGCGCGTGAAGATGACGCAGGCCTCGGCACGCGAAATTTCGTCGTTCGGGCGGAAGTTTCCGGTGCCGGCGTCGCCGCCGACGATGCCCGCATTGTAGAGCCGCATGATCGAGACGTAGGACGGGAGTGCCGCGCCGACGTCGGGCAGCTTGCCGCTGCGGACCGCCTCATACTCCTCGTCGGGGAGGATGTTGGCAAAGACGATTGCCATGTCGCCGCGGGAGATGTTCTTGTTCAGGTCGGAGAACTGATTTGCATAGATAATGCCGTTTTCGACGCAGTATTCGACATAGGGGGTATACCACGCTTCGCCCGCTGCCGCCGCGCGGACGGTGTTTCCGGTGTAGGCGGTGTGAATGTTTGCCGCCGCAGTCAGTGCCTGCGCGACAGTGAATTTGTCGTCGGGCGAGAACTTGCTTGCCGAAGTGCCGTTTGCCAGCGCGTATTCATACGCGGTCTTGACATAGGGGTGGAACCAGTGCGCCGTCGTGACGTCGGTAAACTGCTCCGCATAGCTGCGGGTCGCCTTGAACTTCGACTCGGTTTCCTGCGAGCCGCTGTCCTCGGGTACTTTGGAGGGGTCGAAGGGAATCACCGTGTCAAAGGAATCGAGGTTGACGCATTTTTCAAGCCAGCCGTCCTTCACGTTTTGGGCGCGCGAGAGGTCAAGCGTGGCCGTGCCGTAGTTGACATAGTCCTTGCCGTAGGCGGGGCCGCCCGTAATCCCGTGCCAGACGTTTGCGGTCGACCAACCGGGCGTCACGGCGGTAATGTAGTTGCCGGGCAGGAAGTTTTCGGTGAGCGTAATCGTTACATCGCAGGTGTAGGTGATTTTTTCGGAGCCGCAGCCGGTAACAAAGTTGGTGACTGCGCCGCCGTCAAGCGTGATGTTGACATTGCCGGAGGTCTGCGTCTTGGAGCCCCAGCGGAATGCGCCGAAGACCTTGTCAACCGTTGCGTCGCCGCCGATCGTGATGTATGCCGTGCCGGAGTAATCGGCTCTGCCGCCCGCCGCTTTGCCGGTGTTTCTGCCGAGACCCGTGACCTCGGCGTATTTACCGGAGAGCAGAGTGAGGTGCGCGTCCTTGGAATAGTCGTCGTCGGGCACCGAAACGATGGCGTTGGTATGCTCCATGCCGCCGACGACGTGGACCTCGATATTCGACATGACGACGCCCTTGCCGAAGGTCAGCTCAAAGAATCTGCCCGCCATGACAAGCGTCTTGTTATTTGCATTGTAGAAGGTGATGTTCTCAAAGGTCGTGTTGCCGGTGCAGAAGAAGCGCGCGGCGTCGGGGAAAATCAGTCTTGCGCCGGTGTTTTTTCCGTTATCGGAGGACGTGATGATGACCGTGCCGTTGGTCGCGGGCGCAGTGAACGCCTTGGCTGCGGAATCGAAGTTTGCGGATTTTTCGACCGAGCAGTCGCCCGCGAGGACGATCGTACCGCCGTTTTTCAGTGCCGCCATCGCGTCGGCGAGGTCGCCGAATGCGGCGTCTGCGCTCGAGCCGTTGCCGTTTCCGCCGTCCTTGACATAGACGACGTCTGCGGCTGAGGCTGCAAATGCAAACAGGCAGAGTGCAAGCATCATGCAGAGCGAAAGAATCAGTACACGAATGTTTTTCATAGGGAAGCCTTCCTTTCTTGATGCGCGGCGGAGCGCGCGCTTGGTTTCATACAGACAAACAGGGGAAATGCGCTTATTTTTCGGCGTTTCGTTCTTCCGCCGCGAGTGCAAAGGTCATATCGAGCGTTTCAAGTGCCTTCTTTGCGGCGTCGGCGTAGCTGTCGAAGGTGGAGGCGAAGGATTTCGAGCCTTCGCGGAACAGGAAGATGAGTTGCTTGTTGATGTTGGCGGGCTGAACATAAAGCCCGATGTCGTAGGCGCGGGTCGACGCCATCAGTTCCAGCGTTGCGGCACTGTCCTCATCGCGGAAATACTGACCGGTCAGCGTCTTTTCGTAGTATGCGGGGGTCAGCAGCTCGCTGCCGTAATAGGCGAGCGCGTCAAGCACCGCGCCCGACTTTTCGGGGTCGGCGGCGCTTGCCGGAATGCAGAAGAAGGTCATGTGGTAGGGCGATGCGGCGGTGTGGTAGTCGCTCTGCGCCTCCTCATACTTCGGGTAGGGCAGAATGCCGTAGTCGGTGTCCATGTTACGGTAGTTGTCGAGCGACTGGAGTCTGCCGAGAATGAAGAGCGCGCGGTTGCCCGAGAACATTTCGATTGCCTGCTGCGAGGTGTTGGGGCTGCGCTGATAGTTGATGGCGTCGCCGCCGAAGCAGATGTCGGTGTATTTCGAAAGCACGTCGACGATGCGTTCGCTGCCGGTCAGCGTCAGTTCGAGCGAGCCGTCGGCGGCGGCGGTGACGACGCGCTCGCCGCTGCCCTCAAAGACCGCGTAAATCGAGTCGTCCCAGGTGATGATGCCGAACTTGTCGGACATATCCATCACGCTGTCCGAGTTTAAGTCCTCGGTCGCGAGTTTTGCGTATTCGGCGAGTTTGTCGAGCGACCACTTGCCGTCCGCGACAATCTCATAGAAGTCGTCCTCGATGTTGAGGTCGCGCTTGACCTGCTTGTTGAACGCGACGACGTTCTGCTGCATATCGTCCCAGAAGTCGATGTCGCCGGTCGAGAAGTACATCAGTCCGCGAATCTTCAGATCCTCGTTTGCTCTTTGGTCCCAACGGTCTTTATCGAGATGAATGGTTTCGACGCCGCCGAGCTCGCAGAGCGCGGAGGCGGAGGCAAGCGGAACGGCGTCGTAGGCGGCGACGACTGCGGCGTCGTAGTCGTTGTTTGCGGCGGTTGCCGCCGTCAGCAGCTTGGTGTACGCCTGATTTTCGCCGCCCATGTCCTCGATGATGTTGAACTTGATGCCGTACAGCTCCTCGACGGTCTTCATGCGGCGGTAGACGGCTTCGTCAAGGGTTGAGCGGTCGGTGTCTGTCTCGTCAAAGGTCTTGAACGCGAAGTTGCTGTTCGGTGTTTTGCCCGAGACGAGAATCGTAAATTCACCGCCGTATTTTTCGCCGGTCGGGACGAATTCGGCTTCGGTTACTTCGGTCGTGTCGCTCGTCGCGGGCGGCTCGGTCGTTGTCGCGGGTGTGTTCGGCTCGCCGCACGACAGAAACGTCGCCGAGAGCGTTACCGCGGCAAGAGCCGCCGCCAAAAGTTTCTTGCGGTTTTTCATAGCGTTTTCCTTTCTCTCTTTCACAGAATATATCAAAAGTTTGTGCTTCGGTTGGGTTATTTCCGCTGCGCGTGGCCGTTTTCCTCGTGCTGCAGAATCATTTCGCGGTATTTGCTCGGCGCGGTGCCGAAATGCGCCTTGAAGCGTCTGGAAAAATTGACGATGTCGCCGTAGCCCGACAGATACGCCGCCGATGCAACCGAGTCGCCCTCGGCGACAAGACGGTGCGCGGCGCGTTCAAGCCGGTATTCGGCAAGATATTGCTGCGGGGACATGCCGGTTTCGCGTCGGAAGACCGTGCTGAAATAGCTGCGGTCAAGATTCAGTGCCCGCGCGATGTCGGTCACCTTGATGCCTTTCATGTAGTTTTGCTCGATATAGCGCTTTGCGCCGACGACATAGGGGCTGAGCCGCTCGGCACTGCCCTCGCGCAGGCGGCGCAGGGCGCTGACAAGCTCCCACAGTTTGCCCGAGAGAAATTCGCGCTTGCCGCTGTCGAGCCCCGTTGCCTCGAGGCAGGCGGAAAAGATGCTGCCGCAGGCGGGCGCGGTGATGACGTCGACGTCGAGCAGCTCGGAGAGGTCGATGTCGCTGTCAAAGCAGACCCAAAGATAGTGCCACGGGTCTTTTTCGTCGGCGGTATAGACGTGCGTCTGATGCGGGCGAATGACAAAAATCTGCGAGGGGTGTACCTCGTAGGTCGCGCTTCCCGTCGAGAAGTGCCCCTTGCCCGACAGCACGAAATGCAGCAGCCAGTACGGGCGCGGCACATCGACGCGGAAGCCGGGTGCGCATTTTTCCTGCCCGTAGGCGACCGGATTCAGCCCGGGCAGCCGCTCGCCGCTTAGTTTATATTCTTCCCGAAGCATGGGATCACCTACCTTTCTTCGGACTTATGCTCCGATTCTATTGTAGCGCGGGAAGCGGGTGCAAACAAGACAATTTGCAGGGGACAATCGGACAAAAAGTTAGAAGTTTTTCGCCGTTTTGGTCATGATTCACAAAAGCGCCGAATGCTTTTCAGTCGGTTTGCGAAAGCGGCAGCTCGTTTGCGAAGCAGGGGGCGAGCGAAAAGGCGAACCGGTGCTTGCCCGCCTTGAGCTGATAGGCTTCGTCGAGGACGGGACCGCAGGAGTTGGAGCCGCAGCCGCTCTGCCAAAGGTCTACCGTGAGATAGGTCACGGACTCGGGGACGAGGTCATGCTCGTAGGCGGCGCCGCGCAGTGCGGCGACCGAAAAATGCGAGGCGTTAAAGGAGAAGGACGCACTTTGCTTTGTGACAACCAGTCCCGCGCCCGCCGCGTTTGTCAGCGCGGCGTAGGACGTGCCGAAATGTGCGCCGTTTTCCTGCGGGCGCAGATAGGGCTCGTGATTTGCGGTGACGGTCGTGCGGAACGCGCCGAGCCGCGCCGCAAGGCGTTTGTCAATGTAGCTTTCCTGCGGACCGTAGCCGAAGTAGCGCAGGTTTTCAAGCTCGCCGACGAGCGGGAAGCAGATACCGAGCCGCGGGTAGTAGCGAATGCCGCGGTCGGGAATGCGTGCGTCGAGGTCGAAGCCGATACTGCCGTCCGCGCGCACGGTGTAAGTCAGTTTGGCGCGAAGCAGCGGCTGTCCCTTGGCACTGCACAGCAGTTTTGCCGCGAGGACGGCGCGGTTTTTGCTCTGCGAGACGATGCAAAAGCCCTCGCAGACCGTTTCGGCGGCTTCGATGCCGAGCAGATTCCATTTGACCTTGATATAGCGGTCGTTGTCCATCGGCGCACGGTCAAGCGCAAGCGAAATCGGGCGGTCGAGCAGGGTGCCGCCATTCGACTCAATGCGGCAGAGCATTCCGCTTGCACGGTCGAAGGTATAGGCAGTCTCGCCGACGCGGACGCAGACGCTTTCGCCGTCCTCGGTGCAGAGCGGCGCACGCGCGGCGCGCGCGGGCTTCGGCAGCGCCACGTCGTCCCGCAGAACAAACTGCGTCTGCCCGACAAGATGGTTTGCGGGGACGAGCGCACCCGCGGTTTTGGTGCGGATTTCAAAGACTGCCGTGACCGCGCCGGCGGGCAGGGGAGCGGGCAGGGGAATCGCAAAGTCGGCTTGCTTTTCGGGCGGGACGGTGAAGCCGTCGAGCAACCCTGAGTCGGTCACAAGCCCGTCGACCTCGATACGCCAGAACAGCGAGATGTCCGAGGTGTCGGTGAAGTTTCGCAGATTGCGCAGGCGGAAGACGCCCGCCGCCTTGTCGACAGGCTCGATGCGGAAGGGTTTATACGCTTCGCGCACCTCGAGCATACCCGTATGCAGACGGCGGTCGGGGTAGACCAAGCCGTCCATGCAGAAGTTGCCCGCGTTCGGCGTGTCGCCGAAGCTGCCGCCGTAGCCGTATTTCGGGTGGAGCGCGTCGGGCTCGAGCAGTGCGGCGTGGTCGCAGTATTCCCAGATACAGCCGCCGAAGAAGCGGTCGTCCTCGAGAATCGCGTCGGTGTACGGCGCAAGGTCGCCGGGGCCGTTGCCCATTGCGTGGCAGTATTCGCAGAGGAAGAGCGGATACGCCGCGCTTTCGCTTGCGAGATAGGCTTTGAGCTTGGGGACGGGCGCGTACATGTAGCTTTCGGTGTTGACGATGCCGCGAAGGTCGCGGCGGTCTTTGTGCTTGGCGAGGTAATCGCTGTTCGCACCCTCGTAGTGGAGCAGGCGCGAGTCGTCGCGGCGGCGAATCCACCTCGACATCTTGACGAGATTGCAGCCGAGTCCCGATTCGTTGCCGAGCGACCAAACAATGACCGAGGGGTGGTTTTTGTCGCGCTCGACAAGGCGCACCGCGCGGTCAAGGTATTTCGCGCCCCACGCGGGGTCGTCGGATAAGTAGTCCCAACCGTATTTTTCGATGTAGTTGAAGCCGTGCGTCTCAAGGTCTGCCTCGTCGACGAGGTAGAAGCCGTATTTGTCGCACAGCTCGGGGAAGCGCGGGTCGTTCGGGTAGTGGCTGGTGCGGATCATGTTGACGTTGTTCTGCTTGAGGATCGCGAGGTCGCGCAGCATGTGTTCGACCGGCGTCGCGTAGCCGAGGACGGGGTCGCTGTCGTGGCGGTTGACGCCGCGCGCTTTGACCTTGCGCCCGTTGATGTAAACGACGCGGTCGCGCACCTCGATTTTCCGTGCGCCGACGCGGACGGCGATATGCTCATGCCCGTTTTCGAGATAGACCGTGTAGAGATTCGGGGTTTCGCTCGACCAGAGCAGCGGGTCGGGCAGCGTAAAGGTGACGGTCTTGCCGGTGCGGAGTGCAGATGCGCCCGTGTCGCTGCCGTCGGCGGCGAGCAGACGCGCGGTCGCGTTCTTCAGGAGCGTTCCCGTAAAGGTCACGGTGAAGACGGCTTCGGAAAAGTCGTCGGCAAGCGCGCACCTGACAAACAAATCGGTGATGCGCCGCTTGTCGCGGAAAAGCAGATAGACCTCGCGGAAGATGCCCGCCGCGCGGAACATATCCTGGTCCTCGAGGTAGGAGGCGGCGCAGAATTTGAGGACGAGGACTTTAATCGTGTTCTTCCCCGCCGAAAGGCGGCTTGTGATGTTGAATTCGCTCGTGCAGTGCGAGACCTCGCTGTAGCCGACGAAGGCATCGTTGACCCAGACATAGAAGCAGGAGGACACGCCCTCGAAGGTGAGAATCGCATCCTTGCCGCGAAGCTGTCCCGCGTCGAGCGTAAAGTCGCGGCTGTAGAGTGCGCAGGGATTCTTTTCGGGAACGCGCGGCGGCTCGCAGGGAAAGGGATATTCGGTGTTGGTGTAGTTCGGCGTATCGTAGCGCAGGGTGTTCTCCCACGAGCGGGGCACGTCGATTTTGTCGGCGGGCATCGCGTCAAAGTCGGCAATGTCGAGCGCTTCTATCTTACTTGGGGAATCAAAGAAGCGGAAATCCCACTTGCCGCAGAGCGTTTTCAGAAACGCGCTCTGCGCACGCTCGCCGCGAAGCGCACCCTCGCGGCTTTCATAGGGAATAAAATAGGCGTGCGGCTTTTCGCAGCCGATATGAATCGCGTCGAGTTCGGTATGGTAGGGCTTGAAAAGAGACATAGAAACTCCTTGTTTATCGAATCGCTTCGGCGTCGAAGCCGAGCTTGTGAATCGTGTACAGACGGTAGGCGTTGACCCAGGAAATCAGCCAGTTGTTGAAGTGACCGCGCTCCTCAACGGGGCGGTAGCGCGTCCAGCGGCAGCCGAAGAAGGCTTCGTTCTGCCCGCCCTTCGGGCGGCGCGTGCCGTTGATGACCGTGTCGTCGTCGAGCGCGATGCAGAGCGTGGCGTTGTGCCAGAGTGCCCGCGCACGGTCGCGCCAGCGCTTGTCGCCGGTCGCGCGGTACAGGCGCTCAAATTCGGGCACGAAGAGCGAACCCCATGAGTCGATGGCGTGATGCTGTGCCGAGACTGCCGTGCCGCCCTTGGTGTGATAGCCGTAGCGGGCGAAGTCGGAGGTCGGCGGATAGAGCGCGTCGTAGTGATACGCCCACGAGAAGAAATAATAGCCGCATTTCTCCGCAGCTTCGAGGTACTTGGCTTCACCTGTCTCGTCGTAGAGGTCGAGCGCGACAAGCAGCAGCGGATAGACGGTTTCCTTATCCACGCAGGCGCAGTCGATCGCGCCCGCCGTGCAGGCAAAGGCGTCGACGTCGCGGCGCATATAGAAGTCGAGTCCGCGCTTGGCACCGTCGAGGTATTTCGTCTCGCCCGTGACGCGCCACACCGCAAGCAGCGCGGGCAGGGCAAACGCGCCGATGGTGCCGGTGTCGTCAAAGGACGAGCCGTCAAAGCGGAAGGACTTGCCGAATCCGACCTCGTCGTTATAATGCGCGAGGAAGAAGTCGCAGGTGCGCCTTGCAAAGGTCAGGTAGGCGGGCTTGTCGATACCGATTTTGCGCAGCAGCGCGTAGCACCGCGCAAAGGAAGCCGCGCCCCAACCGAGGTTGCAGACCTCGGGATACCAGCCCTTGCCCTTGTTTTCGATGCCGCCCTGCACATGGAAATTGGCGATGATTTTCGAGTCGCTGACGGCGGGACGCCACGGCGCTTCGCCCGGCTTCGGATACCATTCGTAGTGGGCGAGAAACAGCCCGTTTTCGTCCTGCTTTTCCGCCCATGCGTCGAGGTTGTCGAGCGCGGCGACAAGGTATTTTCGGTTGTTCGTGCGTATGTATTCGAGAATGAAGAGCTGGCTGTTCAGCGCGCCCTGACCCGCCCAGCCGATTTCAAAGCTTGCGGGTGCGGGCAAAAATTCGGGTGCACCGAAGTCGGCGCGCCGCGCGAGGGCGAACAGCCGCTTACCCTCGTATGCACGCTCAAGCGTCTCGATGTAGGCAATGCCGACCTCCCACAGTTTTTCGGGCATTACGGTCGGCGCAAGGTCGAGCGGAAAGAGGTCGCAGACACGGTCGAGCAGTGCCGCCGTGCCGAAGTTCTTCCATTTCGGCTTGCCGAGAAAGACGTAAAAGGTAAAGATTTTTTCTTCGTTCGGCGCAAAGTCGAGAAAACTGTCATAGCGCGGGGAGAGAGTGTTCGTGTTGGTGTAGGAATAGGGCGCTTCTATATAAGGATAGAAAATTTTGTGGTCGAGACTGCCGTCCGCGTTTTCGGTGACCGAAACCGACGAGGTGAGCGAGGTTTCGTCGCGGTCGGAGGCGAAGAGCGCGACGGCGCGGCTTTCGTCCTCGGAGAGCGAGCAGGACGGGATTCCCGTGCGGTCGTAGGCAAAGACCCACGGCTCGCCGTCCCGCGCAAAGCCGTGCGGGTAGTCGCCCTCGCCGTATTCGTTGCCGTTGTAGTTGACGCAGGGAATCAGCCAGTGCGTGCGCACAAAGGCGTCGCGCAGGGTGGTTATCAGTTGGACGCTCTGCGGCGCGGCGGCGGTATTTCGCACGCGGCGGGTCACCTCAAAGAGTCCGTCGCCGCAGTCGCGCACCGCGTCCTCTGTGCGAAAGCCGAAGCCCTCGCAGATGTTCGGCGCGGTTTCGGTCAGCGATACGGCATCGCGGTCCGCGGTTTGAACGGCGGGGGACAGCAGAGCGGCAAAAGCCTCGCCCTCGCCCGCATCAAGCAGGCGATACTCCTCCCGCAACTTTCCGAAAAGCAACATTTTATCCTCCGGGTTTGTTTTGCAAGGATAAGGCATTTCTCACAAAACAAAATCTGATTTTTCACTTTCATTATGCGGTTTTTCATAGGAAAAGTCAACGGTAAAGAGATTATATCACAGATAAAGACAAATGGAAACAACAAAAAGCAGTGCGTTTTCATGCTTTTTGTTGGGAATTTTTGCGCCGCGGCAAACGAAAAACCCCGAAAAACCTTGTATTTGCAAGGCTTTTCGGGATTTTTTACGGACTTGTCTTTTTGTTGCGGGGGCTATGCGCGTCTGCCCATTTCCCGTGCCTTTTCGAGCGCGGGGTGCCCCTTGATTTCGCCGGGGGCGGACACGCCGCCCGCAAAGACGCTGCCGGCGAGGCGCGCGCGCTCGAAGCAGGCAATCCAGCCGCCGAGTCCCGTAAGGGCGCGCTCGTCGACGCCCTCGCCGTCATCTGCGGCGGCAGAGAGAAAGTACACGTCGGTGAAGGCGTAGTCCGAGCCGTACAGCGGGTTTGAGCGGTCGAGCAGGGTTTTAAGCTGACCGCACATTTCGTAGTAGTAAATCGGGCTTGCAAAGACGAGCACGTCGGCGTCGTGCATCTTCGGCAGAATGCCGCGCACATCGTCGTCGATGACGCAGCGTCCGGTCTTTTGGCAGGCAAGGCAGCCGCGGCAGAAGCACAGCGTTTTATCACGCAGCTCGACCGTTTCGACGGTGTTGCCCGCTTCGTGCGCACCCGCCGCAAACGCTTCCGCCAGCGCTGCGGAATTGCTGTTTTTGCGGGGACTTGAGGATAAAATCAGAATTTTCTTTGACATGACCGTTCCTTTCTTGTAAAAAACCGACGCGCCGCGGCGCGTCGGTTTTTGCGTGATTTACTGCTCGACGTCCTTCATCGAGAGGTTCATGCGGTTCTTCTCGTCGGTGCCGAGGTACTTGACCTTGACGGTCTGACCGACCTCGAGACGGTCCTCGACCTTCTCGATGCGCTCCTTGGCAATCTTGGAGATGTGGACCATGCCCTCCTTGCCGGGGGCAAACTCGACGAATGCGCCGATCGGGATAATGCGCGTGACCTTGCCGGTGTAAATCGCACCGACCGTAGGCTCAAAGACGATGCCTGCGATAATCTCCTGCGCGGCGTAAGCGTCGTCGCGGTTGACGGCGGAGATGTAGACGCTGCCGTCCTCCTCGATGTCAATCTTCGCGCCGGTGTCGGCAACAATCTTCTGAATGACCTTGCCGCCCGTGCCGATGACGTCGCGAATCTTGTCGACGTTAATCTTCATGGTAATCATCTTGGGCGCGTACTCGGAGACGTCGGCTCTCGGCTTGTCAATCGCCTTGAGCAGAATCTCGTCGATGATATAGTCTCTGCCCTTGTGGGTGACAGCGAGCGCTTCCTTGATGATTTCGGGCGTCAGACCGTCGATCTTGAGGTCCATCTGAATCGAGGTGATACCCTTGTGCGTGCCGGCGACCTTGAAGTCCATGTCGCCGTAGAAGTCCTCGAGACCCTGAATGTCAATCATGGTCATCCAGCGCTCGCCCTCGGTAATCAGACCGCAGGAGATGCCGGCGACCGGTGCCTTGATCGGTACGCCCGCGTCCATCAGGGCAAGCGTCGAGCCGCAGACCGACGCCTGTGAGGTCGAGCCGTTGGAGGAGACAACCTCGGAGACGCAGCGGATGGCGTAGGGGAATTCCTCAACCGAGGGAAGAACCGGGATAAGCGAACGCTCGGCAAGCGCACCGTGACCGATTTCGCGGCGTCCGGGGCTTCTCGTCGGCTTTGCCTCGCCCGTGGAGTAGCCGGGCATATTGTAGTGGTGCATATAGCGCTTTTCAACCTGGTCGTCGATGCCGTCCAGCTCCTGCTTGTCGTCCATCGAGCCGAGCGTGGCAATCGTGAGTACCTGTGTCTGACCGCGGGTGAAGAGACCGCTGCCGTGTACACGGTGAATCAGACCGACCTCGGCAGCCAGCGGGCGGATTTCGTCGAGACGGCGACCGTCAACGCGCTTGCCGTCCTCGAGCAGCCAGCGGCGGACGATCTTTTTCTGCATCTTGTAGACCAGCTCGCCCATAATCGAGCCGATTTCGGGGTACTTCTCGGAGAAGTGCTCGACGATAGCGTCCTGAATCGGCACCATGCGCGCGTCGCGCACGTTCTTGTCGTCGGTGTCGAGCGCGGTCATCAAATCCTTTTCGCAGAACGCGAAGACCTCGTCGAACATATCGTGATCCAGCTCGCAGGAGGGGTAGGAGAACTTCGGCTTGCCGATTTCGGCAACGATGCCGTTGATGAAGCCGAGCAGACCCTTGATTTCCTCATGCGCGAGCATGATCGCATTAAACATATCGTCGTCGGGCACTTCCTTTGCGCCCGCCTCGATCATGACAATCTTCTGCATCGTCGCCGCCACGGTCAGCTCGAGCGTGCTGACGTCGCGCTGTGCCTTGGTGGGGTTGATGACCGGCTTGCCGTCGACCATGCCGACAAACACGCCGCCAATCGGTCCGTTCCACGGAATATCCGAAATCGAGAGCGCAATCGATGCGCCGATCATGCCGGCGATTTCATGCGAGCAGTCGGGGTCGACCGCCATGACGGTCAGCGTGATGGCAACGTCGTTGCGCAGGTCCTTCGGGAACAGCGGACGAATCGGGCGGTCGATGACGCGCGAGGTCAGAATCGCCTTTTCACCCGGGCGTCCCTCTCTTCTGAGAAAGCCGCCGGGAATCTTGCCCGCCGCGTACATTCTCTCCTCAAAGTCGACCGACAGCGGCAGAAAGTCGATGCCGTCGCGGGGCTTTTCGGACGCGGTCGCGCAGGCGAGAACGACGGTTTCGCCGTAGCGGACGAGGCAGGAGCCGTTGGCAAGCCCTGCGAGCTTGCCGGTCTCGATGACGAGCGGTCTGCCTGCGAGGGTGTACTCAAAAACCCTGTAGTTTTCAAACATTTGCATATCCTCCAAAAAATATTTTTTCGGCGGACTTTGGGTTTAGCACTTAAACACGCCGTCCGACGCCTGTCGGGCGGTCTATTTAACTGCTAATCCCGCCGCCGTAGTTATATAAAGTAAGAGAAAAGCGTGAAAAGAGAAGAACTGCGGAAGCGCTTCACATCATGCGGTCAAGCGGTGCCTCCCTCTCTGAGGGAGGTGTCGCCGAATGGCGACGGAAGGAGTCTGCTTTGCAAAAACTCCCTCAGTCACGCTTCGCGTGCCAGCTCCCTCACGGAGGGAGCCTGAGTCGTAAAGCAATTTCCGTGTTTGCAAACGCTGTTTTCGCTCTCTGCTTACTTGATATTCTTTTGCTGATAAAGAGAACAAACCGAAGCCGGTCGCCGACTTCGGTTTGATTTCCTTTGATTACTTGCGCAGACCGAGCTTGTCGACGATTGCGCGATAACGCTCAACGTCCTTCTTCTGCAAATAGCCGAGCAGGTTTCTTCTGTTACCGATCATCTTGAACATACCGCGGCGGCTGTGATGGTCCTTCGGGTTGTTCTTCAGATGCTCGGTGAGCGTGTTGATGCGGCTGGTCAGAATCGCAATCTGTACCTCGGGCGAACCGGTGTCGCCTTCGTGTACCGCATAGGTCGTGATGATGTCTTGCTTTTCGCTTTTCTGCATGGTGTTTCACCTCATAAATAGATTTGCCCTTGACCAAGCGGCGGTCGGTGAAATGTCCCTGTCGGGACGGTTGTCCGTACGCTGAGTCATGGCGCTACGGAAGAAATTATAACATAGGCATTTTCATTTGTAAAGGGTTTTTTTGATTTTTTTCGCGCTTTCGACGCCGGGCGGCTCTTTTTTGAAAAAGGCGACGCCGCCCGAAGCGATGAGGACAATCGCAAAAATACGGCGGAGCAGTGAAAACTCCATGGTCTGCGCCGTCTCGGCACCGAGGACGCAGCCGACCGTGCCGAACGCGCAGACGAAAAAGAGCCGCTTCCATTTAAGCGGTGCGGTGCGGACATGGAGCGAGAGCGCCGCCGCGGCGGCGAAAATATAGAAGTAGAGATTCAGCCCCTGCGCGGCGAGCTGGTTCATGCCGAACACGAGCGTCAGGCAGACGACGAACAGCCCGCCGCTGCCGACGCCCATGCCGGCGAGCAGCGCGACGAGAAAAGATGCGACAGGCATAAAATCCTCCTATCGAAATAGCATCAGGACGCCGCCGAGGATCACCACGGCGGAAAAGAGCTTTTGCACGGCGGCGGCGGGCAGACGGCGGAGCAGGTACGCGCCGAAAAGCCCGCCGAGCGCGGCGGGAACGCCGACGCGCAGAATCGCATCGACGCCGAGCGCGGCATTCCCTTTGTAGAAAAAGAGCGAGACGAAGCAGAAGAACATCACCGCGGTCGAGGAGAGGACGAGGTTTTCCTTCGAGCCGCGCGAGCCGCCCGCCGCACCGAGGATAAAATAGAGAATGACGCCGCCGCCCGCGCCGAGCAGTCCGTTGAGAAAGCCGGCGGCAAGCGCGCCGAGCGCAAGGAGCGGCGTGAGCGTCCGCAAAGCGGTTTTGGTGTTTTCGCGTGCGTTCATATTCTGTGCTGCCTCCTTTCGTTTCGTCTCTTTTCGCGCTTTTTCGCGGATAAAGCGCAGATAAAATAAGACTTGATATTTTTCGGTTTTTCTGCTATTATGTATTTTAGGATATTGTGCTTTTTTATAAAGGAAAGGAATGCTTCAAATGGCTGAAAATAAATCGGGCGCGGCAAAGCGGCGCACGTCGGACAAGCCGACGGCGCGCACGCAGACAAAAAATACGTCTGCGCCGAAGAAAACCGCTAAGACCGCGAAACCCGCGCAGCAAGCCGAGCCGCCCGCACGCAAGCCGCCGCGCGACGAGAATTCGCTCTTGCATCGGGTTTTGCCCTATGTGTTTGTAGTATGCGCAGTTCTGCTTGCGGTATGCTTTATTGTGAAGAATAGCGGCGCGGTCGGCGTCGGACTGCGCAATATTTTGCTCGGTCTGTTCGGTCCCTGTGGCTACGCGCTGCCGCTTTTGCTGATCTATTTTGCCATCGACTGGCGGCGCTGGGTTGCCGACGGCTCGCACATCATGAAATGTATTTTCGCCGCCGTCTGCCTACTCTTCTGCGGCGCGCTGGCGCAACTCATCGGCATTGCCGTCGATGCCGAAGCCTACGATTCGATTCCAAAGCTGTTTGAAAGCGGGAAAAACGCATTCGGCGGCGGTGTGCTCGGCGGCATTATCGGCATCGGGATGTACAAGGCGTTCGCCGTGACGGCGGGCATCATTCTCTGCGTTGCCGTTCTGCTGACCTTCGGCATTTTCCTCTTCGGTCTGACGCCGAAGAAGATTTGGATTAACCTGCAATACAACATGAAGCTCCGCCGCGAGCGCCGTCAGGCTGCCGCAGCGGCTGCCGAGCGCGAGCGCGAGTTTGACTACGAGACCGAGGAGGAGACCGAAAACTTCGTTCCGCCCGAGCAGACGGGCGTGCGTCCGAATCCCGATTTCGACATTCACGGCGCGGACGATACCGTCGGCGGCGCGGGCAAAGCGGCTGCGCCTGCCCTTGACGACACTGCCGTTTTCGGCGTGGAAGAGCCGACCGAGCCGAAACGCGATACGGACGATACCGCCGACGCCGACGGGACGCCCGAGGCGGGCGGCACGGCAATGCCGTCCGAGGACATCTACGACGCAAACGGAAAAATCAATCTCGAAGCCATTTTTGTCGACCCCGCGCGGCGCACATCTGCGGAAATTGCCGCTGACGGCGAAGACGGGGGCACGGACGCGCCCGAGCGCGGCGGCGTCGACATCGGCGAAGCCCTCGGCGAACGCGCAACGCTCGACCTTGCCGCCGAGCCGCTCGGCGTGACGCGCGAGACGGTCGAGACGGTTGCGCCTCTCCCGCAGACGCCCGAAAAGCCGCCGAAGCCCGCCTACCGTTTCCCGCCGATTTCGCTGCTTTCGCCCCCCGAGCATAAAAAGAACGAGGACGTCGGCGCGGAGCTGCGCGCCAACGCGCAGAAGCTGATTGACACGCTGCGCTCCTTCCACGTCAACGTGACGATTTCGAGCGTGTCGCGCGGTCCGACGATTACGCGCTACGAGCTGATTCCCGAGGCGGGAACGCGCGTGCGCTCGATTGCCAACCTCGTCGACGATATTTCGCTTTCGCTTGCCACCTCGGGCATTCGTATCGAAGCGCCGATTCCCGGCAAGGCGGCGGTCGGCATCGAGGTGCCGAACCGCGTGGTTTCGACCGTCGCGCTCCGCGAGCTGATCGAGGACAAGAGCTTCAGGGAGGCAAAGAGCCGCCTGACCGTCTGCCTCGGCAAGGACGTCGGCGGTGCGCCGATTATCTTCGACATCGCCAAAATGCCGCACCTGTTAATCGCGGGCGCGACCGGCATGGGTAAATCGGTCTGCATCAATTCGATTATCACGAGCATTCTTTACAAGGCGACGCCCGACGAGGTCAAGCTCGTCCTCATCGACCCGAAGAAGGTCGAGTTCAATATCTACAACGGCATTCCCCATTTGCAGACGCCGGTCGTCAGCGACCCGAAGAAGGCGGCGGGCGCACTGCATTGGGCAGTCACCGAGATGGAGCGCCGCTATGAGCTGATTGAGGAGGTCGGCGCGCGCAAAATCGAGGGCTATAACGAGATTGCCAAGACGCGCGGCATGGAGGTCCTGCCCTATACCGTCATCATCATCGACGAGCTTGCCGACCTGATGATGACCGCGCCCGACGCGGTCGAGGAATCCATCTGCCGTCTCGCGCAGAAAGCGCGCGCGGCGGGTATGCACATCATCATCGGTACGCAGCGCCCTTCGGTCGACGTCATCACGGGTCTGATTAAGGCGAACATTCCCTCGCGAATCGCGTTTACCGTTGCGTCGCAGGTCGACTCGCGCACGATTATCGACATCGCGGGCGCGGAAAAACTGATCGGGCGCGGCGATATGCTCTATTACCCGGTCGGATTGTCCAAGCCGATGCGCGCACAGGGCGCGTTCGTCAGCGAGGACGAGGTCGAAAAGATTACTGCGTTTGTCAAGAGCAGCGCGGGCGAGACCGAGTATGACGAGGACATCATCGAGAGCATCGAGCGCGAGGCGCGGACAATCGGGCAGACCGGCAAGAAGAGCGGGGAGGACGCGGCGGAGGACGTCGGCGGCGACCCCAAGCTGCGCGATGCGCTTGAAATCGCGACCGATATGGGCAAGATTTCGACCTCGCTGCTGCAGCGTCGGCTGTCCATCGGCTACGGACGCGCGGCGAAGATTATCGACATTATGGAGGCGCGCGGCTTTGTCAGCGCGCCCGACGGACAAAAGCCGCGCGAGGTGCTGATTTCCAAGACGCAGTACCGCGAGATGGTCGTCAACAATGACGAGAGGCTGAACTGATGGAACAAAGAAAAGCAAAGCTCATTTCTGTCGACGGGCTGGACGGCAGCGGGAAGAATACCCAGAGCGAACTGCTCGCCGCGCGTCTGCGCGCGGCGGGAAAACGCGCCGAGGTCGTCAGTTTCCCGATGTATGAGAATGACTCGTCCTTTGCCGTGCGGATGTACCTTAGCGGCGCACTCGGCGGACACCCCGACGACACGGGCGCTTACGCGGCGGCGACCTTTTTCGCGGTTGACCGCTACATCAGTATGCGCACCGACTGGGGAAAACTGCTCGGCGAATGCGACTATATCATTTTCAACCGCTATGTCAGCGCCAACGCGGTACATCAGCTTTCCAAGCTGCAAAAAGACAAGTGGGACGGCTTTCTTTCCTGGCTGTACGACTTTGAATTTGACAGGCTCGGACTGCCGCGCCCCGATTTGACGCTCTATCTCGTCGTCGAGCCGGAGGTTTCGATGGCGCTTGTCGACCGACGCGGCGAAAAAAAGGACATTCACGAGACCGACGGTGACTATATGCGCCGCTGCTATGCGGCGGGGCTGTACGCGGCGGAAAAACTCGGCTTTCACAAGATTTTCTGCTGTGCGGACGGGAAAATCCGTTCGCGCGAGGCGATTGCCGATGAAATTTTCGACGAGGTGACGCGGCTGTGAGCGGGCAAATCGCCGCGTACAGCGTCGGCAGCCTGCCGCCCGCCGTTTCGGCTGCGGCAAGAAGTTTGCACAAGGCGGTGTTCGGCGACGGCGACGGCTATCTCGACCGCCTGTTTGCCGCAGGCGCGGACGGGACTTACCTCTGCGTCGAGGCGGACGGCGGCGTCGCTTCGGGCTGTTTCCTCTTTGACGCGACCCTGTTTTCGGGCGGGGAAGCCTTTCGCGGACTCTATCTGTTCGCGCTCTGCACGGCAGAAGAACAGCGCGGGCGCGGGTATGCCCGTGCGCTGCTTGCCGCCGCAAAGGACGCGGCGCACGATTTTCTCTTGCTCTGTCCCGCCGACAGAGGACTTGCGCGGTTTTACCGACGCGAGGGCTTTACCCGCGCGTTTGACGGCTGCGCACCGGTCGGCGGTACGCCCGATAGCGAAGCGCCGCGCGGCTTTTCCCCCTGCGGCTATGACGGCGCACTGTGCGCCGCGCGTGCGCACGGCGGACTGCTGCTCGACCGCCCGCTCTTCGAGCTTTCGCTCGCCGAATGCGGCGCTCTGCCGCTGGCGGACGGCGACCGCTTTGCCGCAGTCGGCTCGGGAAGCCTGTACGCCGCAATCGGCGTGACGCCCGCGCGTCCCGTGCGGGACAAGGCACTTGCCTGTTTGAAGAAAGACATTGACACCGACGGCATTTTCGCCGATTTGCTGCTCGAGGTGTGAGACAAATCAAGCCTTCCCCCAAGGGAAGCCTATAACAATTCCGATTCTTACCGAAAGGATGGTCAATTTTATGGTTTATATTCTGCTTGCAGACGGATTTGAAGAAATCGAGGCGCTCTGCCCGCTGGACCTTTTGCGCAGAGCAGGCGTTGAGACAAAGACCGTGAGCATTACCGAAAAGCGTACCGTCACCGGCTCGCACGGCATTACGGTCACCGCCGACCTGACGGCGGAAAATTCGCTTTCCGATATTGAAATGCTCGTACTTCCCGGCGGAATGCCCGGCTCGACAAACTTAGACGGGTCGAAATTCTGCGACGGGCTTGTACGCAACGCGGCGAAAAGCGGCGCGTATCTCGCCGCCATCTGCGCCGCGCCGCTGGTGCTCGGCAGACGCGGTCTGCTTGCGGGCAAGGAAGCCGTCTGCTTCCCCGGCTTTGAAAACGAACTTGTCGGCGCACACCTGTCGGATAAGCGCGTTGTGCGCGACGGCAAAATCATTACCGCAATCGGCATGGGTGCGGCACTCGAATTCGGGCTTGCCCTTGTCGAAATCTTCTGCGGGAAGGAGACTGCCGAAAAACTCGGCGGTGCCGTGCTTGCAAAATGAGCGAATCAGCGGAGATGACAACCGAAAATCCGAAGGTTGAGCGACGCAAAGCGGCAAGAGAACTTCGCGATGCGATGCCTGCGGCGTTCCGCCTTGAGGCAAGCCTTTCGATTTGTCAGAAAATCGTCGCAATGGCGTCCTTCGGTCTGTGCGACACGGTCTTTTGCTACAGTCCGGTCGGCAGCGAGGTCGACGTCCGTCCGATTATCGCGGAGGCGTTTCGCCGCGGCAAGCGCGTCGCGCTGCCGGTCTGCGACTACGAAACCTGCAAAATGGAGTTTTACGAAATCGCAGACGGCGAATTGCTTTGCGAAAACGGTCCGATGCGGATTCCCGAGCCTACGCCCGACCCTGCGCGTCGGCTGACGCCGAACGCGGGCACGCTGCTGCTTGTCCCGGGACTGTTGTTTGACCGTCGCGGGCGGCGCATCGGCTACGGCAAGGGTATGTACGACCGCTATATTCGCCGTTTCCCCGATTTTCTGCGCGGCTCGACGGCAGTAGGCGTCACCTATCACGCGCTCTTTTCGGACACGCCGATTCCCTATACCGACCAAGACGTCAATCTTGCGCTCGTCGTGACCGAGCGCGGGCTGCAATTTACGCGCAAAATCGAAAAGTCTCCGAAATGGGAGGTGCGCCATCGCCGCTATGTGCCGCTTGTCGACAAGGACGGCAATCCCGCCGAGCCGCGCAAGCGCGAATTCTACGACGCGCACTATGTTTCCCCCGATGAGGGAAAGTATCAGCCGCCGCGCGCAAAGGATTTGGACGAATGAAGCTGAAGCCCTATACCACGGCGCCGCTCTGCGCCGCCGCGCTCTACTTTCTCACGCTGATGTACGGCTGGCTGACCGACGGCGCGGATCTTCCGTCCGCATGGCGGCTGCCGCTTGTCGGCATTGCGCAGACGCTTGCCTGCCTGCTCCCTGCGGTGGTTTGGCTCTTTGTCTACCGCGATTTCAATGCGCGAAGGCTGCGTTTTGCCCTGCCGCGCGCGGTCAGCCTCGGCACGCTTGCCTTGCTGCTTGCCTGTCTCTTGCTCGGCAGTGCGCTGCTCTCGCTCGTCGGCAAGCGGGTCGGTTTCGATACCGCAGAGACTTCGGGCGTTTCGGGCACGGCAAATCCGTGGCTCACGCTGTTTACGCTCTGCGTGCTGCCCGCCGTCTGCGAGGAATTTCTCTTCCGCGGCGTGCTGCTCTGTGCGTTTGAGGTCTGCGGGACACGCGCGGCAATCGTCGGCACGTCGATGCTCTTTGCATTTGCACACATGAGTCTCGAAAAATTCGTGACCTACTTTTTCTGCTCGGTCATTCTCTGCTTTGCGGTCTACGTCAGCCGCTCGCTGCTTGCGGCGGTCTTGCTGCACGCGGTCTACAATATCGTGTCGGTCTATTCCGGCGTGTATTTAAGCGGCGTTGCGGCGCACCTTGAGAGCTTTGCGCTTCTCTTTATCGTGATGCTGCTTTTGCTTCTCGTGCTGACGATTTTCGCGCTCTCCTCCGCCTCGCGGGTCTACCGCGTGTACGCCGACGAGAATCTGTCGAGCGATTACACCCCGCAAAAGCTGCGCGGCGCGGCAAAGCTGCGCGCGGGCGCGTCGGTGTATTTCTCGCTGCCGTTTTTGCTCTGTGCATTGATTTTCGCCGCCGTGGTGATACTTCGTATGAGATAAAAAATCGGTTGAAAAATATCCGACCGCAGGGCTTTTCGTGCGCATAAATCCGTAGGGGCGGATTCCATATCCGCCCGAGCCGAAAGGTTTATTTTGTTTGAATCCGTCCGCTTGGCGGACAATTTGACATAACCCGATCAAAGAAAAGGAAACTTGTCTGATGGAAGAAAATCAGAACAAACGTCCGCGCCCGCGCCGCACGCCCGAAGCCTTCGGGCAAAACGACGCGCCGCAGGCAAAACCCGAATCACAACCGAATGTGGCACAGCCGAAGCCGACGCAACAGCCGAAGCCGACGCAACAGCCGAAGCCGACGCAGCAACCGAAGCCGGTGCAGCAGCCGAAGCCGACACAGCAGCCGAAGCCGGCGCAGCAGCCGAAACCGGCACAGCAGCCGAAGCCGGCGCAGCCGAAGCCGGCACAGGCAAAGCCGATTTCCGCCGACGCGGAAAATGAAAAGACCAAGTTGACCGACGCCCTTCCGAAATCGGGGCTGAAAACGCCCGTGCGCGGCGAAAAACCGAAGTCCGAAGAAGGCTCGTCTACCGCAAACGGCGTGTTCAAGGCGATCATCTACATGACCGCCGTTCTGCTTGTCTCGATTTTGCTCGCCTATGTCGTGGTGGTCGTTGCCAACGACGTCTTTGCGTTTGTCAAGCCCGACACTGAAGTTGAGGTTGTGATTCCCGAAAACGCAAGCGTCTCCGACGTCTCGAAGATTCTCGGCGACGCGGGAATCATCGAATATCCCGCGCTCTTCCGCCTGTACGCCAAACTCAAAGGCGAGTGCGGCGTGGACAAGGACGGCAACAGCGTCTTTATCCCCGGGACCTACACGGTCACGCCGATGAAGAACTATATGCAACTGCTCGACGCGTTCCAAAAGCAGTATGTGCGCGAGGTGGTATGGGTGACCTTCCCCGAGGGCTCGACGGTGGAGGACATCATCTCGATTCTCGCCGACGAGAACGGCATTTCCACGCGCGAAGCACTCGTCAGCGCAATCAACGACTACGATTACGGGCTCGATTTTATCGCCGACCTCGACACGTCGGGCGGGCGGTATTACCGTCTCGAGGGCTATCTGTTCCCCGACACCTATCAGTTTTACAGCGATTCGAGTGCCGAGACGATTGTCTACAAGATGCTCGTCAACTTCAAAAAGAAACTCTCCTATATCTGCGGCGATAATTTGGAAACGCGGCTCGAGGAGCTGGGCATGACGCTCGACGAGGTCGTCACGATGGCGTCGATGGTCGAAAAAGAGGTCAAATATGCCGTCGACTACGTTATACAGATACGTCACGAACAGCCCGCCCAGCGCGGGTGCGCACAAATCTATTACATAGTCACCTTTTGGTAACTCTTGAAGCGCGTTTGGAGGACTCTTGCAATATTTTGAATGTTACACTATAATAGGAGTGTAACATTCAAAAAGAAGTGCTGCATATATGCTTACAAAGGAAGAAATGCCCGCCTGCCCGGTGGCGACCACCGTGGCTCTGATCGGCAGCAAGTGGAAGCTGCTCATCATGCGCAACCTGCTCTCGCGCCCGTGGCGCTTCAACGAGCTGAAAAAGGATCTGGAGGGCATCAGCCAGAAAGTGCTGACCGATAGTCTGCGCTCAATGGAGGCTGACGGCCTGCTCACCCGCACCGTCTATCCCGAAGGCCCGCCGCGCGTGGAATATACACTGACGGAGCTCGGTTACAGTCACCGCCCGATACT
>SFNW01000106.1 GCA_004554105.1 Clostridiales bacterium | reverse complement strand
TCAAATTGAAAAGAATTCTTTCTGTGCTCTGCGCCGCGCTGTTGCTCGGCACACTGATGACGCTCTCGGCTTTCGCCGCCGACCGCGTTCTGAATGTTTATAACTGGGGCGAATACATCTCGGACGGCAGCGAGGGTACGCTCGACGTCAACGCCGAGTTTGAGAAGTGGTACGAGGAGACCTACGGCGAGCGCGTCAAGGTTGTCTACACGACCTACGCGAGCAACGAGGATATGTACGCCAAGCTCAAGAGCGGCGCGGCGGGCTATGACGTGATTCTGCCCTCCGACTACATGATTGCGCGCATGATTGACGAAGGAATGCTCGAAAAACTGAATTTCGACAACATTCCCAACTATGCCGGCATCAGCGAATCGTTCCGCGGGCTGTACTATGACCCGAACGACGAATACAGCATTCCGTTCTCCTACGGCATGGTCGGCATCATCTACGATTCGAGCGTCGTCGACGAGGCGGACGTCGGAACGTGGGATTTGATGTGGAACGAGAAGTACACGGGCAAGATTCTGCAGTTCAACAACTCGCGCGACGCCTTCGGCACCGCGATGTACAAAAACGGCATTGACGTCAACTCCTCCGACCCCGCCGACTGGCAGACCGCGCTCGACGAGCTGAAGGCGCAGAAGCCGATTCTCCAGGGCTATGTCATGGACGAGGTCTTCAACAAGATGGAATCGGGCGAGGCGGCGGTCGCCGCGTACTACGCGGGCGACTACCTCTCGATGGTCGAGAACAACGACAAGCTCGCGTTCTACTATCCGACCGATAAGGACGGCAACTTCGCGACCAACCTCTTTGTCGACGCCTACTGCATTCCGAAGGGCGCGGCAAACAAGGAGCTTGCCGAAATCTATATCAACTTCATGCTCTCCGAGGAAATCGCCGTAGCCAACGCCGAGTATGTCTGCTACGCTTCGCCGAACGCGGCGGTCTATGAAAACGAGACCTATCGCGAGGACATGGGCGAGGAAGCGATGGTGGTTCTCTATCCCGAGGGCTTCGATTTCGCCGCAAACTACAACAAAATGAGCTTTCACAATCTCGACGCCGACACGCTGGCAGCCGTCAACACGCTCTGGGAGGAGCTGATGCTGAACGGCGGCATGGGCATTGCCGTCTACATTCTTGCGGCGGTTATCGTCGTCGCGCTCGTTGCGTTTGTTCTTTACCGCCGCGCGGTGAAGAAAAAGAGAGAAAAAATGTACGAATAACCGACTTTGGTTTTGCCGCCCGCGGAGCAATCCGCGGGCGGGTTTTCCGTCTTTTGTGCCACTTACCCATAAACTGCCGCATTTTGTGCGGAATTGGTGGAATTTGCGCGGCATGCCGCTTATTATTTCACTGAATTTTGTGAAAAATCGCTTAAATTTTGCGTTTTGGGTTGTATTCTGCTTCGGTTTGTGGTATATTTAACGTACTATGTTTTCACTGAAGACGCTTTAGGGAGAAAAAGGAAAAGATGAGTACCAAAACCTTAGGCTATATTCTGAAGCGGCTCGGGCTGGCTGTTTTGACGGTTTGGGTCGTTATCACCGCGACGTTCTTCATCATGCACGCGGTCCCCGGCGGACCGTTCATGTCCGAAAAGGCGACCTCGCCCGCCGTCACGGCGCAGCTCGAGGCGAAATACGGCTTTGACAAGCCGGTATGGCAGCAGTATCTTACATATCTCAAGGATATTGTGACCAAATTTGACTTCGGTCCGTCGACCAAGCAGCGCGGCCGTCAGGTCATTGATATTATTACCGACGGGCTCAAGGTGTCGGCAAAGCTCGGCATCATCGCCGCGGCGATTGCCCTGGTCGTCGGTGTTGTACTCGGCGCGGTTGCCGCCCTGCGGCGCAACAAGCTGATTGACAAGGTCATCATGGTGATTACCACCGCACTGGTTTCGATGCCGTCCTTTATTATGGGGTCGCTCTTGTTGATTCTGTTTGCGGTCAAGCTGAAGGTTCTGCCTGCCAACGGCACGACCACGCAGGGACTGATTCTGCCGATTATCACGCTGGCGCTGTCGCCAATGGCGTACATCACGCGCCTGACCCGCTCGTCGATGCTCGACGTTCTCGGGCAGGATTACATTCGCACGGCGCGCGCCAAGGGCGTTCCCGGTATGCGCGTTATCTTCGGTCATGCGCTGAAAAATTCGCTGATTCCGGTCATCACTTACATCGGACCGATGCTTGCCTACATTGTCACCGGCTCGCTCGTCGTCGAACAGATTTTCGCCGTCCCCGGAATCGGACGCGCGTTTGTCAACAGCATCATCAACCGCGATTACCTGCTGATTATGGGCACGACCATTATTCTGGCTACGCTGATTGTCATTATGAATTTGGTCAGCGACATTCTGTATAAGGTCGTCGACCCGCGCATTACGTTGGAATAGGAGGAAGAAAGCATGAGCAAAAAACCGTTCAGTATGCACGTCGACGTAGACGATTTTCTTCCCGCTACCGACGCAGAAAAAGAATATTTGGTGCAGATGCGCCCGTCGACCACGTTCTTCCGTGACGGCGTTAAGCGCCTGCTGAAAAATAAGGTCGCCACCGTCAGTTTGATCATCATCGTGCTGATTACGCTCGCGTCGATCATTTTGCCGATGGTCTGGCCCTATTCCTACGACGCCATGCTCGGCGTCCGTCCCGGCAAGCCGGTCGACTCCTCCTACAACAACCTCGCGCCCTTCCAGTACGGCAAGACCGAACTCAAGGCGATTGAGGCGGGCGAGAAGGTCTTCCCGCACGTCTTCGGCACCGACGCCTCGGGACGTGACTACTTTATCCGTGTGGTTTACGGTACGCGCATTTCGCTTGCCGTCGGCTTCTTTGCCAGCATTATCGTGCTGATTATCGGCATGACGGTCGGCTCGATTGCGGGCTACTGCGGCGGCAAGGTCGACCTTGTCATCATGCGTATCGTCGATATGATTTATTCGCTGCCCGATATGCTGATGGTCATTCTGCTCGCCTCGGTGCTCGGCAAGGTGCTCGACCCGCTGATTGAGGGAACGGTGCTCGGCAAGCTCGGCAGCAACATGATTTCGCTGTTTATCGTCTTTGCCGTCCTCTATTGGGTCTCGATGGCGCGTCTTGTGCGCGGACAGATTCTCTCGCTGCGCGAGCAGGAATACGTTCTCGCAGCACGCGCGACGGGTGCCAAGGGCGGCTGGGTCATTCGCAAGCATCTGCTGCCCAACTGCATCAGCGTTGTTATCATTTCGACTGCTTTGCAGATTCCGAACGCGATTTTCACCGAGAGTTATCTGTCCTTTATCGGACTCGGCGTCAACGCGCCGATGCCCTCGCTCGGCTCGCTTGCGTCCGACGCGCTCAACGGCATTACCTCGTATTCGTACCGCCTTGTTATCCCTGCGGTCGTCATCTCGCTGATTGTCCTTTCGCTGAACCTGTTCGGCGACGGTCTGCGCGATGCCTTCGACCCGAAACTGAATAGTTAAGGAGGAAGTCAGATGTCTGTTTTACTTGAAGTCAATGACCTGCATACCTCCTTCTTCACCGACGCGGGAGAGGTCAAAGCGGTCAACGGCATATCCTTTAATCTCGACCGCGGCAAGGTGCTCGGCATCGTCGGCGAGTCCGGCTCGGGCAAATCGGTCACCGCGTACTCGATTATGCAGATTCTTGCCGGAACCGGCAAAATCGTTTCCGGCTCGATTAAGCTCGACGGCAAAGAGCTTGTCGGCGCGGGCGAAAAGGTCATGAAGACCGTCCGCGGCAATAAGGTTTCGATTATTTTCCAGGACCCCATGACCTCGCTGAACCCGACCTACACCATCGGCAAGCAGCTCATGGAGGCAATCCTGCTGCACACCGACCGCAACCGCAAGGAGGCGCGCGAGCGCGCGATTGAGATGCTGCGGCTGGTCAACGTCAACGAGCCCGAAAAGCGCATGAAGCAATACCCCTACGAGTTTTCGGGCGGTATGCGGCAGCGCGTTATGATTGCGATGGCGCTCGCCTGCGAGCCGGATATTCTGATTGCGGACGAACCCACCACCGCGCTTGACGTCACGATTCAGGCGCAGATTCTCTCGCTGATGAAGGATTTGCAGAAAGAACTCGGCATGGCAATCATTATGATTACGCACGACCTCGGCGTCGTCGCGCAGATGTGCGACGAGGTTATCGTCATGTACGCCGGCTCGATTTGCGAGCAGGGAACAGCCGACGAGATTTTCTACAATCCGCGCCACGAATACACCAAGGGTCTGCTTCGCTCGATTCCGACGGCGCACACCGCGGGCACTAAGCTGCAGCCGATCACCGGCACGCCGATTGACTTACTCAATATGCCGAAGGGCTGTCCCTTTGCGCCCCGCTGCGGTAATACGATGAAGATTTGCCTCAGAGAACGCGCCGAGCGGATGCAGATTAACGACGACCACGCCGCCGCCTGCTGGATGAACGTCAAGGCGGGCATCGAGAGCGGCGAAATTACGACCGAAGGAGGGGAAGAACGTGTCTGAACCGAACGGAAACCGCCCCTTGCTTGAGGTCAGGGACTTAAAAGAATACTTCAACATTCCGATGGGAATGTTCCGCTCGAGGCCGCTGAAGGCGGTTGACGGCGTATCCTTTACCATCAATAAAAAAGAGACGCTCGGACTCGTCGGCGAGTCGGGCTGCGGCAAGACCACGGTCGGCCGCACGATTCTGCATCTGTACAAGCCAACGGCGGGCGAGATTCTGTTTGACGGCAAGGAAATCAAGACCAAGGCGGACATCGCGGAATTCCGCAAGAAGGCGACGATGGTTTTCCAGGACCCCTATTCGTCGCTGAATCCGCGCATGACGGTTGCCGACATCATCGGCGAGCCGCTCGACGTACACAAGTTGTATTCGACCAAGGCGGAGCGCACCGAGAAGATTCTCGAGCTGATGGACCATGTCGGACTCAACAGTGAACACGCTTCGCGCTATGCGCACGAGTTTTCGGGCGGTCAGCGTCAGCGCATCGGCATTGCCCGTGCGCTCGCCGTCAACCCCGAGTTTATCGTCTGCGACGAGCCGGTTTCGGCACTCGACGTGTCGATTCAGGCGCAGGTCATCAATATGTTCGATGAATTGCAGGAGACCCTCGGTCTGACCTATCTGTTCATCGCGCACGACCTGCTGGTCGTCCGCCATATCAGCGACCGCATTGCGGTCATGTACCTCGGCAGAATGGTCGAGCTTGCCGATGCGGCGGAGATTTACGACCACCCGCTCCACCCCTATTCGCAGTCGCTGCTGTCCGCAGTGCCGGTGCCCGACCCCAAGGTCGCCCGCGCCAACAAGCGCATCGTGCTGACCGGCGATATTCCGAGCCCGCTGAACGCGCCCTCGGGCTGCCCGTTCCGCACCCGCTGCCGCTATGCGACCGAGCAGTGCGCGGCGGAAGTCCCCGCATGGAACGAGGTGTCGAAGGGACACTTCGTCGCCTGCCACCATGTCGCCGACATCAATTCGTAATTTCGGCGTCAACCAATGTATTCTTATGTGCGTATCGGCATTGCCGTTAGGCGCATTGGAAATATTTTTTGAAAGGATGATTTCCCATGAAGAAATTTCTCGCACTCTTGCTCGCTGCGATGATGCTGCTTTCTTTGGCGGCATGCGGCGGCAAACCGGCTGTCACGCCCGATAGCGGCGACGTGACGACCGCTCCCGGCGAAACCGATGTGCCCTCTGCACCTTCGTCGATCGCCGTTTGCCTGGCTTCCGAGCCGGACACCATTGACCCCGCGCTGAACTCCGCCGTTGACGGCGCGACCATGCTGTCGCACCTCTTCTCCGGCCTTGCAAAGTGGACGCAGGCTGAGGACGGCACGCTCAAAATCGTTGCCGATGCGGCAACCGAGCTGCCCGAGGGCGTTGTCAACGCCGACGGCACCGTTACCTACACCTACACGCTCCGCGACGGTCTGAAGTGGTCGGACGGCAAGCCCGTTACCGCAGGCGACTTCGCATTTGCATGGCAGCGTGCAGCTTCCACCGAACTGGCTGCTGACTACGGCTACATGTTCGAGGTTGTTGACGGCTACGCCGACATCTGGGATACCGATGCCGACGGCAACTTTGTCAACCCCGACGCCAAGCTGAATGTTCAGGCGACCGACGACAAGACGCTCGTTGTTACGCTTTCCAATGCGGTTGCGTACTGGAACGAGCTGCTCGCATTCCCGGTTTACTTCCCGGTTCGCGAG
>SFNW01000105.1 GCA_004554105.1 Clostridiales bacterium | reverse complement strand
TATTGAAGACCGTCGTCTTGCCCGCGCCGTTCGGTCCGATCAAACCGTAAAGCTGTCCTTTTTCAATCTTGAGGTTGAGGCGGTCGACCGCCTTCAGTCCGCCGAAACGAATCGACAAATCGTTTGTTTCAAGCATCGGCATCACGCCTCACCTCCCTCTTCTTTTTTACCCGCCTTGGCGCGGTCACGCAGCCCGTCGCGCAGCTTCTCGACCATTGCTTTGATTGCCGCATTGTTGTTGACAATCATCATAACAATCAAAACAATCGCGTAAATCAGCATTCTGTAGTCGTTGAGTGCGCGCAGCGCCTCGGGCAGAATGTAGAGAATCGCGGTGGAAATCACAATGTTGCGCATCTTGCGCATACCGCCGAGCACCACGAAGACGAGAATCAGAATCGAAAGGTTGTAGTCGAACTTGACCGCCTGAAGCGTCGACAGATTGTGCGCGTAAAGGACGCCCGCAACGCCGCCGAAGAACGCCGACATGACGAACGCGGTCATCTTGGCGCGCGTGACGTTGACGCCCATCGCCTCCGCCGCAATGCGGTTGTCGCGCGCCGCCATAACGGCGCGTCCCTGCTTGGAATCCATGAAGTTCAGCATGATGATAAGCGCGATGACAACCACGACAAAGCAGATGACAAAGCTGGAATCGCGCGGTGTGCCGGTAATGCCCTGCGCCCCCTTGATGATGTCACGCTTGGTCTCCAGGTCAAAGACGTGTGCCGCCTTTGCCTCGGCACTCATCGAAAGGAAAACGCCGTTCTTGTCAATCGACAGATAGAGATTGTTGAACACGCTCTTGATGATTTCGCCGAACGCCAGCGTGACGATTGCCAGATAGTCGCCGCGCAGACGCAGGACGGGAATGCCGATGAGAAAGCCGAAGATTGCCGCGACAACGCCGCCGAGCAAAATGGCAACGGGGAAGCGGATAGCGGCATTGGGAATCGAAGCCGAGGTGATAATCGAGAAGACGCTGCCGGTGAACGCGCCGATGCACATAAAGCCCGCCGCGCCGAGGCTGAGTTCGCCCGAAACGCCGACAACGAGGTTGAGCGAAATTGCCGCAAGGATATAGACGCAGGTCGGCACAAGCAGACCCTTAAAGGAGCGTCCCGCCTGACCGCTTGCAAGATAGAGCTGAACGGCGACGAAAATCACCGCCATCATGATATAGGTAATCGTCCTGTCCTTTGCTTCTCTGGAAAGGAGAGGCGCTTTTTTGACCGCTGTTTTGGTTTTCACAAACGTCACCTCACACTTTCTCGCTGATTTTCTTACCCATGATGCCGGTCGGCTTAACAAGCAGCACCACAATCAGCACGGCGAACACGATAGCGTCCGAAAGCTGCGTGGAAATATACGCCTTGCTGAGGTTTTCGATAACGCCGAGGACGATGCCGCCGATCATCGCGCCGGGAATCGAGCCGATGCCGCCGAAAACCGCCGCGGTGAACGCCTTAATACCGGGCATTGCGCCGGTATAGGGGCTGAGCTGCGTATAGGTCGAGCAGAGCAGGACGGCAGCGACGCCCGCAAGCGCGGAGCCGATGGCAAAGGTGAGCGAAATCGTCGCGTTGACGTTGATGCCCATGAGCTGTGCCGCGCCGCGGTCCTCGGAGACGGCACGCATTGCCTTGCCGCTCTTTGTATAGTTGACGAACAGCGTCAAACCGACCATAATCAGCACCGACACCGCAATGGTGACGACGGTTTCGCCCGAAACGCGGATATCGCCGAGCGGAATCGAGAATTTCGGCACGACCGAGGTCGTCGTGCGCGCCGCAGAGCCGAAGCCGAGCAGCGCGGCGTTCTGCAAAAAGTAGCTGACGCCGATTGCCGTAATCAGAACGGCAAGCGAGGTTGCCGAGCGAAGCGGCTTATACGCAATCTTTTCAATCGTCACGCCGAGCAGTGTGCAGACGGCAATACCGAACAGAATCGTCGCCCACACCGGCAGTCCGAGCGACTGCCCGACGACGAAGGTCATGTAGCCGCCGATCATGATAATATCGCCGTGCGCGAAATTCAGCATTTTCGCAATACCGTAGACCATCGTATAACCGAGTGCAATCAGCGCATAGATACTGCCGAGGCTGACGCCGGTTATTAGATATGAGAAGAAACTGCTCATCGACTTTGCTCCTTGTCTCAAATCGAATCAACTTTTCGGGTTTGCAGTTGCATGATTTTTTCACAAACCGAAATGATAAAATAAAAAGGCTATTGTAATAATAGCCTCTTTATTCTATCATATTTATTTTTGGATTGCAAGAGAAAATTGCAATTCCTGCAAATAAATGTCGGAAGCCGCAGAGGCAATCAGTCCATGGAGGCGTAGGTGCCGTCCTTGATAACCATTGCCTTCGGGGTCTTGGTGGGCTCGCCGCTCTCGGACCAGGTCATCGAACCCGTAACGCCGTCGACCGTAATCTTCAGCATTGCAGCGGTGAGTGCATCGCTGAGCGAAGAGCAGTCAATGTCGGGGTCGGTAACATTTGCCTCTTCAAGGGCAGCCTTGATGGTGTAGATTGCATCGTAAGCGTCAGCCGCGAACTGAATCGGGGTCTCGCCGAATGCCTTTTCATAAGCAGCGGTGAACGCAGCCGACTTCTCTTCCTTGGAGTCTGCAACGAAAGGCGTCAGAAGCATAACGCCCTCTGCAAGAGCTGCCTTGTCGCCGAGCTGACCGATAACGCCGTCAAGACCGTCGCAGCCGAAGTACTTGGTCTCAAGACCTGCTGCAGCAGCCTGCTCGAGGAAGAGCGAAGCCTCCTGATAGTAGATGGGCAGGAAAACAAGTTCTGCGCCGCTCTCCTTGATCTTCTGAATCTGTACGCTGAAGTCGGTCGCGCTGTCCTTGGTGAACGCCTGTGCGGTGACGACTTCCAGTCCCTTAACGGCAGCCTCTGCTGCGAACTTCTCGTAAATACCGGTCGAGTAAACGTCGGAAACGTTGTAGAAGACCGCAATCTTGGAAGCGAGCTGGTGTTCCGCGATGTAGTCCGCCGAGCCGATACCCTGGTCAGGGTCGCTGAAGCAGATACGGAAAGCGTTGGGGTTTGCTACGCACTCAACGGCAGAACCGGAGGGCGTCAGCATGAACATATTGTCGTCGAGAGCGACAGCGGCGACTGCAATGCAGGGTGCGCTGGTAACCGTGCCCATCAGGACCTGCATACCCTCGTCCATCAGCTTGTTGTAAGCGTTGACAGACTTCTCGGCGTCATGCTCGTCGTCCTGGAACTTGAAATCAAGGTAGTAGCCGTTGACACCGCCCGCTGCGTTGATCTCGTCAACCGCAAGCTGTGCGCCGTTCTTTACGTTGTTGCCGTATACAGCTGCTGCACCGGTAATCGGGCCGATACAGCCGATAACCAGCGTGCCCTTCACTTCGTCAGCGCCGCCGGTTGCGTCGGTGGAATCGCTGACGGCAGAATCCGAAGCAGTCGTGCCATCGGTAGCCGCAGGCTGCTTGTCCCCGCAGGCGGTCAGCATCGCAAAGCTGAGCAGTGCCGCCAGTGCGAGAGCGATAATTCTCTTCGTCATTGTCTTGTCCTCCGTGAAATGTTTTTTCATGAAGCCGATTTTCGAATGGATAACGACAATCGGCTATGTTGGTTATGATACACTCGATTTGCCGTCGTGTCAAGCGGCAATTTCGTTTTGTTGCGTAGAAATTCGGCGGTTATACACCAATGATTATAGTATTTTTTAACAAATTTACGACATTAAATCCAAATTTGTTTAAAAAAAGAGATTCATCGAGCGTTTTCGGACAAAACGCGCAGTTTTCGGAGAATCGTTTCAAAGTACGCGGGGAGCGGTGCTTCAAAGCGCAGAAGCTCGCCCGTGCGGGGGTGCTTCAGCGTCAGGCGGTAAGCGTGGAGCGTCTGCCCCGAAAGCAGGTCGGCGTTCTGCTTTTCAAACTTGGTTTTGCCCCCGCCGTAGAGCGTGTCGCCGAGCAGGGGGTGTCCGATGCTCGACAGATGAACGCGAATCTGGTGCGTCCTGCCGGTCTCGAGCTTGACGTCGAGCAGCGCGAAGCCGTCGTACCGCTCGCGCACGGTGTAGTGCGTCACCGCGTTTCTGCCGCCCGGGACGACCGCCATTTTCTTGCGGTCGCGCGGATTTCTGCCAATCGGCTTGTCGACCGTGCCGCTGTCGTCGCGCAGATTGCCGACGCAGACCGCCTTGTATTCGCGGTCGATGCCGTGTTCTTTCAGGCTGTCCGAAAGCACCGTGTGCGCAAAGTCGTTCTTCGCCACGACGAGCAGCCCGCTCGTGTCCTTGTCGATGCGGTGAACAATGCCGGGACGGCGTTCGCCGCCGATGCCCGAAAGCCGGTCGCCCATGTGGTAGAGCAGCGCGTTGACCAGCGTCCCGCTCTCGTTGCCCGCGGCGGGGTGAACGACCATGCCCTTCGGCTTGTTGACGACCGCGATGTCCCCGTCCTCGTAGACGATTTCGAGCGGCAGCTCCTCGGGCAGTGTCTCGGTCTCGCGCACGGGCGGGAGCGTCACGCCGACCTCGTCGCCCGCACGCAGGCGGGTATTCTTCGCGGCGGGCGCACCGTTGACCGTGACCGCGCCCTCGGCGAGCAGACGCGCCGCCGCCGTGCGGGTCAAATCAAAGTGCAGGCTGACGAACACGTCGGCGCGGCTGCCGGCGTCCGACTCGGCCGCAATGCGTTTTTCGCTCACCGCGCGGTCTCCTTTTTCTTTTCCTTATTAAATTCCGTGATGCAGGCAATCACGAGCAGCGCCGCGCCGACGCAGACCGCCGCGTCTGCAAGGTTGAAAATCCATCGCCAGAGATTGCCGAACACGCGCACGTCGACAAAATCGACGACATAGCCGAGCAGGACGCGGTCAAACATATTGCCGAGTCCGCCGCCCACAATCAGCGAAAGCGAGGTGCGCAGCAGCGTGTTCTTGCCCTTCAGCGTGCATAAATACACGAAAATCGCGAGGATCGCAACCGTCGAAACCGTCATGAAAATCCAGCGGTGATCCTGAAGCAGCCCGAAGGACATCCCCGGGTTTTCGAGATAGGTAAAGTGCAATACGCCGTCGAGAATCGGCACGCTGTCGCCCGGGTAGGGGTGTGTGCCTGCGCCGACAGAAGAGGAAATCAGCGAAACGTGCTCTGCGATAAAGTCCATCGCCCACAGCTTGGTGAGTTGGTCGAGCGCACAGACGGCAAAAATCAGAATGATATAGGGAGCCATACGGCGGTTTTCCTTTCGGTCCTGTTAATTTGCAAAATCGGTGGGGTTGCTTACTTTGCGTCCGCCCGCGTTTTCCATCAGGCGTTTGATGTCGTCATAGCCGTCGGTATCGGCATCGTCGTAGGTCACGCTGACCGTGTCGTAGAGCTTGCGCGGCGCGGCGGAAGCATTTTCGCCGTTCTTTGTCACCAGCTTGCCGCCGGCAAAGCTGTAGTCGCGCGGCGTATCGTCTTCGGAAAGCGCGGCGTCCGATGCGCCGACCTCCTCTGCCGTTTCTTCGGCATGGGACGGCGAAGCGGGGCGCAGGCGGTCGGTGCGGCGCGGACGCGGCACGGCGACCTCGGGGGATATGTCGATTGCCGATGTGCCGGTCGGCGATGCGGGTGCCGCCGCCGTTGCAGGTGCGGACGCTGCGGCGGGCGCAGTGCCGTTGAGCGCGGCGAGTGCGCGGACCGTGTTCGCGGTCAGCACGCGCAGTTTTTCTTCAAAATCGCGGCTTTCGCGCGAAAGCGCCGCCGCTTTTTCGGCGGTTTCCCTTGCCTGTCTTTCGGCGGCGGCGAGGGTTTCCCTGCCCCGCTTGTCCGCCGCGGCAAGAATCATCGCAGCGTTCTGCTTGGCATTGCCGATTTGCTCGTTTGCGCGGCGCGTCGCCTCGCGTTCGAGCAGAGACGCGCGTTCGGACGCCGCCGCCTCCGCCGCCGCGGCACGGGTCTCGGCTTCTCTGACGATCACGTCAGCGTGCGCCTTTGCCGCCGCGCGAATCTTCTCTGCCTCGTCCTTTGCCGCGCTGAGCAGACGGTACGCCTCGTTTTCTGTGCGTGCGATCTCGGCGCTCTTGCCCTCAAAGGCGTCGAGCTTGGCACGCAGGGTGCGCAGTGCCGATTCATCGCTTTCGGCGGCGACGCGCAATTCATTGAGAAAGGCGTCGACCTCTTTTACGCCGTAGCCGAACGCGCCCTTGGAAAAGTGGGCTTGCTTCAGTTTTTCGGATAA
>SFNW01000104.1 GCA_004554105.1 Clostridiales bacterium | reverse complement strand
CGGGCAGACCGACAATCCGACCTTCGATACCGTCAGTGCGCTCGTCAAGGCAATGGGCGGCTCGCTGGACGAACTTGGTGAGCTTAAGCAAAAATCCAACGATTCGGAGGAGAGCTCGCTCGTCGAGCTCTACGAAAAAGTCATTGCCGAAAAGAACGGGTATATCAAGGCTTTGATTGTGATTTGCTGTGCACTGGCTGCCGTGTTGGCGCTCTGCACGGTTTTTGACGTGGTAAACGGCACAATCGGCTATCTTCGCTATTGAGAAAATCTATTGCATCGGAGCGGGATATGAAATACATACTGGTAACGGGCGCATACGGCGGCATGGGGCGAAAAGCCGTTGACGCCTTGACAGCGCAGGGCTTTTGCGTATTTGCCTTGGATAAGGCGGTCGGCGCGGCAGAGGAAAACATCATTCCGATAGAGGCCGACGTCACCGATTCGGGCAGCGTAAGACACGCTTTTGAGCAGGTGAAAGCAGTGACCGACACGCTTTTTGCCGTTGTGCATTTTGCGGGCGTTTATCTCCTCGATTCGCTGGTCGAAATCGGGGAGGAAGATTTCGCGCGCGCCTTTCAAATCAACCTGTTCGGCGCATTTCTCGTCAACAAGACCTTTCTCCCCCTGCTGAAAAGCGGCGGCAGAATTCTCATCACGACCAGTGAGCTTGCGCCGCTCGACCCGCTGCCTTTTACGGGGATTTACGCCGTGACCAAAGGGGCTTTGGACAGATATGCGTATTCACTGCGCATGGAAGTGCAGCTGCTCGGTATTTCGGTTTCGGTTCTCCGCGCGGGCGCGGTCGATACGGGTATGCTCGGCGTTTCCACCGCCGCGCTGGACAGATTTTGCGAAAATACAAAGCTTTATGCTTGCAATGCGGCGCGGTTCAAGCGAATCGTGGAGCGCGTGGAGGCCAGAAAAGTCCCGCCCGAAAAAATCGCGGAAAAGACGCTGAGAATCCTGCGCGCAAAGCACCCGAAATTTGTCTACAGCATCAACCGCAACCCGCTTTTGCTGCTGCTTGACGCTTTGCCGAAGCGTTTTCAGCTGTGGGTGATTAAACAGGTATTGAAGTGAGGATAGATAAAGAAAAAAGCACGCAAAAGCGTGCTTTTTCTTTTGGCGCAGGGAGTGGGATTCGACTCGCGCGGGCTCGACGCCCGCTTGGTCGGACGCGGCTCTGGCTTGCCACTGGCAAGCCATTCACTACCGCGTCTGTTCGAATCCTTTCCGTATGCCAAAACAAAAGCAGGCATCCTATGGACGCCTGCTTCGTTTTGGCGCAGGGAGTGGGATTCGAACCCACGCGGGTTGCCCCAAACGGTTTTCAAGACCGCCTCGTTATGACCACTTCGATATCCCTGCGTAATTAAACAATATTCAATTTTTTGAAACAAGTTTCGGCTTGCGCCGAAAGTTTTCAAGGACCGCAGCTTGCGCTGCGCGCAAGCCTGTTATGACCGCTTCGATATCCCTGCATATATTCGATTTGTTGAATATCAACGGCACATATTTTACCACAGTGCGGCGCGGGTGTCAAGAGGATTCTTCTTTTCGCATAAATCTTTAAGAGAGATGCGAAAAGGTTGACTTTCGGTCGTTTACCCTGTAAAATAAAAGCAAGAGCAATTCCGAAATTTTTGAGAACAGTGAGGTAACAGTATGGGACTTATCAAGGCAGCAATCGGCGCCGTCGGCGGTGCGCTCGGCGACCAGTGGCTCGACGCCATCGAGGCGGAGGAGATGAGCGACACGACCGTGTTTACGCGCGGCGTCCTTGTCAATCAGAGCAGCCGTTCCTCCAATAAAAAGGGGACCGAAAATGTCATCAGCGACGGCTCGGTCATTCATGTTTACCCCAACCAGTTTATGATGCTGGTCGAGGGCGGCAAAATCGTGGACTATACCGCCGAGGAGGGCTATTACAAGGTCGACAACCACGGCGCACCCTCGCTCTTTAACGGGCAGTTCGGCGACGCGCTGAAGGACGTTTGGGAGCGCTTTAAGTTCGGCGGCACGCCGTCCTATGCGCAGAAGGCGTACTTCGTCAACCTGCAGGAAATCAAGGGCATTAAGTTCGGCACGCCCACGGCGGTCAACTACTTTGACAACTTCTACAATTCCGAGTTGTTCCTGCGTGCGCACGGTACATATTCGATTAAGGTAACCGACCCGATTCTGTTCTATAAGGAAGCGATTCCGAAGAACGCGGAGCGCGTTGAGATTGACGACATCAACGAGCAGTATCTCTCGGAGTTCCTGAACGCATTCCAGGCGGCAATCAACAAGATGTCGGTCGACAATATCCGCATTTCGCACGTTGCATCGAAGGCGGTCGAGCTGGCAAAGTATATGTCAAACGAGCTTGACGCGGACTGGAAAACGGCACGCGGCTTTGAAATCGCGGCGGTCGGCATCGCAAGCATTTCCTACGACGACGAGTCCAAGAAGCTCATCGAGATGCGCAACAAGGGCGCAATGCTCTCCGACCCCACGGTACGCGAGGGCTATGTTCAGGGCTCGATTGCACGCGGCATGGAAGCGGCGGGCAGCAACGAGGGCGGCAGTGCGCAGGCATTTATGGGCATGGGCATGGGACTCGGCACGGCGGGCAACTTTATGGGAACCGCCAGCGAGACCAACCGTGCGCAGATGCAGCAAGAGCGGCAACAGCCCGTAGCGGCACAGCCCGCGGCAGGCGCATGGAAGTGCGCGTGCGGCGCGGAGAATACCGGAAAATTCTGCTCGAACTGCGGCGCGAAGAAGCCCGAGACCTCGAGCTGGAAATGCGCCTGCGGCGCGGTGAATACGGGCAATTTCTGCACAGCCTGCGGCGCAAAGCGCCCCGAGGCCTGGGTCTGCCCGAACTGCGGCACCGAGAATAAGGGCAAATTCTGCGCCGAGTGCGGACATAAGCGCGAGGGCTGACAATGCCTGTCGTCAGCTATAAATGCCCGTGCTGCGGCGCGGGAATCGCCTTTGATTCGGCAAAGCAGCGCTTCAAGTGCGACTTTTGCCTTTCGGAATTTACGAAAGAACAGCTTGAAGCGCAGACGCCGGAAGAGACGCCGGCGGAGGAAAGCCGCGCGGACGATGCGGAAAACGGGGAATTCTGCGAGCAGATGCTCTCCTATTCCTGCGCAAACTGCGGCGCGGAGGTCTTTGCCGACAAGGATACCGTGGCGGATTTCTGCTACTACTGCCACAATCCGATTGTCTGCGACGGACGGCTGACGGGGCAGCTTCGCCCGCATAAAATCATTCCGTTTGCCTTTGACAAAAAACAGGCGGAGGAACGCTTTCTGACCTTTGCAAAAAAGAAGAAATTCGTGCCGAAGGACTTCTTTTCGCAAAGTCATGCGGAGCAGATTCGCGGCGTGTACTTTCCGTTTTGGCTGACCGACGCCGATGTGTCGGCGCGCGTTTCCGCACGCGGCGACAAGGTGCGCATTTGGCGCACGGGCGACAAGCAGTATACCGAGACCTCGCACTATGCGCTCTTTCGCGCGGGCGACATTCATTTTGAAGATGTGACGACCGCCGCCTACAGCGCGGAAAACAAGCAGATGCTCGAGGGCATTCTGCCGTTTCCGTCGGACGCACTGCGTGACTTCTCGATGACCTATCTTTCGGGCTTCCTCGCGAAGAAACGCAACATCGAGCGCGAGAAGGTGGCGGACGAGGTCAAAGCCCGCATCAACGGCTATTCGGAGACGCTGCTGATGAATACAATCAACGGCTATACCGCGGTCGTGCCGAGCGGCGTGCAGGTGCAGGCGAATAAGCTGACCTGGGACTATGCGCTGATGCCGGTCTGGATTCTCACCTATGTTCAAAAGGGAAAACAGGGAAAAAAGGATAAGGTGTATACCTATGCGCTCAACGGGCATACCGGCAAGATTTACGGCGAACTGCCGCTTGGCATGGACAGACTTGCCGCGCTCTTCTTCGGCATGGCGGCGGGCGTGACGCTGCTGCTTGCGCTGATTCTGTTTTTCGGAGGGCTGCTGTGATGAAAAAACGCATTGCTGCGGCATTTGTCCTGCTGTTTGCGCTCCTGCTTTCGACGGCTGCTGCGGCGTATGATGCCGCCTATATCCGCGACGGCGCGGATTTGCTGACCGAAGTGGAAGAAGCTGCGCTGGCGGCGCATTTTGACGGCATTTATGCCGACAGCGGGCTGCTCTGCGTCTTTGTTACGGCAAACGGCTCGGAAAATGTGCTGCAAAAACTGCCGGATTATGCGGACGGCGCCGTCGATATGCTCCTGCTGTACGTCGACATGGACGCACGCGATTTCGACCTTTACCAGTACAACGGCGAAGTCGGCGAGGCGGCGTTTCGGGTCAGCTCCAAGGAGTCCGACGCAATCCTCGACGGGGTTCTCGACTATGCGAAGGCCGGCGACTGGTACGGCGCGGCGGTCTGCTTTGCCGATGAAAGCGAAGCGGCGTTCTTAAACGACGTCGGCTTTGTCCCCGGCACGGACAAATACGGCGACGAGGGCTACGTCGAGTATACGCCGCCTGCCGAACGCACGCCTGTCAACCCGTTTGCGCTCTTTTTCGAGAGCCTCGGCAGGGCGCTGCCGTTCGGGCTGATTGCCGCGCTGATTGCGGTAATCTGCGTCGTGGTGTCCTACAAGAAAAAGGTGCGCGGCGAAACCTATCCGCTCGACGCTTACACGAACCTAAACCTTACCGATTCGCAGGATAATTTCCTAAATAAAAACCTCGTCGTCACCGTCATTCGTCAGGACCCGCCCGCGTCAAGCGGCGGTCACAGCGGTGGTTTCAGCGGAGGCGGAGGGGGCGGCGGTCACATGGGAGGCCGTTCGTTCTGATTGCACAAAGAAAAGAAAACAGCCGCAGGGGATTTCCCTGCGGCTGGTTTTGTATGCGGTTGAATAAACGGGCGGATATGGAATCCGCCCCTACGGGTTGTGCAATAATTGAAAACGGGCAGATATGGAATCCGCCCTGCGGTTTTGCAACGATTGAAAACGGGCGGTCAGCCGCCGAACACACCGAGATGCTCAAGCAGGATTTTGACGCCCATGGCGACGAGAATAATGCCGCCCGCAAGCTCCGCCTTGGACTTGTAGCGCGCGCCGAACAGATTGCCGATTTTGACGCCGACGGCGGAGAGGACAAAGGTCGTCGCGCCGATGAACGAAACAGCGGGGACGATGTCGATCTGCAAAAAGGCGAAGGATACGCCGACCGCGAGCGCGTCGATGCTGGTGGCGATTGCCATGGGGAGCATTGAAGCAACGCCGAACGAGGCGTTCTGCTTTTCGGCGGGGTGGCGGGATTCGAGAATCATGCCGACGCCGATAATGCCGAGCAGGACGAACGCAATCCAGTGGTCGACAGATGTAATATAGCGCTCAAACTGTTTGCCGAGAACATAGCCGACAAGCGGCATCAGCGCCTGAAAGCCGCCGAAATACAGACCGGTGACAAGCAGGTGTCGGGGCTTCAACTTTTCGACCGAAAGTCCCTTGCAGACAGACGCCGCAAAGGCGTCCATCGACAGTCCTACGGCGATGATAAAAAGGTCGAGCAGTGACACGGTGATTTCCTCCGAAAATGAGAATCGTTTATTTGGGGTAAACGCGGCGCTGCTCGGTGAAATCGCCGAGCACTTCGATGCGGTATCTTGCGATATAGTATTTTGCCATGCCGAGGTTTAAGTCAAGGTAGTTGCCGCAGTCGCGCGGCGACGCGCCCGGAATCGTCCCCTCATAGGCGAGAATAAAGTCGCACATGGCTTTCACGCAGTCGAGAATGTCGAGCGGCTCGAGTTCGCCCGTGAAAATGATATAGAAGCCGGTGCGGCAGCCCATCGGTCCGAAATAGATTGTTTTGTCCTTCCAGTCGGGGTCGTTGCGCAGAAAAGTCGCGCCGAGATGCTCGATGGCGTGCAGGGCGGCGGTATCCATCACAGGCTCGGTATTCGGGCGGGTCACGCGCATATCAAAGGTGGTGACCGTCTCGCCGCCGACCTTGTCACGGCGCGAAACATACAGCCCGGGGAGCAAATCGAGATGATTGACGGTAAAGCTTGCGATTTTTTCCATACTCAATCCTCCAAAATGTGGAGCAAATCCTCCACGGTGTCTGCCAGAGCCAGGGCTCCGGCCTCCTGCAGCTCCTGACGGCTGCCGTACCCGTACACCACACCCACGCAGGGCAGGCCGTTTTCCCGGGCCCCCTCCACGTCCAGGTGCCTGTCTCCTATCATGACGGCGCGCTCCCGCCCGCTCATGCCAATGGCATAGCGCAGCACCTGAATC
>SFNW01000010.1 GCA_004554105.1 Clostridiales bacterium | reverse complement strand
TCGGAGCGTCCACATTCGGATATTGAGCAATTGTTTCAAGAAAAGTCTTTTCTACCATTCGGGCGGATATGGAATCCGCCCCTACGGGAGAAAACAGCAATTTTCTGTCTTTGGTGCATATCGTGATAAAATACGCACCATCAGAACTGTAATCATAATCTTTCAGCCTTGTCGGTTTTCTTTTGGGGAAAGATTGCTCCATACAGCTGTCCTCAACATTTAATTAAAATGTCAGTTGTTCTGATTCTTCTTCTCGCAGAAAAACTCAATTTTTTCGCCGACGGGACCGTAGCAGAACGCAATGCGTGCGGGAAACGGCGGCGTCGACGGAATGACGATGTCATGCGGCGCTTCAATAACCGTATACCCTGCTGCGGAAACGGCTTCGATACAGGCGTCGGGGTCGTCGGTCGCAAGGGCGATATGCCGAATCGCGCCCTCACCGCGCACATCCTCGGCGTTGGCGAAAATCTCGAGCCGTCCGCCGCCGCAGTCAAGCATCACGCCCGCGTCCCTGCCCTCTCCCCAGCATCGAAGAATCGGCAGTCCGAGCAAATCGCGGTAAAATGCAACCGTCTTTTCAAATTCGGCACTGCCGCGACATTTCAGCGCCACATGATGAATCCCCGAAATCATGCTTCTTCCGTCCCTCCGATATAGGTAAAGCGCTTAAAAGTTTTGCCGTCGCGCTCTACCGTCTCGTCCCACATCGACGCAGGGCGCACCCAAAGCCCGCCCTCACCGTACAGCGCACGGTAGACGACCATTTCTTCAAGCGTCTCGGAGTGGCGTGCCACGCCGATGACCTCATATTCGCCGCCCTTGAAGTGGCGGTATCTTCCGAGCCGAATCATGACTTACAGCTTGTCGTCAAAATGAATGCGGAAACCGCTTTCGCGCAAGATTCCCTGCAGCGTCGGCACATCGACCTTTTCCGCGTCGACACCGCTCTTGATAGCGAGGGCGGCGGCGCGTCCTGCAACCTCGCCGGTCTCGGCGGCAACCGGAATAACGCGCGTCGCATCCCAGGCGTCGCCGTGCGCGGAAATCACTCTGCCCGCAGCAAACAGGTTCGGGTAGCCCGGCACATACAGTGCGCGGTACGGAATCTCAAACCAGTAGCCCTTGTGTCCGAAATACCCGCAAGTGCCGACCGAATCCTCCTTCGGCTTGTAAAGGTCGTCCGCCGTCATCTCGTATGCGCCGACGATGTGGCGAATCATGCGGAACTGCGGCATCATCGGCAGCGCGATAATCTCCTGCGAAAGCGGGTCGGTCTGCTTGACCTCGTCAAAGAGCATCGTCTGCCCCTTGATGCAGTAATTTGTAACCTCGTCGCTGCTCGTCCCCGCGGTAAGCGGATAGTCCTCGGGCTGTCCCTGTCCGGTCATGCCCGCGCCGGTGACGTGCCAGCCGCGCACCTTGAGCATATTGTAGGTCACATCGGGCTGGAACTTCATAATGTGCGAGTAGAACGACATGAAATTCTCGCCGTCGCGGCAGGGCGCGCCCGCGCGGTCGAACATTAAGCAAGTGCCGCTCGCGTCGATGACGGCGCGGCAGGGATAATACTCGGTGCCGCTGACCGTTTCGGCACTCACGCCGACTACGCGATTTCCCTCGACCTCGGGATAGGTCGCCAGCGTGTCAAAGCGAAGCGCAACCCCCGCCTCAACAAGCATATCGGTGAGTACAAGCGACATGACGGTCGGCGAAAAGTGCGTGACAAAGCGCTTTTCGGTCTGCTGCTCCCAAACGCCCTCCTTCTGCCATTCGGGCGCAAGGCGATTCATGCAGTGCGCAATTGTGCGGCGCAGAATCTCCTCGGAAATGCCCGAAATCAGCTTTTTTCCCTCGGCGTTGCAGAGCGGCTCCCACCAGTTGATAAGCCCGACCGTGGCAAGTCCGCCGAGCACGGTAAACTTCTCCATCAGCATGGTTTTCATGCCGCTGCGCGCCGCGCTGACCGCCGCACTGACGCCCGCGACGCCGCCGCCGATGACGATAACGTCATAGCTTTCGCCGACGATTGGCTTTCTTACACTGTGCATTATTATTCCTCCTCGGCAAGGTCGAATGTGATAATCGAATTCATCGACCCGTAACGGTAATACATCGTGTCATACGAAATGGATTCTTCAAAGGTTACGCCGTCGCCCTCGCCCCGCTCCTGCGCCGCCGAATCGTAGACAATAAAGCGGTAGTCGTTCGGATTTTCCGCCTCGGGATTGACACAGGAAGAAATGACGATATAGTGCGACCCCGACCTTGAACTCATGTGGACGATGACGCCCTCCGGGTGCGTGTCGAGCGCTTCCTTGATGATTTTTTTCGATACGGTGTAGCTCTGATTAAAGGTCAGCTTCTGCCCGTAGAGCGTAAAGCCTGCGGTAATCTGATGCAAATTCATCAGAATCGGGTTGTAATAGAGCGTTCCCCTGCTCTCGGTCAGCCCGCGGTTGCCCGTGTTTGCGAGCGCCACGGTGTAGGGGTCTGCCTCAAGCGACCCGTCGGCTTCAAAGCGGAAATCATAGCCCGCATCATACCGCGCGCCGAGATTGTGCAGTACCATCGCGACCGACGTAATCGCACAGCCCGTGTCCATCCAGTCTAAACCTCGATTGTAGCGGTCGATAATAAACCGCTTGTACGACCCGGCGTAGAAATAGACGTCGCGCAGCTCTCCGCCGTGCCAACCGCCCGCAGTGGCAAGATGCTGGCTGTACCAAGTGTAGGCGGGCGCGTCCACGACCTCGATTTCAATGCTCTGCCTCATCTCGCCGATGGTCGCCGTGACGGTTGCCTTTCCCGCAGCAAGTGCGCAGAAACTGCCGTCATCGTCCACAAGCACGATGCTCTCGTCGCTTGAGGACCACAAGACCTGTTCTTTCATATAGGACGGCGTGACCAGCGCATAAACCGCGCTGACGCTGTTGACATTCACCTTTTCGGCGACCGTCTTCAGCTCAAAGGAAGAGACCGACACCGGCTCAAAAATCCATTTCTGCGCATCCTCACCGGCATAGGTGCGCAGCGTGGTAAGCTGCTTGCGGAAAAGCGTTTTGCCGCCGCCCGTGCCGATTGCACGCTCCGTGCCGTGCAGGAAAATCACATAGGCGTCGCCGTCGCGGCGAATATCAAAATAAGACAGAGCCGTCTGTGTCTCGCTCTTGCAGATCCGCGCATTTTCATCGGCACTTTCCGCATGGAAAGCATATTTGCCGTCCTCGCTCTGCGGACAGATCAAAAAACTGCCGTCTGCGGCGCGGGTAATGCGCATATGCTCGCCCGCCTCGTCGACGTATGTATCGGTATAGGCATAGCCGCCCGATGTATATTCGGTATCAAAGGTATTGAGATATTTCCCGTCAGCAACGCTTCGCACCGTGTAAATACCGTCCGCAAGATCGCCGACCGTTGTCGATACGTCCGCAGTCCCCACTGCCGCCGAAACGTAAAGCAGCAATGCCGCAAGGACAAGAAGCACCGAACATGGTTTTAGAATCCGCCTCAATGCTTGTTCCTCTTTTACAGATGTTCGGCAGTCACCCGACCGCCGACCCTGCCAGTATAGCACAAAATCCCTCCGCTGTCAACTTCACCGAAAAAGAACGGGAGTTTCCCCCGTTCTTTTTGGCTCTTTATTTTTCGTTGACTGCTGCGATAAAGCGGTCGAAGGCGGCTCTGCCGGCTTCGTCGCACTTGTATACGCCGGCATGAACAAGCACCTCGGCAAAGACTCTGCCGATTTCCTCACGAATGACCTCGTCGATATTCTCCGCAGTCACGCTGCGGCGGCCGAGAAAGTCCTCCGCCCAGTCGGCGTGCTTTTGAAGCGTCTCGTCGGCGCGCAAATCGCCGCCCGCGAGAATCGTCTCCTTTAAAAGCGTCATTTCTTTGTTCAGTCTGGCGGGCAGCACCGCAAGTCCCATGACCTCGATAAGCCCGATATTCTCTTTTTTGATGTGGTGCAGCTCCGCGTGCGGGTGGTAAACGCCGAGCGGATATTCCTCGGTGGTGATGTTGTTGCGCAGCACGAGGTCCAGCTCATAGTCGTCGCCGCGGCGACGCGCAATCGGCGTAATCGTGTTGTGCGGCTCGCCGCTTGTCTCGGCAAAGACAAACGCCGCCTCGTCGGTGTAGCCGCGCCACTTGCCGAGAATCTTGTCCGCAAGGTCAATCAAGCGCTCACGGTCAGCCGCGCGCAGACGAATCGTCGACAGCGGCCACTTGACAATGCCCGCGTGAACGTCCTCGAAGCCGTCGAAAACGATTTCCTTTTCAATCGGCGCCTTGGTCATGGCAAAGGTGTAGCGTCCGCCCTGGAAATGGTCGTGGCTGAGAATCGAGCCGCCGACAATCGGCAAATCGGCGTTGGAGCCGAGGAAATAGTGCGGGAACAGCGTGACGAAATCGAGCAGTTTGCCGAACGCGGCACGGTCAATTTTCATGGGCGTATGCTCGCCGTTGAACGCGATGCAATGCTCGTTGTAGTAAACGTAGGGCGAATACTGCAAATACCACTGCGAATTGTTGATGGTCATCGGAATCGTGCGGTGATTCTGCCGCGCCGCCGCGTTCAGATGCCCTGCGTAGCCCTCGTTTTCATGGCAGAGCGCACACTTCGGGTAGGCGGATTTCGCCGCGTTGCGCGCGGCGGCAATCGCCTTCGGGTCTTTCTCGGGCTTGGACAGGTTGACCGTGATGTCCAAATCGCCGAAATCGCTCTTGTAGACCCAGCGCAAATCCTTCTTGACGCGGTAGGTGCGGATATAGTCGGTATCGCGGCTGAGTTTGTAGTAATAGTCGGTCGCCGCCTCGGGAGACTGGGAATAGAGTGCCGTGAAGGTGTCGATGACCTCGTGCGGTGCGGGCGTAAGCAGCCCCATCAGCTTGGTGTCAAACAAATCGCGGTAAACCGTCGTATTCTCTTCAATCAACCCGTTTGCCGCGGCAAAATCGAGCAGCTCGGCAAGCGTTTCCTCAAGGTCAACGTCGGAAAACGCGGTCGTCGGCTCGACATACTCCGAGAGCTGCAGCGCTTCAAGAATCCGGTTGGTCGCCCATGTCTTGTCGACCGGGTGAATCAGGTAATGCTCGAGCGCGTAGGTCACGAGCTTTTTAATGCTGTCGTAAATCATGGAAGCCTCTTGTGTTACGAAAGTTTGAAAACGGTGACGTGATGATAGGTCTCGCCGGGGTTCAGACGCGCTTCGCCGTGCGTCGGGCTGTCGGGCTCATACTGCGTCTCGAAGCAGACTGCCATGTGACGAAGCTGCTTTGCCCCGCCCTTGAACGGATAGCTGCTCGAGCCGAGGAAGTTGGCGGTGTAAATCTGGAGGCAGGGCATACTGGTCAGCACGGTCAGCTTGCGCTCGGGAACGCTGCAAACTGCGGCGACATTCAGCTCATGACAGCCGAAGGTCTCTTTTTCTCTGCCGTTCAGAATAAAGTTGTGGTCATAACCGGGGTAAGCAAGACCCGTGTCGGCAATGTCCTTGCCGATCGCCTTCGGCGTGCGGAAATCGAATGCCGTGCCGGTCACTTCGGGACGCGGACCGGTGGGCAGCAGCGTCTTGGGGTCAACCGCGGTGATCTTGTCCGCATTGATTTTGAGAACATGGTCGAGTGCGCTCTCGTTCCCTGCACCGTGCAGATTGAAGTAAGAGTGGTTGGTTAGGTTGACATAGGTCGGCTTGTCGGTCGTCGCCTTGTAGTCGATCACCAGTGCGCCATCGGTGATTTTGAAGGTGACCTTGACCTCGAGTTTGCCCGGATAGCCCTCTTCGCCGTCCGCCGCCGTGTAGGTGCAGACAAGTTTCGGTGCGCCGCACTTTGCGCAAACGCCCTCTTCGATGTTCCAGATCCGCTTGTCAAAACCCTTGGAGCCGCCGTGCAGATGTGCTTCACCGTTGTTGCGCTCCAGCGGGTAATCCACGCCGTCGAGCGTAATCTTGCCGCCGCTGATGCGGTTGGCGTATCTGCCGATTGTCGCGCCCTGACAGCCGCCGTTCGTCAAATAGCCCTCAAGGTCGTCATAGCCGCAGATGATGTCTGTTCCCTTATGGATAAGCTTCTGCAGCGTCGCGCCGTAGTCGATCACGGTAATGCTGATGTCGCCATCCTCAATCGTATGTGCGTAAACCTCTCTGCCGTCCGGCATCGTTCCGAAAAGTGCTTTCAATGTCCAAGTCCTCCGATTCGTTTTTTAACTAACAATATTATAATGCTTCAAACTGCAAAGTCAATAGCGAAAACGCCGATGTTTTTTACACGCATTTTGCCTTTTTTACACTTTACAGCCCGCCGCTGCCCGCACCGAGCGCAATCGCGGCGGCAAGACTCTCTGCGGCGGCGCGCAAATAAACCTTTGCATTGTCGCGCACGTCCTCAAAGCGGCAGAAGTCGCGCACGGTGGAAAAGACCGCCGCCGCGCCGCTGCCTTCGGCGTCGCCGACGCTGCCCGCAAGGACGAAAACAGGTACGCCGGCGCGCTTTGCCTCGGCAATGATACCGCCGATGGCTTTTCCGCAAGCACTCTGCCGGTCAAAGCGTCCCTCGCCCGTGATAACGGCGTCCGCATCTGCAAGCGCATCTGCGAAGCCGAGCGTCGAAAGGATTTCGGCACTGCCGCTGCGGATTTCCGCACCGAGCAAGGCGACTGCCCCCGCCGCAAAACCGCCTGCCGCCGCGCCGCCGGATAAGTCCGTTATATCCACGCCCGCATCGCGGAGGAAAAGTTCGCTCATGTGCGCAGCGCCCGCCTCCAAGACGGCGACCGCCTCGGGCGAAGCCCCCTTCTGCAGGGCAAACATTTTCGCCGCGCCGTGTTCGCCCGTGAGTTTGCCGTCGACGTCGCACAGGCAAATCAGTTCCAGCGCACGGATTTCGTCCGGCACAAGGCTCGTATCAATCGCGGCGACCTCGTCGAGCGTGCCGCCGAGCGGCAGCATTTCCTCGCCGTTTTTGTCAAAGAAGCACACGCCGAGCGCGGCAGCCGCACCGCAGCCGAGGTCATTGGTCGCGCTGCCGCCGAGGCAGAGCAAAACGCGGCGCACGCCGAGTCCCGCCGCAGTGCGAATCATCTGCCCGACGCCGTAGGTCGTGGTCAGCATGGGATTGGCGCGTCCCTCGGCAAAGCGAAGTCCCGCCGCCTCGGCAAGTTCGACGACGGCGGTGTCGCCGTCGACCACCCCGATACGCACCTGTGTATCCTCAAAAAAGCAGTTTTTCACGGTCGTGACGGCAAAGCCGCCGCCGCGTGCCGAAACAAGACATTCCGCACTGCCCTCCCCGCCGTCCGCGACAGGCAGGCGCAGAATCTGCGCGAGCGGGAGTTTTTCGGCAAGCGCGTCGGCGATGATCGCCGTCGCGTCGGGCGCACTGATTGTCCCTTTATAGGAATCGGTTGCTACAATAAGTTTCATGCGTTTTATTAGCTTTCCTTTCGGGAAGAATAACCTGCCGCAGGCAGGAATTCGTCGAGCATTCCCGCTCTTTTCAGAGCATAGACCAGCGGCGGGATAAACATGAGTTGAATCACGATGCCGGCAAAGCCGGTGACGGTCGCATTGACGCCCGCCATAATGCCGCCCGCCTTTTCGATATGCAGCCACGCGGACGCGACAAACGCGGCGAGCGTATAAAGTACCCGTCCGAACAGCATCGCACAAACGAGCGACAGATATGTACCGCATTTCTTGCGGTTAAAGCCGAGCGTCTGATACATCAGACCCGCGAAAAAGCCGTAGCCCGCAAGCTCGGTGACCATAAAGGGCAGCCGCGCAAGCGGCGGCATCGCGGTCAGCAGACTGCTGATGAGCGGCGAAAGCGCGCCGATAACCGCGCCGAAAGCCGGACCTAAGATAAAGCCGCCGAGTAGGACCGGAATGTGCATCGGCAGAAAGACCGCGCCGGTGTTCGGAATGCCCGACAGGTGGAAAAGCTGCGGCAGAACGATGGCACACGCGACAATCAGTGCGCCGTAGGTCAGTTTCTTCGTTGTTGACTTCATTGTTCTCTCCTTTAATCAATCGGCGGTCTTCGGCAAGACCATGACCGCCACGCCGTCGGGAATCGCATTGACCGAAGCGTCGGGCTTGCCAATCAGTTGTTCGGCAATGCGCATCGCCTCGTCGAGCGTCTTTGCGGGAATCAGATGATAGTCGCGCACGAGGTCGTCGTCGGCGTTTGACACATAGATGACCGACGCACGCATCAGAATGCGCGACAAAATCTGCGTCATCCACTGGTCGCCGACCGTCTCGTTTCTGCCGCGGGTCATAATCTCGTCGTAAATACCGCGCGGCGTTTTTCCGGCTTTCATGCAGCGGTGGAATTCCTCGCCGCCCGTGCCGTCGTCGGCGGACGCGAGCATAATAATGACGCCGCCCTCCTTAACTGCCGCCTCGGCAGCGGTCATGCCCTTGACCGACTGATAGATATTCTGGTCGAGCGGGTAGCCGCCGTTGGTCGAGATGACGATGTCGCTCGGCTCGGCAAATGCGCCGCAGTATTTCGACAGGAATGCGCAGCCCGCCTCGTGCGCTTGTTCAACGTCACCCGCCACGGCGTACACGACCTGCTTGTCCGCGCCGAGAACGACATTGACGATGTAGGCAAGTCCGACGCGGCGCGCCGCCCACACCATGTCGCGATGAATCGGGTTGCCCGCAAGAATGCCGGTGCGCGCCGATGGACTGTCGATAAATTCCGCGCAGTGATTGGCAAGCACGGTCTTGCGCGAGCAAATTCCCGGGAGCACGCTCTTGCGCCCGCCCGAATAGCCCGCGAAGAAATGCGGCTCGATAAAGCCCTCCGCGAGCAAAAGGTCTGCCTCGACGGCGAGCTTATTGACGATGCACGCGCCGCCCGAGGGCAGCACGCCGATGTCGGTCAGCATGGCGGCGTCGTCGCAGTCATGCACATAAATCTTTTCTTCGCGGAGGATTTTTTCGCCGAATTTGTCGGCCAGCTCCTCGCGCGTCGTCTCTCTGTGGCAGCCGGTCGCAATCAGAATCGTGATGTCCGCCTGCGGGTTGCCGCGCCGGATTTCGGCAAGCATCTGCGGGATAATGACCTTGGACGGCACGGGGCGCGTGTGGTCGCTCGCGATGATGACGACCTTCTGCTTGCCGCGCGCAAGCGCGGAAAGCGGCTCGCTGCCGACAGGCGACGCCATGGCGCGGCGCACCAGTTCTTCCCCGTCCGCCTCGGGCGTATAGGCGTGCAATCCCGAGACAAGCACGCCTCGAAGCCTGCTTTCGGCAAGTTCCAGTTCCATCTTGGTTTTACCGAACGGAAATTCGATAGTTGCCATATCTTCCCCTCCGTAAAAAATTTCAAATTTTACGATAACAGTATAAAGTATCTTCGAAAAAAAGTAAAGAGCCGCACGCAAAAAAAGGACGGCTGAACATACCGCCCGATTTTCGTCTATTTGCCGCCCTGCCCGAAAACATGCCGCTTGATCGCGTCAAAGGTCTCGTCGCTGATGTCGTGCTCCATTTTGCAGGCGTCGCGCACCGCAACCTCGGGCGAAACGCCGATGCGTTCGAGAAACGAGGCAAGCATCGTGTGCCGCTCATAAATCTTTGCGGCAATCTCGCGTCCCGCGTCGGTCAAGGTCAGATGCCCGTCCTCCGCCATCAGCACATAGCCGCCCTCTTTCAAAAGGCGAATCGCGCGGCTGACGCTCGGCTTGGAAAAGCCCATATACTCGCCGACGTCGACCGAGCGCACCTCGCCGCCCTTCTGCGAGAGGATATAGATGGTTTCAAGATACATTTCGCCGGATTCCAGCAGTTGCATAATCCTTCCTCCGTTCAACAGCACTGATTGATATTATAGTAACACTTTGGCTGCCGAAAATCAAGAGCAGGCTGAGATTTTCGGCATGAAAAAACGGCACGGGAAACCGTGCCGTTTTTTCGTTTAGGAGAACGATTTATTTTGCTCTTGCGCTCGTGAGGGCGATGCGCGTGAAGATGACGCACGCCTCGGAACGCTTGATGCTGTCATTCGGGCGGAAGTTGCCGGTTCCGGCATCGCCGCCGACGATGCCCGCGTTGTAAAGCTTCTGAACCGCGCCGTAGCAAGCCATGCCGCTTGTTACATCGGGATTCGAGCCGCTGCGGACAGCGGTATACTCACTGTCGGGCAGAATGTTTGCAAAGACAATCGCCATATCGCCGCGGGTAATGTTCGCGTCGAAATTCGTGAACTGCCCCGCCTTGATAATGCCGTTTTCGATGCAGTAGTTGACATAGGGGTCATACCACTTTGCCGCACCTGCGGTATTGATTGTCTTGCCGTTGTAAATGCTGTGGATATTCGCCGCCGCAGTAATCGCCTGTGCAACCGTAAAGGTCATGTCGGGCGAGAACTTGGTCTTGGACGTACCGTTTGCAAGCCCGATGCGGTAAGCGTCGCGCACGAAGGTGTAGAACCAGTGCGCCGTCGTTACGTCGGTGAAGTTGTCCTCATACGCACGGGTAAACGCAAACTTGCCGGTGCCTTCCTGAATTGCATGGAACGAGTTGTCTTCGATTCTCTCGCCGAGCGGCGTGGAGTTGATGTTGACGGTGTAGACCTTTGCGGGGTCTTCGGGGTGCGTCGAGCCGTTGCCGATGACAACGCCGTTTGCGTCAGCCTTGTAAGGCTCAACATAAGCGTTTCTGCCGCTCTGCGTATCCTTACCGGGATATGCGTGGTAGCAAATCCAGCCCTGCCCGTCGGTATCGGTGACATAGGAAGCGTGGCCGCAGCCGTTGAGCTTATCCGACTTCGAGAAAATCGACGTCGGGAGCTTTTCCCAGTTGTTGATGTCCAGCGGGTCGCCGCCGAGATACTTGAGCTGACCGAGCTTGTATTCGGTCGTCCAGTAGCCGCTGCCCGAGTAGACGATGTAAACCGAGCCGTCGCTGCCGTAGACCGCCGTGCCGCCCTCAACAACCTTCGGATAGGACTTGCCGGTCGAGGCATTGTATGCCGCGCCGCCCATTTCCCAAGCGTAGTCGGGCTTGCAGATGACCTTCGACTCACCGGTCAGCGTCCAGGGGTTGGTCATTGCGATAATGTTGATGGTCTGATAGAAGTCCGCCGTGTCACGTCCCGATTCGGTAACATACATCATATAGAGTTTGCCGTTAATCCGAATGTCGGTCTGACCTGCCGCCCAGAGATTGTCGAAGTTCGGGATATCCTTTGCTTCGATCTTCTGCGGCACGTTGACCTCGCCGGTCACGGGGTTGCCCCAGCGTCCGAGCAGGTTGTCGCCGTCCAGGCACTTGATAACGTACATACGGTGGTTGACGTTAGCGCCGTCGTCGCAGGCGATGTAGCAGTACCAGCCGCCGTTGCCCGCGCCGATTTCTTCATCGGTATAATAATGAATTTCGGGCGACCAGAGGTTCTTCGACCACTCATGCCCGCCTTCGGGCTTGTAGATTGTCGTGCCGGTGGTCGTGGGCAGGTCGCCGATGTTTGCCGCCTTGTAGAGGACAAGCGAGGAGCCGCCCGTTGCGATGTAATAGTAGTTGCCGTCGTGGAAGAAGAGCCACGGGTCGGCGCCGTTCCCGCGAATCGGGTTTGAGAAGGTCATCGTGCCGGTGACCTTCGCGTCAAGCGCGACGCCCTCGCCGGTGTGCAGGGTGCTTGTCATCGTGCTGTTCGACAGCTTTGCCGTGCCGACGATGTCGGTGATGTGACCGAACTCGCCGCCGTTGACGTAAAGGTCAAAACTGCCCTTGTAAGTGCCGACATTCTTCCATGCCGCACCGATAACCGCATAGGGCGTACCGCCGTTGAAGGTCAGCGTAATTTTGCCGTCGACCGTCTGGTCGTCCTGCTCCATGGTGGACGCATAAATGCCGCCGTAGAACGTACCGCCGTTAATCGTGACGTCCGCATTGCCGGTATGCGTATTTGCGGAGAGGAGAACGAGTCTTTCCATAAAGGTACCGCCGTTTACGGTCATCTTGATGTCAAACTCGTTGTAGCCGCCCGCCGCGCTGCCGCCGCGAACGCGCTGCCATGTACCGCTGTTAATCGTGACGTCGGCAGTCTGCGCCTTCTCGGTATCGGTGATTTCAATGTCGAGGTTTGTACCGCCCTGAATGCTGGGGTAGGTCTTGACCGCGCCGACGTATTCGCACGCGACGCCCTCGCCGATGACGAGCTTGTTCACATTGGCGTAAATGCCGCCGTAGTTCTTTTGGTTGGAGAGAAGAATGTTGTTAAACTCGGTTTCGCCGCCGCAGTAGTAGTTCGCCTTAAAGACGATCTTCGCGTCGGCAGCCGTTCTGTAGTCAACGCCGTCGTAGACCGAGGTAATCGTAATCTTGCCGGTGTTGTAGTGGTTGATGAAGGCTTCCTTGATGGTGTACTCGCCGCAGACAACCAGCGTACCGCCGTTTGCCAGCGCGGCATACGCGTCGACCATGGAGTTGCTTGCCGCAGTGACGCTCGCGCCGTTGCCCTTACCGCTGTCGCAGAGGAAGAAGACTCGGTCGGAGGAAACCGCAAAGAGGTCTGCCGCTTCTCCGAGGTCGGACAGTTTGTAAGCCTTTTCGTCGAGACCGAGCGTGCCCTTGACATTCTGTCCCGAAACCGCCCATGTGCCGACACTGCCGCCGTAGAGCAGCATATTCAGTTTGCCGGTGATGCCATTAAAGGTTACGCTGCCGATGCTGCCGCCGCTTATCGACAAATCAAAGGAAGCAATCGTCGTGTCGGTCGACATAACTTTGCCGACCTTGCCGCCGTTGACTTCGATTTTTGCCGCGGTCGTGCCGCCGGTAATCGAATCGACCTCGGCATTGCCGACGATAACGGTCATATCCGCCGCGCCGCCGGTTACCTTGCCGAACGTGCCTGCATGGAGCGAAGCCGAGCCGACAATGTCCGCCTTGCCGCTGACCTTAACGTCTTCCGCTACGGTCAGCATGCCCTTATCCGCATTGAAAACAGCCGTTCCGCAGTCGAGCGAAATCGACTCAAACGCGGTGCTGCCGCCGAGCGTGTAGGTGCCGCTGATTTTCAGTTTGGCACTTTCGTCCGCGCCCTTGACGACAATCTTGTCGGTATGCGCGGCTTCGGTGAAGTTCGAGAGCGAAATTGTGCCGATGACAACGACATTGCCCTGCGTTTCGCCCGCCGTCTTGATTGCGGCTTCAAACGAAGCGGGGCTGCTCATGCTGAGACCGTCGCCGGTCGCGCCTTCCTTGGCGTAAACGCTGGTGATATTTTCAACCTTGGTAAACGCCGCACCGAGCGAAGCAATCTGCTCGGGCGTGTAGTAATGCGCGTCGTAGTAAAGCGTCTTCGGCTTGTTTGCCGTTGTCGCGCTTTTCTCCAGAAGCTCGTTATAGTAGGAGACCGTCGCCGTGCCGACTTCCGCGCCCGCGAGCGTGACGTTTGCCGTACCGATCACGTTGTTGACATTCAGCGAGTTGACCTTACCGCCTGAGAGAACGATGTTTGCATAGTCCTCGATACGGCGGGTCATATCGCCTGCGGCATACAATTCGTTAATCTCGCCGCCGCTGACGGTAATGTTGGTTTTGGTCGCGATCTGGTGCTGAATCGAGCCGCCGTACAGGCGGTTAATTTTGCCGCCGCTGACCTCGATGTTGTGCGTGCCGGTGTATGTAATGCCGCCGACCGCGTTCGCGCCCTTCTGACGCGTACCGCCCGCAACGATGTGGAATGTGCCGCTCTTAATCGTGATGTGCGAGTCGAGCGAGGTGTCGACCGTGTCCTCGGGGCTCTGATAGCCGCCGACAACATAGATGCCCTCTGTCCCTTCGTTGAGGTCCTTCGTCACAACGCCCTCACCGAAGGTGATGTGATTGTACTGTGCGACGAAGTTGAGCGTACTGCCGAATTCGATCGTCACATTTTCAAAGGTCGTATCGCCCTTCAGGACATAGCGGAGCGCCTTGCCGAAGACAATCTTCGCGCCCTGCGCGCCGTAGTCGACCTCGCCGTCGTTCGTCGTGACGGTGAACGGGATAGACTCGTGCTCTACCTCATAGACCGTGGACGGGAAGTGATACTCGTTCGTAATAACGACGGTACCGCCCGTTTTACGCGCCAGATTGCAGGCACGGGTAAATGTCTTGACCGCCGTCTTTGCGGTTCTGCCGTTTGCGGTGTCGTCGCCGGTTTCGGAGTTGACGTAATAGTATTCGTCGCCGTCCGCCGCCGAGACGCCCGGAAAAACCGCCGAAAGAGACAGCAGCATCAGAACTGCCATCAGTACGGACAAGAACCGGAGACTCGTTTTTTTAGTCGTTTCTTGCATAAATCCATTCTCCCCTCAAGAGTTTTTTGGTTGTATTCACATTTTAACACAGCGACAAAAGCGCCGCAACGCAAAGATTTTTTGAAAACCCGAAAATTCTTTGTCATACGTTATTTTCGGTCGCCGGCACGGCGTTATTTTGCTCGGTCATCGTCTTTTTATAATCGCGCGGTGTCATGCCGCTCACCTTGAAAAAGTGCCGATTAAACGTGCGAATCGAGGAAAATCCGGCGGCAAACGCCGCCTCGGTCACGCTCGCCCCCCGCTCGATCTGCCGCTTTGCCTCCGCAATGCGGAGCGAGCCGAGAAAATCGGGCAGACTGACGTGCAGCTTATTGGAAAATATGTAGGAAATGTAGCTTCGGCTGATGTGCAAAGCCGAAGAAAGCGTGTCTAGGCTGATTTCCCGCGCGTAGTTGTCAAGGCAATAGGCAATCAGCCGCCGCTCGATTTCGGCGGGCAGCTTTTGGCTCTCCCGCATACCGGTGTAGGAAAAGATTTCGCCGAACAGCACCGTGAAACAGCCGCAAATCATTTCCCTGCGATAGGGGCTTGCCGAGCGGCGCGTGCGAACAATTTCTTCGATGAGTTCCATCAGCCGGCGATTCTGCTGTTCGGCGCGGACGACAGGCGTCGCCACCGTATGGGTTTCGAGCAGAGCGGTATACGCCTCCGCATAGCGGCGCGGCACAATCAGCAGATAGGCGTCGACATTGTTATCGCGGAAATAGCCGTGTATGGTGTTCGGCATTGCAACGGCAAGGTCGCCCGCCGACAGCGTAAAATGCTCGCCGCCGATCATCATGTCGGTGCTGCCGTCAAGCAAACAGACGATTTCAAAGCTGTCGTGAAAATGCGGAATAAACTCCAGCGAGTGACGCGTCCAGAGCTGCAGCACGTCCACGCGGTCTTCGTAAGCAATCTCCAAAAGTTCGCCTCCCTTTTTGTGCAATCTGTAAAAAGCGGGAAATCATTGTGATTTTTGTCCGAAAAAGCTTCCCTTCTTGTCTTGTATTTTACCACTTTTTCTTTATAATGTAAAGTGTAATCACAAGACTTCAAGGAGCTTTTTTATGAAATATTCGGCAGCAGAAGAAATAGTAGACAAAATGACGACAGAGGAAAAGGCAAATCTCTGCGACGGCGAGGGGACATGGCACACGCACGGCGTCGAGCGGCTCGGCGTCGACGGCGTGATGATGACCGACGGACCGCACGGTCTGCGCAAAATGGTGCTTTGCGACGGCAAGTGGTCGACCGTACACGCGACCTGCCTGCCGACCGCCTCGGCACTTGCCGCCTCGTGGAATCGCGAGGTCGCCGCGCTCGCCGCAAAGACGATTGCCGCCGAAGCGAAAGCCGAGGGCGTTTCGGTCGTGCTCGGACCGGGCGTCAACATGAAGCGTTCGCCGCTGTGCGGGCGCAACTTTGAATATTTTTCGGAAGACCCATACTTTGCGGGCAGCTTTGCCGCCGCTTATATCGGCGCAATGCAGGCGTGCGGCGTGGGGAGCTGCATCAAGCACTTCGCCGTCAACAATCAGGAGACGCGCCGCTTTACCGTCTCGGCAAACGTCGCGCCGCGCCCGCTCCACGAGACCTATCTGCGCGCCTTTGAAATCGCGATTGCCGAGTCGAATCCCGACGCGGTCATGGAATCCTACAACCGCATCAACGGGCGGCACGCCGCCGAGATCGAATGGCTGCTCGACGGCATTCTCCGCAAAAAATGGGGCTATTCGGGCGTGGTGATGAGCGACTGGGAGGCGGTCAACGAGCGTGTTGACTCGCTCTGTGCGGGGCTTGACCTCGAAATGCCGACCAGCCACGGAAACGGCAGACAAATGATTGTCGACGCAGTGACGCGCGGCGACCTGCCCGAAGAGATTCTCGACCGCTCGGCACGCCGCGTTCTCGAGCTTGCGCTGCGCCGCAAGCCGGACGCTGCGCCGCAGCGTCCCGACCCTGCCGCGCAGCATGAAAACGCCCTGCGCTGCGCAAGAGAGTGCATGGTACTGCTCAAAAACGGCGGCGCACTGCCGCTGAAGCACGGCGAACGGCTCGCCGTTATCGGCAATGCGGAAAACCTGCGGATTCAGGGCAGCGGCTCGAGTAAAGTCGCCGTCGGGAGCGCCGCGACAAACGCACTTGCCGAACTGAAGAAATACAGCGACTCCATTGAGTTTATTCCCTTTGAAAGCGGCATTGACGCCGCCGTCTCGGCGGCAAAAGCCTGCGATAAAGCCCTGCTCTTCCTCGGTTTGCCTGAATCTTTTGAGGCAGAGGGTCGCGACCGCACGAGTATGCAGCTGCCCGCCGAGCAGCTTGAACTCGCGGACGCCGTCATCGCCGCCGCAAAGAAAACGGTCGTCGTGCTGACCTGCGGCTCGCCGGTCGAACTGCCGTTTGCCGACAAAGCCGACGCGATTCTGCTCACCTACCTCTGCGGCGAAGCGACGGCGGAGGCGGCTGCGGAAATCCTGTTCGGCAAAACGAATCCGTCCGGCAAGCTTGCCGAGACCTTCCCGCTGCGGCTTGAGGACACACCGTCCTATCTCAATTTCCCCGGCGAGGGCGACAACTGCGACTACGCCGAGGGCATTTACATCGGCTACCGCTATTACGAAAAGAAAAAACTGCCCGTCCGCTTCCCGTTCGGGCACGGACTGTCCTACACCGAATTTGCCTACGAAGCCGTGACGGGCGACGCGAGTGCGGTCGAAGTCACCGTCAGAAATGTCGGCAAGGTCGCGGGCGGTGAGACCGTGCAGGTCTATATGGCGGAGAATAAGCCCGCCGTTTCGCGCCCCGTCAAGGAGTTGTGCGGCTACGCCAAGGTCTTCCTCGCCCCGGGCGAAGCCAAGCGCGTGAAAATCCCGCTCGATGCGCGCGTATTCTCCTATTTTGAGCCCGAAATCGACGACTTCTATACCCCGAGCGGGGATTACACGCTCTTTGTCGGCGCGAGCAGTGCCGACATTCGCGAAACGCTCGCGATCCATGTCGAGGGGGACGCGCCGCGCGGCGTAAGAATTCACCGCAACACCTATTTCCGCGAGGTAATCCGCGACGGGCGGTATGCGCCGGTGCGCGACCTCTTTGCCGCAGCCATACTGCCGAAAGCCGAAAACAAGCCCGAATATGCGTGCTTCGGCAACACCGAGCAGAATCCCGCCGTGCGCCGCCGCATGGGCTATACCCTGCGTCAGGCGGTCTATTTCAACCCCGACTGCACCGAAGCCGTCATTCAGAAAACGATTGCGGAATGCAACCGCATTCTGTCCGAACAGGAGGGCAAAAGCTGATGTTCTTCTCAAAAAACGGCTTTACCGCCGCAAAAAGCGGCGATTCCCTGCTTGAACTCCGCCCGCCGATTTTTGAAGCGAACGGCGAGGAAATCGCCTTTGAAGCAACCGACGGTACATACTTTGCGGACGGCTTTGAGGCGGCAGACACGCTCACGCCGCTCGGCGACGGACTCTTCCGCGTGCGGCGCACCGTGACGAATACCGGCATTGTCGAGCGCACCGGCAAGTGGATTGTCGAGGCGTGCGACCTCTTTGTGACCGACCGCTATCTGATTCCCTGCGTTTCCTTTTCGGGGAACGTGCGTTCAAACGGCAAGGAGGCGCACGGGCTGACGCAGGACGGCAAGCCGTGGATTTTCGCCTACGACCGCGAGAGCATTCCCTCCTGCACGCTGACCGAGACAGAGGACGCCGTCTGTGCGCTGTTCGCCTCGGACTGCGACGCGGACAGCCTCGTCTCCGCCTGCTCGCTGAAAAAAGGTGCGGACGGCTGCCTTGCGCACCGCATCTATTACCCCGTCACCGAAGCGCCCCTCTCCTATGTCGACCACGACGTGATGAGCGCACGCTATGACACCTACCGCACGCTGACCGTCGGCGAGACCTTCGCCGTCGAATTCTATCTGTTCGTCGGCACGCCGAAATGGAAAAACTACGGCACGGCGTCGCTGCTCGACCGCATCGAAGACATCTTTCCGTTTAAGCACGAGCCTGTGATGGACGTCAAAGCCGCGTGGGAAAACAGCATTCGCCAGTCCGAAATCCTGCTCGCCGACGTCGGCGGCGTCAAAATGTTTCGCAACGCCATGCGCAACGACCCGAACGGGCGCGGCATCTATATGCCCCACGAGGTCTACGAGGCGGGCTGGTCGGGTCAGGCAATGAAGCAGGCGCGAATGCTGCTGATTGAAGCCTTCCGCACCGGCAACACGGCTCTGCGCGACGACATGATAGGCAGTCTGCGCGCATGGGCGGCGTCGCAGTTTGAAAACGGGCTGTTCCCGACCAACTACGCGCGGCATCTGAATCACAACTACATCGCCTGCGACGTCTGCAACTACGGCTGGGCGGTGTCCGAAATGGCACTTTCCTACAAATTGCTGAAAGACCACGGCATCGACTGCCCCGAGCTGCTCGATTTTTCCGTGAGGCTCGGCGACTTCTTCGTCTCGCATTACGACGAAAAGACCGGCTTCGGGCTGAAATGGAATCCCGACGGCACAAAAGCGGCGGACGGCGGCTCCATCGGCGGCTTTATGATTATGGGACTGCTGTCGCTCTACACCGTGACCGAAAACAAGGTCTACCTCGACTGCGCCGAGCGCGCCATGGCACTCTATGCGGCGCGCGATGTCGACGACTTCTGCGTGACGGCGGGGGCAATCGACTGCGCCTGCATCGACAAGGAGACCGCCTATCCCTTTATCAAGAGCGCGCTCGACCTCTACGAGCTGACCGGCAAGCCCGAATATCTCGTCACCGCCGAAAAAGCCGCCTACTATTTCCAGTCATGGGCGTATTCCTATGACGCGATTTACGACGCGGACTGCGACTTTTCCCGCCTCGGCTACTACACGCAGGGCGGCACCTCGGTTTCGACCCAGCACCCCGCCGTCGACCTTTGGGGCGACATTGTGATTCCCGAGTATATGCGTCTTGCCAAACTGACCGGCGATGCGCGTTGGAATGCCCGTGCGCGTGCGCTTTGGTGCAACGCCCTGCTCTGCATTACGCCGAAGGGCGGCATCACGCTGCACGGACACGACCGCCCCGAGGGGCTGCAAAGCGAAGCCTTCTTCATCGCACGCTGGACGCGCTATCGCAAGAATCGCGAGGCGCGCGGACATCTCAACGATATGTTCGTCGGCTGGCCCGCCGCATTCCGCATGACCACGCTCTACCGCATCGGCACCGAGCTTGACGGCGATTTCTCGGTTATCGAAAAATAAAACGGAGGGAAACATGAAAAAATTCATCATCTCGGTCTGTACTGCGCTGCTTCTGCTCTGTCTCGGCATGACGGTCGCCGCCGCTGAAACGGTCGTCTACGTCTCGGACGCAGGCAACGACCTTGCGGACGGCAAAAGCGATGCAACCCCGTTAAAGACGCTCGCGGCAGCCTACGACTACCTGCCGAAAGACGGCGGCAAAATTGTCGTCTGCGGTCCGCTGACCCTGTCGGGGAGCGCACTGCATCTACCGCAAAACAGCGGCATTGTCACCTTCACGAGCAGCGTCGGCAGCGTGAACTACGCCAAGACAAGCGAAGCGCGGCTGAATCTGACCGGCTACACCTATCTCGGCGGCGATACCGTCTTTGAGAATATCACGATTCACGACGCAAGCACCTATTACTTCAATCAACTCGTTTGCGGCGGCAACGACCTGACAATCGGCGACGGCGTGACCTGCACCCGCGACAGCGGCGAGTACATGACGATTCTCGGCGGTATGTATATCAGCTCAAACAGCATGACCGCCGCAGACGTCAGCTTCTACGACTACACGATAACGGTCAACAGCGGTCTGTGGTACGGAATCAGCGGCTCCAATAAGCGCACTTCAAACGAGAGCGCCATGGGCGCGACCGGCAATGTCCGCATAATCATTAACGGCGGCTCGTTTACCGGCAAGGAAGCCAATCAGGCGGACGCGATGATTTCGGTCGGCGGCTTTGCCTCGCAGGACGGCGACTACTACCTCGAAATCAACGGCGGCATCTTCAACTGCCCGATTTACGCCATTGCCCGCCCCGGCAACAACAGCGGCAGATACACCGCCTACTACGACGGCGACGTCGCAATCCGCATCACGGGCGGCGAATTCCGCGGCTCGACCGTCTCGACCGTGCAGTCACAGACCGCGTCTTATATCGGCGGCAACTACGCACTTGAAATTTCGGGCGGCAAGTTTACGGCGCTCTCCTCGATTGCCGCGCCGCGCGTGCGCGGCACGGCGGTCTGCTCAGTCGACGGCAGCTATGCGTCCAAAGTCGTCGCCGCCGATTTTGATGACACAAACAGCGCCGACCTGCCCGAAAAAGCCCAAGTTCCGCTCGTCAACGCCGATGCCGGCGTGGTCTTTGTCGGCGGCAGAACAGCGGGCGACGGCAAGAGCTCGCATACACCGTTTGACTCGCTCGAGGACGCGGTGCGCGCGCTCGGCGATGCAGGCGGCAGAGTCGTTGTCTGCGCGCCGCTGCGCATCACAAGCGCCACCCTGCCGAAAACCTCCGGCAAGCTGACTATCACCTCGGTATGGGGCGGCGTCGACTTCCGCACGGCGGCAGATGCGTGCATCGAACTGTCCTCTGTTCTCACGCTCGGCGGCGAAACCCTGTTTGAGCAGGTCGATTTTGAGTCCCGCGGACTTGCGGCATATATCTTCTGCGACGGCAATCCCACGATCTTCGGCGACGGCGTGAGCGGCAGGATTCACCGCGACGGCGGCGTAACCGCGTACATCGGCATTTATACCGGCTCGCGCCTGACGGCGACGACCAACCGTGACCCCGGCAAGGCGCCCGCCGAGATTACCGTAAAAAGCGGCTCGTGGGAGTTCCTTCGCGCAGGCAATGAGCGCGCACAGGGCGGCGCAAATACGCTCCGCACCGTGAGCGGCGACAGCCGGATTGAGATTTCGGGCGGCAGCTTCTTCGGCGACGTCTGCGGCACGGGCAAAAACAGTCAGGACGGCAATATCACGCTGAATATTTCGGGCGGCTGCTTCTTCGGCAGCATCTACGGCATGGCGACGCCCGCCAATGTCGACAAGGACGTCAGCACCGTCAACGGAAACATTACAATTAACATTACCGGCGGCGAATTTCACGGTGACATCGCGCTTGTCCAAACCAAGGAAAAGAACGCATTCAACGGCAGTTATACCCTGCATATCGAGGGCGGCGACCTCCGCACCGTCGGCGAAATTCGCGGCAACGCCGGCGTTTCGGGCACAAACAGCGCGACGCTTGACACAAGCCTCGACCTCGACGCAAAGTGCAGCGGAACGGTAGCCTTTACAAACCCGATTATCGGCTACGGCGCGGACCCGAGCGTCTGCTATGCGGACGGCTGGTACTACTATGTCCGTCCCTCCGCCGCCGGCACGACGCCCTGCATTCTGCTCTCCAAGGCGGCAAACCTTGCCGACATCGGCAATACGACGCCGACCGTTATTTGGACGGCGGCAAGCGGCGTCAAGAGCATTTGGGCGCCCCAGCTCTACCGCTTCGACGGCACATGGTATCTCTACGCCTCGGTCGCCGCGTCGACCTCCTCCTCCGCAAAGCGTCAGCCCATTGTGCTGTCCTGCACTGCAAAAAGCCCCGAAAGCGGCTTTACCTATATCGGCGTACTCGAAGGGCTGGACAGCAGCATCTATTCGTGGCTCAGCCCGCGCATCTTTGAATACGAGGGCGTCCGCTACTACATCAGCAGCGTCTTCGCGACGGCGGCGGACAACACCGCGTCAAGGCACAAGCAAATGCTGGCCATCGGCAAGCTGAAGAGCCCCACCGCCTTTGACGGCGGGGTCAGCGCGATAGCCGTGCCCGACAAGTCGTGGGAGGGCTACGACATTATCGAGGGTCCCTACCCCGTCTACGGCGAGGACGGCACGCTCTACATCGCCTATGCCGCAAACTACGCGGACGGCGACGACTACTGCACGGGACTCTTAAAACTGACCGACAAAACCGACCTGCTTTCGGCTTCCTCGTGGGAAAAGCAGCCGACGCCGATGCAGCGCCGCGACGCAGACAACGAGATTTTCGCCCCCGGCGCGACGGTTTTCGTCCCCTCGCCGAGCGGCAGCGAGACTTACGCGGTCTACCACGTCAAGCTGCACGCAAACAACCGGTATAACCGCTGCATCTTCATTCAGCCGCTCGCCTACAAGGACGGCGTTCCCTATCTCGGTGCGCCGCCCGCGCTCGATACGGTCTTTACCGTAACGGTAAACGAAATGCCGATTGCCGAGCGCGTGACCGGCTTCGGCGGCGAAAGCGCGTCCAAGTTCACGGCGTCGCGCACCTACCAAAATCAGTTCACCGACGTGACCGAGAAGCACTGGTTCTACCCCTATGTCAAGGCGGCATACGAGTATACTCTTGCAAACGGCACGTCGACGACCAAGTTCTCGCCCGACGGCAAGTTTACGGTTGCGCAGGCACTGACCGCGGCTGTCAATATTCACAAGGCGTACTACAATAAGACGGTTCGCGCCGCGGCGGCGGGCGAAGCGTGGTATGCGCCCTACGTCGAATACTGTATTGCAAACGGCATCATCAAGGACGGGCAGTTCACCAACCCGAACGCCGACATCTCGCGCGGCGATATGGCTGTAGTCTTCGCAAATATTCTGCCCGAGAGCGAGTATACCGCCATTCGCGACGGTTCGAATCCCGATGTGACCGATTCTATGCCCTGCGCGGCGGCAGTCCGGAAGCTCTACCGTGCAGGCATTGTCGGCGGCGACGCCGGAAGCGGCAACTACCGCCCAAGCGACGCGATTGCCCGCAGCGAAGCCTGCGTTATCTTCACGAGAATCGCGGCGGCGGAATACAGACAAAAGTAAATCTGCAAAAAGGAAGCCTTCGGGCTTCCTTTTTGCGTCGCGGGGAGTTTACATTTTGCGCCCGACGTGATAGAATAGGAGCATGATTTCATTCTCGGAGGCTGCTATGAAAATCCGATTCTTCCCGCTCATCCTGCTTGCGCTTGCGCTGCCGCTTGTTTCCTGCGGCAAGGACGGCGGCGATATCCGCCTGGGCGAAACCTCGGTCATCGTCACGGCAAAGGCAGACGGCAAAGGCGCGGGAACACTCGTCAAGGACGGTAACCGGTGGACCATCACCTCGCTTGCCGACTGGGAAGAATTCGACTGTGACGGCAACTTCTCGGACAACTGCCTTGCGTTTCTCAGACAGATGCTCGAGGGCGAATCCGATTTTCTTGAATTCAAGACGCTGAAAATCAGCGACTATAAATTGGTGCGCGACGAGGAGGAATACGGACTTCCCTGCCTGTACTTTGAGTTTACCGTGACCGAATCGGGCATCGACGCGCTGCCCGTCGGGCATCACACGGCGATTCTCACCGACACGGTCGACTGCTTTCTCCTCCTGACCGATAAGGCGGAAAAAGAACCCGAATTTGCCTTTACGGACAACCCCTATGCCGACGCGGTCTGCGACTGGATTGACCGTTCGCTCAAATGGGAGCTGCCCGCCTACGGCAAAGCCGGGATTGCGGACGCCGCCGCCTATCTCATCGAACGCTGTGGAAAAGACGGCGTTCTGCTCTACGACGATTTTGTCTCGCTTGCCGCCAAGGTCTTCGGCATCACGGTCACAAAGAAAAGCACCGCCGAGCTGCTCGACGTCAAAGACGGCAAGCTCTGCATCACCGCTGCGGAAACGCCGAATCGCCTCTGCAACTATGTTGTTACAAACGTCGCCGAAGCAGACGGCAAAGCCGAAGTGACCGTGCAGTTTTTTGCCGACTGCAACAGTTTTTTCAAGTCGCATGAGGTGGTCTACTCGCTCGGCAAAGACGGTGAGCTGTACGGCTGCACGGTCAAAGCGGCGTCGCCCTACCGCCCCTACGGCTTAATCGGATAATCGCTTTAGCCCCGCTTTAGGCGGCGCGGCTATTCTGTATGCGGGAGGTGACTTTATGCGGCTTCTGCTGGCTGAGGACGAACGCGGCTTTTCGGACGCGCTCGTCGCCATACTGGAACACAACAACTATACCGTCGACGCGGTCTATGACGGCGAGGACGCCTATGCTTACGGGCTGGCGGACAACTAAATCCGCGTCAGCTTCTCTCACCCGACCAGCTTCTCACGCGCGTTTGGGGCTATGATACCGACGTCGAGAGCAACGTCGTTTGGGTCAACATCTCCAACCTGCGCAAAAAATTCGCCGAAATCGGCGGCAATGTCAATATCCGCGCGATTCGCGGCGCAGGCTATCTGCTGGAGGAAACGCTATGATTCGCAAGCTCCGTCTGCGGTTTATCGCCGTCGCGGCGCTCTGCGCCGCCATTGTCATCACCTTTGTCTCGCTCGGCATCGTATTCAGCAACCGTCAGCAGACTCTGCAAAGCATTGACGGTATGCTGACGCTGCTTGTGCAGAACGAGGGGCGGTTTCCGAACACCGCGAGCAAGCAAAGCGCAAAGCCCGACCGTCCCGCACGGACAAACGAATCCACGGCGATGCGTTCGCCCGAGACGCCGTTCCGCACGCGTTATTTTGCCGCGGTCACCGATGAAAACGGCAATATTCTGCGGCTGAATACCGACAATCTCGCGTCGCTGTCCGAAAAAGAGGCAAGCGCCCTTGTCGAAAGTGCGCTGCAGAGCGGCAAAGATGAAGGCAAAAGCGGCGTCTACTATTACCGTATCGCACCGCACGAGGAAGCCGAAAACCGCACCGTCGTTGTCTTTCTCAACTGCGAGGTCGAAATCGCCTCGATGCACACGCTGCTCCGCATCTGTATCCTTGTTTCGCTGCTCTCGCTCCTGCTCGTCACGCTGCTTGCCTTTGCGCTTTCGGGCGCGGCAATCCGTCCCTTTGTGCTGAATTTGCAGCGGCAAAAAGAGTTTGTCACGGGCGCGAGCCATGAACTGAAAACCCCGATTGCGGTCATTCAGTCGAATGTCGAGGTGCTGGAACTGACCTCGAGCGAAAACAAGTGGACGAAAAACATTCGCGCACAGTCCGAGCGGCTCATCAAACTGGCAAAGGACTTGACCGCGCTTGCGCGCGAGGACGAGGAACGCCCGCGCGAGCATTTCGGCGAGGTCGACCTCACAGCGCTTGCCGAAACCGCCGCAGAGCAGTTTTCGGACGCCGCCGCGCTTGCCGAAAAAACACTGGTGTCCGAAATTCAGAGCGGCGTCCGCGTGCGCGGCGACGGCGAACAGCTCGCCTCCCTGCTCTCGATTCTGCTCGACAATGCCGTCAAATACGCCGACGGCGGCAAAATCCGCTTTTCGGTGAGCGAAAAGGGCGGCAAGGCGACAATCCGCACCTCCAACCGCTGCCCTGTGCTTCCGAAAGACAAGCTCGGCAAGCTGTTCGACCGCTTCTACCGTGCGGACGAGGCGCATTCGGGCAAGCGCGACGGCTTCGGTCTCGGACTCTCGATTGCCTCCGCCGTTGTGCGCGCCCACGGCGGCAAAATCTCCGCCGCGCAGGACGCGGACGGCATTCTTTCGGTCACGGCGATTCTGCCGTAAGACGATACCGCACAAGAACAAGAACGCAAAACCGGCAGGGAAAGTCTTCCCTGCCGGTTTTTTATTTTTCTTTGACCAATCTCGCGTCGATGACCGCGCTCGTCTCCGCCGCGACCGACAAGGCGGTCAGCGAAAAGACGCAAAGCACAATCAGCGGAATCATATAGGTCGTAAAGACCACGCAGAGTACAAGCAGCAGCCCGCCCGTGACGAGCAGCTTTAACGTGCATTTCCACTCGAGCCC
>SFNW01000103.1 GCA_004554105.1 Clostridiales bacterium | reverse complement strand
AACCATCGCAATATTTTGGCGATAGTGACAACAAAAAATAGGCGGCAGACACGTTCGTGTCTGCCGCCTATTTGCGAAGCCCCTGTTTTTATAAAGTTTTTGCGGATTTCCAAGGTGCTTTTTACAAAAAGCACCTTAGGCGGGGTCTTTAGCAGAGCCCCAATACAACTTCCCGTTAAATTCTTTCTGCGACGAGGCTGCCCATTTCGGTGCAGGAGACTTTTTTGCAGCCCTCTTTCATGATGTCGCCGGTGCGGTAGCCGTCGTCGAGGACGCGGTTGACCGCGGCTTCGATGGCGTCGGCTTCGGCAGCCATATCAAAGGAGTAGCGGAGCATCATCGCGGCGGAGAGAATTGTGCCGAGCGGATTTGCGATGTTCATGCCTGCGATGTCGGGCGCAGAGCCGTGAATCGGCTCGTACATACCGAGCGTGCCCGAGGAGAGCGACGCCGAGGGCATCATGCCGATCGAGCCGGTCAGCATCGACGCTTCGTCGGACAGAATGTCGCCGAACATATTCTCGGTGACGAGCACATCAAACTGCGTGGGATTCTTAATCAGCTGCATTGCGGTGTTGTCGACCAGAATGTCGCTGTATTCGACCTCGGAGTATTCCGCAGACAGGCGGTGCATCGTCTTTCTCCACAGGCGCGAGGTGTCAAGTACGTTCGCCTTGTCGACCGACGCGAGCTTCTTGTTCCGCTTCATCGCGGTTTCAAACGCCACTCTGCCGATGCGCTCGATTTCATGCTCGCTGTAGGGCATGATGTCGGTCGCGACCAGCTCGCCGTTTACCTCCTCGGTCTTGCGTTTGCCGAAATAAACGCCGCCGGTCAGCTCGCGCACAATCAGCAAATCAATGCCGCCGCCGACAACCTCCTGCTTTAGTGGCGAAGCGTCCTTCAGCTGCGGGAAGAGCTTGGTCGGGCGCAGGTTGGCAAACAGATTCAGTTCCTTGCGTACGGCAAGCAGTGCCTTTTCGGGGCGAATCGAGGGGTCGCAGCCGTCCCATTTCGGACCGCCGACTGCGCCGAGCAGTACGCTGTCCGACTGCTTGCATTTTTCCATGCCCTCTTCGGTAATCGGCACGCCGAATTTGTCAATCGAGCAGCCGCCGATGTCAACATAGGTATAGTTAAACTTGTGTCCGTACTTTTCCGCTATTTTATCGAGTACCTTGATTGCCTCGGCGACGATTTCGGGACCGATGCCGTCGCCGGGGAGTACCGTGATGTTCTTGTTCACTGTAATTCCTCCTTTAAGGACGCGAGCAGACCGCCCTTTTTGATGATGTTCTGAATAAAGGGAGGGAAGGGCTGCGCCTGATAGGTCTTGCCGGTGGTGACGTCGGTGATGACGCCGGTGTCAAAGTCGACCTCGACCTTGTCCCCTGCGGAAATTTCCTCGGCAGCCGCCTCGCACTCGAGAATCGGCAGACCGATGTTGATGGCGTTGCGGTAGAAGATGCGCGCAAAACTCTTGGCAATGACGCAGCCTGTGCCGCAGGTCTTGATGACGAGCGGCGCGTGCTCGCGGGACGAGCCGCAGCCGAAGTTCCAGCCCGCGACCATGACGTCTCCGGGCTGCACCTTCTTTACAAATTCGGTGTCGATGTCCTCCATGCAGTGCTGTGCCAGCTCGTTTGCGTTGGGCGTGTTGAGATAGCGTGCGGGAATGATCACGTCGGTATCGACATTGTCGGGGTATTTGAATACGAGTCCTTTGGTGTTCATGCCTTGACCTCCTTCGGTGCGGTGATGAAGCCGGTCAGCGCGCTTGCCGCCGCGGTTGCGGGGCTTGCGAGGTAGACCTCGCTGTTGACGTGTCCCATTCTGCCGACGAAATTGCGGTTGGTGGTGGCGATACAGCGCTCGCCTGCGGCGAGAATGCCCATGTAGCCGCCGAGGCAGGGACCGCAGGTCGGGGTCGAGACGACCGCGCCCGCGTCGATGAAGGCGGTGATATAGCCGCGCTCTACGCATTCGCGGTAAATCTGCATCGTGGCGGGAATGATGATGCAGCGGACGCCGTCCGCGACCTTGTGACCGGCGAGCGTGCGGTACGCAGCCTCCATATCTTCCATTCTGCCGTTGGTGCAGCTGCCGATGACGACCTGGTCGATTTTGATGTCCGAAAGTTCGCTTGCGGGGCGGGTGTTTTCGGGCAGGTGCGGGCAGGCAACCGTGGGAACAAGCGTCGAAAGGTCGATTTCAATTGTCTCGTCGTATTCCGCGTCGGCGTCCGCCGTGTAGACGACAGGCTTGCGTTCGCTTCTGCCGTCGAGGTAGGCAAGCGTCACGTCGTCGACCGGGAAAATGCCGTTTTTCGCGCCCGCTTCGATTGCCATATTGCAGATGCAGAGGCGGTCGTCGATTGAGAGCGAATGCGCGCCCTCGCCGGTGAACTCCATGCTCTTGTAGAGCGCGCCGTCGACGCCGATTTTGCCGATGATGGTCAGAATCACGTCCTTGCCGCTGCAGTTCGACGGCAACTTGCCGACGAGATTGAAGCGAATGGCGGACGGCACCTTGAACCACGCCTTGCCGGTCGCCATACCCGCCGCCATGTCGGTCGAGCCGACGCCGGTCGAGAACGCGCCGAGCGCACCGTAGGTGCAGGTGTGGCTGTCCGCGCCGATGATGCAGTCGCCTGCGGTGACAACGCCCTGCTCGGGCAGGAGCGCGTGCTCAATGCCCATTTTGCCGACGTCGTAAAAGTGGCTGACGCAGTGCGAGCAGGCAAATTCGCGGCAGGTTTTCGACTGCTCCGCCGCCTTGATGTCCTTGTTCGGAACGAAGTGGTCGAGGACAATCGCGACTCTGTCCTTGTCGAATACCCGGTCAAAGCCGGCTTTCTTAAACTCGTTGACCGCCACGGGGGTGGTGATGTCGTTGCCGAGCACCATATCGAGCTTTGCGCTGATGAGCTGGCCGGCGGTGACGCTGTCAAGCCCCGCGTGGGCTGCCAGAATCTTTTGCGTCATGGTCATTCCCATAGTTGTTTACCCTCTTTCTATGCTGCGGTTGATGGCGGAGAACAGCGCCTTGATGGACGACGCGATAATGTCGTCGTGAATGCCCGCGCCCCAAACCTTTTTGCCGTCCTTTACGGTGATGCTGACATAGGTAATCGCCTGCGAGGACGAGCCCTTGGTCAGCGCGTGTTCTTCGTAGGTCAGCTCGGAAAATTCGATGTCGAGCTGCTTTTTGACCGCGTTGCTGACTGCGTCGAGACGGCCGTTGCCGCTCGCGGTCAGTTCCTTGACCTCGCCGTCGATTTCGACCGTCAGCATGACGTGAATCGCGGGCGTGCGGACAAAGTGATAGTCGATTAACTTAATGTGGTTGTTGACATTCACATAGGTGTCAGTGAAGACCTGTAACACCTCTGCGGGCGACAACTCGGCGTGCGCATGGTCGGAAACGCTCTTGACGGTGTAGCCGACCTCCTCGCGCATGGCGGCGGGGAGAACATAGCCGAAATTATGCTCGAGCAGGTAGCCGATGCCGCCCTTGCCCGACTGCGAGTTGATGCGAATGACGTCGGTCTCGTACTCTCTGCCGACGTCGCGCGGGTCGATGGGCAGGTAGGGGACAGTCCATGTGTCGCAGCCCTTTTCCTCGCGCCACTTCATGCCCTTGGCAATCGCGTCCTGGTGCGAGCCCGAGAACGCGGCAAAGACCAGTTTGCCCGCGTAGGGCTGACGGTCGTTGACCCGCATACGGGTCACGCGCTCGTACAGTTCGGCGATCTTCGGCATATCCGAGAAGTCGAGCATGGGGTCAACGCCCTGCGCGTAGAGATTCAGCGCCAGCGTGACGATGTCCGCGTTGCCGGTGCGCTCGCCGTTGCCGAAAAGCGTTCCCTCGATGCGGTCTGCGCCCGCAAGGATACCCAGCTCGCAGTCCGCCACGGCGCAGCCGCGGTCGTTGTGCGGGTGGAGCGAGACCTCGACGGCGTCGCGGTATTTCAGGTTGTCGCACATATACTCGACCTGGTCGGCGTAGACGTGCGGCGAGGACAGCTCGACCGTGACCGGCAGATTGATGATTGCCTTGCGGTCGGGCGTCGGCTTCCAGACGTCGAGCACGGCGTTGCAGACCTCAAGTGCGTATTCCGGCTCGGTCCCGGTAAAGGACTCAGGCGAATACTCGTAGCGGAAGTTTGCGCCGGTCTCGGCGGCGATTTTGTTGAACAGTTCCGCGCCGTCGGTGGCGATTTTCTTGATTTCTTCCTTGCTCTTTTTGAAGACCTGTTCGCGCTGGGCAAGCGAGGTGGAGTTGTACAGATGCACAATCGCGTTCTTGCAGCCCCTCAGCGCTTCAAAGGTCTTGCGGATAATATGCTCGCGGCTCTGCGTCAGCACCTGCACCGTCACGTCGTCGGGAATCATGTTCCGGTCGATGAGCGTGCGGAGGAAGGTGTATTCGGTTTCGCTCGCGGCGGGGAAGCCGACCTCGATTTCCTTAAAGCCGATTTCGACGAGCAGCTTGAAGAAGTCGAGCTTCTCCTCGAGATTCATCGGAATAATCAGCGACTGGTTGCCGTCGCGCAGGTCGACCGAGCACCAGGTCGGCGCTTTTTCGATATAGGTTTTGTCCGCCCATTTCCGCGTCGGATTTTTCACCGGAAAAAACTGGCGGGTGTATTTCTGCGTGTTCTGCATTCGCATTCTTTCCTGTTTTCTTCTTGAAAAATTAAATCGTTGCGATGACCTCGACCTCTGCCAACGCCCCCTTCGGGAGCGCCTTGACCGCGACGCAGCTGCGTGCGGGCGCGGAGGTGATGTACTTGCCGTAAACCTCGTTGAAGACCGCAAAATCCGCGATGTCCGCAAGGAAGCAGGTGGTCTTGACGACCTTGTCAAACGAGCTGCCCGCCGCTTCAAGCACGGCGGCGAGATTCTGCATAATCTGCTCGGTCTGCTCGGCAATCGTCGTGCCGACGAGCGCGCCGGTGACGGGGGAGAGGGCAATCTGCCCGGAGGTGTACAGCATATCGCCCGAGGCAATCGCCTGCGAATAGGGTCCGATGGCTTTCGGGGCTTTCTCGGTGGAAATCTTCTTTAACATGGTCGTTTCTCCTCAGATAATTTTGAGTCCGGCGTCGGTCAATGCCTGCTTGATGGCTGCAATATGTTCAAAATTACGGGTTTCGAGCGTCAGGCGCAGATAGCAGCCGTTGACCTGCGAGCCTTCGTTTGAATGCTCGTGGTGAACCGAGGTGACGTTGCCGCCCTGCTCGGCGATGACGCGTGCGACGGTCATGAGCTGCCCCGGCTTGTCGACAAGCTCAATCGTGAGCTGGCAGTTTCTGCCCGACATCAGCAGTCCGCGCGTGATAACGCGGGAAAGAATCGTCACGTCGATGTTGCCGCCCGACAGAAGGCAGACGGTTTTCTTGCCTTTAAGGTCGAGTTTGTCGAACATCGCCGCCGCGACCGCGACCGCGCCTGCGCCCTCGGTGACGAGCTTGTGCTTTTCCATCAGCGCGAGGATCGCCGCCGCGATTTCGTCGTCGGTGACGGTGACGATTTCGTCGACGTATTTTGAGCAGATGTCATAGGTCAGCGTCCCCGGCTCTTTGACCGCGATGCCGTCGGCAATCGTCGAAACCGAGTCAAGTTTTTCGATGTGCGCGTCGTGAATCGAGTTGAGCATCGACGGCGCGCCCGACGCCTGCACGCCGTAGACCTTGATATTCGGATTGAGCGCCTTGATGGTAAAGGCAACGCCCGAAATCAGTCCGCCGCCGCCAATCGGCACGATAACCGCGTCCATGTCGGGAATCTGCTCGGCAAGCTCAAGTGCAATCGTGCCCTGACCCGCGATGACGTCGGGGTCGTTGAACGGGTGAATGAAGGTGTAGCCTTCCTCGTCGCGCAGGCGCAGTGCCTTTTGATAGGCGTCGTCGTAGACGCCCTCGACAAGGCAGATTTCCGCGCCGTAGCTTCTCGTCGCCTCAACTTTGGAGATCGGCGCGCTGTCGGGCAGGCAGATAACCGCCTTGATGCCGTTCTTCTGTGCGGCGAGCGCAACGCCCTGCGCGTGGTTGCCGGCGGAGCAGGCGACCACGCCGCGCGCCTTTTCTTCGGCGGAGAGTTTCGACATTTTGTAGTACGCGCCGCGCACCTTGAACGAGCCGGTAATCTGGAGATTTTCGGTTTTGAGATACAGCTCCGTGCCGGGCTTCAGCTTCGGCGCGTAGAGCAGGTCGGTCCGGATTGCCACGTCTTTGAGCGCGTAGCGTGCTTTATACACGTTGTCCAGCGTCAGTTCGTTTTTGTTTTCCATGGTTGTTGCCCCTTACATCAAACTGTTGATAAATTGCTCCGCCGCGCGGGGGGAACGGCTGCCTCTGCCGCCCGCAAGGGAAAGCTTTTCCTTGCGGCAAATCGCCTTCGCGCGCGGAAGATGA
>SFNW01000102.1 GCA_004554105.1 Clostridiales bacterium | reverse complement strand
TAATCCCTCCTGAGAAAAAGTCAATCATGCCAAGTTTATATTAAAATTGTATAGCTCTCCTATGCAAGCGTCAAGTTGAAAGATTGATGCAACTTTTTGCAGACAAATTTCACCCCTTGCACATTTTTCAGCGATGTGATACACTGTTTTTTGTACAAACAGACAAAACATCCTTCGTTTTCGGAAAAGGAGGCGATATATATGGCAATCTTCGTCTATTCGTATGTTAACTTTTCCGCCTCTTGCTGGCAGCGGAAAAAATACGACGCAATTCTGCGCGAGGCTGCCAAGCGCCGTATCAAGTGCTTTTGGGTAAACTCGCGTGCCGACCTTATGCGCTATGAAAAAATCTATCAAAGCGAGTTCTCTTCTCTGGTGCTGATGCCGGGAAGCCTGAATCAGTTTCGGAAATTCCGCGCCATGTTCGACGGCTTGCCGCTTCGCGCCATTGTCTTTGCGCACCACGGTGCGGAACTGCTTGACAACAGTTCTTCCTATGTCATGAGCGACTATATGACGGCAATGCAGGATACGCTTGCCCTGCTCCGCTCGCACGGCGCAAGCCGCATTGCGCTGTTCTGCGTGTCCAAGACAAGCAATCACGATGTCTGCCACGAACGCGCCTTTCGCCGTTTCTGCCCCGACGGCAAGATCTATTACTTTGTCGATGTCCCGCCCGAACATCGCACCGTGGACGCTGTAAAAGAACTGCTCTCCTGCGAGGACAGAATTGACGCCGTGATCTGCTGCAACGATTTCATTGCACTTTCGCTCGCGGCGGTATTAAACACCGTTGACCCCGATTGGAATCAAAAACTTTTGTTATCATCATACTCAAATCTGTTGATTGGGCAACTTTATTCACCGTCCATTACTTCCGCCTCACTGGCAGAAGAAATCGGCGGCATAGAGGTCGTGCGGCTTCATCGCACGCTGGAGAAAAACCCGCAGATTCATATGCTCAATGCCATGATGCGCGTCGACATCTCGGTGCGGCAAAGCACTGCCGCCAACGCGCCTGCGGGGCTGCGCTTCGCCGATTATTCCGTTTCGGACACAAACCTCGAAAAAGCACTTGCGCCGCGCACAAATCTGATGCGTCTTGAGCTCTTTCTTGAAACCTGCGACGCGCTCGATATGCAGCTGCTCTGCGGTCTCATCAAGAGAACGCCGCAAAAAGAACTGGCGGACCGCCTGTCCATCAGTACGGACAGCATCAAGTACCGCCTGCGCAAAATTCGCAAGCACTTTGGCTATCCCGACACCAAACAGCTAAGCGAATTTCTGTCCTATTGGATAGACCCCGACAAACTGACCGCGCTGATTGCATCGGAAAAAAGCAACTAAGCCGCACATAAAAAAGTCACAGCGAAACGCTGTGACTTTTTCTTATTGAGGTATCAGGGCTTACTCTGCGGTTTTTGCGTCGGTCCAACTTGAAACCGCCTGCGCATAATACTCGTTAATCACGCCGAGCAAGGTTTCAGCTGTGTTCTTTCTCGAGTCGTAGCGCGAGGTGAAATTCGTGTCGTACTCGCGAACCATGTAAATCAGTTCCTTGTTGTAAGGTCCGATCTGATAGTAATAACCGATGTCAAAGACAAGATTGTCAAACATAATGTCGAGCATATCCTCGGACTCCTCATCGCGCGTCGACTGACCGATCAGGTTGACATCATAGTATGCAGGCGTGACAATCTGCTTGCCGTAGTATGCCAATGCTTCGGTAATCACGCCGGCGCGCTCGACGTCGTTCTGAACGAGCGGCATACAGATAAACTGCGAGTTGTACGGCGCAATCGTGGTGTAGTAGTCCTCCTGCTCGGCATTCAGCTTCGGATACGGCAGAATGCCGAAGTCGTTCTCCATCTCGCGGTAGCGCGGTACGATACCGAGCCATGTCGTCCAGAACAGACCGTGATTGCCTGCCCAAAGCGTCTGCTCATCGTAGCCGCTCTGACGCTGATAGGTATAGGCATACTGCGTGTCGTAGGCAATGGAGAAATACTTTTCAAGCGCGGCGACCGTCGTCTCATTGTAAAGCGTCAGCTCGATAACGCCCTCGTCGTTAATCGTGCAGCAGCGCTGCCCCGCCGCATTGACGATGCCGACGGCGGAGTCGTCCCAAACAAGCAGACCGAAGCGGTCGTTTGCGTCCATTACGCCGTCCTGATTGAGGTCTTCGGTGACGGTTTTGCAAAGTTCGGCAAACTTGTCCATCGTCCACTCCCCGTCATAAACGAGGCTGTAGGGATCTTCCAGCTGATAGTCCTTCATCAAGCCCTTGTTGAACAGAATAACAAACGCCGCATGGTTGTCTGAGCAGGTGATTTCACCTGTGGTGAAGAACATAACGCCGTTGACTTCCAAGCTCTCGTTTGCCTTCTGGTCCCACCACGACTTGGAAAGGTCGACGCCGGGGACCGAATTCAGGTCATAGAGCAGCCCGCTGTAGGCGAGAACCGACACATCGTAGCCCGCAATGAGTGCGAGGTCATAGTTGCAGTCGCCCGCGCTGACATCGGTGCTGATCTGCATATAGCCCGGACCGCCGCCCGAGGAATACGCCTGCTTGACCGTCTCGTGAATCGAGACATTGTAATTCTGCTCGACCAGTGCTTTGCGCTTGTACTGCGCGTTCTCGAGGGCGAGCGAGGACTCCTCCTCAAAGGTAAAATCGCTGTACGCGACGCTGCCGGCAGACAGAATGTTGAAATCCTCGCCGCCGTAATCCGCCGTCTGCGGTACGCCGAGGACTTCTCCCTCGGCAGAGGAAGCGTCGGACTCTGCATCGGACTGCGCGGTCGTCTCTGTCGGCTTCTTTTCGCCGCAGCCGACAAGCGCAAGCAGAAGCAGTACCGAGCAAAGGATAGTGCCAATGCGTTTCATGGTATACCTCCGAATCTGAAAGTTTTCTGTCTTTATCATAGCACAACGGCTTTCGCCGCGGCAAGCCAATAAAGCAGCCGAAAGCGGACAAAATTTACAAAATATAATCCGCTGTTTATAGAATACCACAAACTGCCGCCGCGTCGCAAGCCCGCGGCGGCAGTTTGTATACGAAAATTTCCCGTATTTCGGAATTATGATTGAAGCAGGCGTTCAAGCAAAACGAGCATATCCTTCACATCGTTTTTCCCGTCTGCGTTCATGTCGGCAGTCCCGCTGTATGCCGTGCGGGACCGATTTTCACGGCAAAGCGTCAGAACATCGCGCAGCGTGAGTTTCCCGTTGCCGTCAAGGTCGCCGCGCCCTTCAAACGAAGGCATCGGACGCGCGGTCGTCGACGGTCCGCAGACCGTGAGAATATCGGGACCGCCGTCCTCCGCAGGGACAAATTTCACAAGGTCGATGCAGGTGCGCCGCGGCTCAACGCGCCCGACCGAGGCGTGTCGGTGATAGACCATATACAGCTCTTTGCCGTCCGGCGAGGGGACAAAAATGCCGTCGCCGACGCCGTCCGCAAATGCGTTGTAGGTCAGAATTTCGTTGTACGCGTACTTCGTGTACGGACCGAGAATATTCTCCGCCACGGCGTAGCTTTCGCCGTAATGCCCCTTATAGTGCCCCGATGCGTAAAACATGTAGTACAGCCCGTTATGCTTGTACAGCACGCCGCCCTCGGAAATCGAGCCGTAGCCGTCGTTTTCATAGGCTTCTGTCGGCGAAACCACGCAGGTGAGCGTCCCCGCAACCGGCGTAACGACGCCGTCCTTCATGACAACCTCCTCCAACCAGATAAAGTTGCCGCCGCCGAAGCGGACAAAGGACATATAAATCTTTCCGCTTTCGTCGAGATACGGGTGTCCGCCGATCTCGGCAACGTCGTGCAGCGGTTTTTGCCCGTTCTTGTGCGTGAACGGTCCGTAGGGGGAATCCGAGGTCGCATACCAGACGCGCTCTTGCCCCGCCGCATTCTTTGCCGCGTAGAACAGATAGAACACGCCGTCGTAGTAAAAGACGTTCGGACTCATATAGCTGCTCGTTACATTGCTCGATTCATGATAAAACACGGTGTTTCGCGCCGTCCAATGCACAAGGTCGGGCGAGGTCGATACGCGAAAGACCTCGTTCCCCATCGAAATGCGGTTATAGAGATAGTAAGTCCCCTCATAGTACAAAACATCGGGGTCGGCGCCGACCGCGACCGGATTCGTATAGGTCTCGCCCGCATAGACGGCAGGCTCGCCGACTTTGATTTCGCCGACGCTGCCGCCGTCAAGCCGCACGCCGAAGCTGCCCGCCGTATAGTCGCCGAGTGCCATCTCGAATTTCGCAAACGGGTCGGCGTCGAGCCGGTTATCCTCGAAAAACAGCGAGGCGACCTTGTTCATCACGCGAATGCGCACACTGCGCACACCGTCGCCGACCGCGCAAGGCTTCTCGCCGAGACGGGTAAACTCGCCGTTCTTCAGCTGCCACAGCGATACGGTCTGCTCGTCCTTATCGACCTTAAAGCAGTACCCGCTGCCCGCATTCATGCCGAAATAAAAGCGCGACGCGCCCGAAGTCTCTGCCATGCAGGTCAAATCGAAGTCGTCCGCAAGCACCGTTTTCGTCAGGGCTGCGCCGCTGCCCGAAAGCCTGCCGCCGCTTGCCGTGATGCCCGTACTCGCTGCAAAGGTCATGTCACCGAGTGAAAGCGTGCAGTCAAGCGTGGGAAGCGGTTCTTCGCCGATCAGCGTCACGCGGAAATTGTCAAAGCGCCCGCCGTCGGCATAAAACTTGCGCAGTCCCACCTTGCCGCCGAAGGACGAATAAACGTCCCGAGACGACGTTCCGATGGTGTAGCTGACGCCGTAGAATCGCGTTTCCCCGTCGAGCGAGGTCACGAGGTAAATAAGCTCGTTGCCGCGCACCGTGACCGACAAATGCAGGTCGCCCGCGTCGATGGTGTCCTTGCCGACATTGATGTTTCCGCTCCACGCGCCGCTTGCCGTATAGCAGCCGAGCGCGGCTTTTTTGCCGTTCGAGCCGATAAAGCAGTCATAACCGAAAAAAATCTCGGGCGAAGCGGACAGCGACTGCCCCTCCCCGCCGATCAGAATGCCGCCCGTCGAGGTGTGACCGAGAAAGTCGACCTCAACACGAAAATCCTTACCGGCACAGCTTTCGGGAAGCGTATAAACCAAATTCGCCGAGCCGCTGCCGTCGCCGGTACAGAGTGCGCCGTCGCGGACGCGCCAGTCGCCGTGCAGCGCAAGCCCGTCAAGCGAACTCTGCGAAGAAAAATCGTTTTCGTAAATCATGTTGTCCTCCGCCGCCGAAGCAGACAGCAGCGCCGCCGCGAACAAAATTGCACAAAGCAACCAAATCCGAATTTTTTTCATGATACCACCTCGGCTCTTACAGATTTCGGTTCTATTATACAGTACCCCGCCGAGCGTGTAAATGGATTTTCGATACAAAAAATCAAGTCGTTTGTATAAAAAATCAAGCCTGTCTTTCGTCCGCCGCACGAAGTTCCCGCAGGTGCGGCGGAAGTGCGGAAAACGGGACAAACGGCTGCGGCATATCGTCGTGCGGCGCAAGGAATTTCTCCATCCAAATCATATCCAGCCACCTGCCGAACTTGTAGCCGCACTTGTGAAAGTGCGCGATGGTCGTATACCCGCGCCCGGCATGGAACTCGACGCTCCCCTCGCCCGGATAGGTGATGCAAGCGTTCAGATTGGTGATGTGCTGCCTTTTAAGCAGCAGTTCGAGCGCGTCGTAAAGCGCACTGCCGATGCCCTTGCCGTGGTCGCCGTCCCGAACGTAAACCGACGTTTCGACCGCGAAATCATAGGCGGCGCGGCTTTTAAATTGCGAGGCGTAAGCATAGCCGACGGGCGCACCGTCCGCGAGCGCGACAAGGTAAGGATAGCGCGCGAGCGTCGACTCAATCCGCGCCGCGAACTCGACAGCCGTCGGCACGGCGTATTCAAAGGTAATCGTCGTGTTTTCCACATAGGGCGCGTAAATCGCCAGCAGCGCGGGCGCGTCCGACGGCGCGGCAACCCGTATTTCAAGCGTTTTTTTCATCTCTGCCTCACATTCCGTATTTTTTGAGGTCAACTCTGCCCCCGACTGCTTCAACGCCCTCTGCGCGAAGCATTTCCGCCTGTACACCGTCGCCGCCGAAAACGAATTTCGCAGCAAGGCAGCCCTTTGCGTTCACCACGCGGTGACACGGTACATCGCCGAAATAGGGATTTCGGTGCAGCGCATTGCCGACCGCGCGGCAGCACCGCGGATTGCCGACCATCGCGGCAACCTGCGCGTAGGTTGCGACCCGCCCGCGCGGGATCTTCCGCACAGCGGCGTAAACGCTCTCATCAAACTCGCTCATAGTCCTGTTCCTTTTCTGCGGTCGGCGTCAGCGCAAATTCCAGCCATTTTGCATTGTAAATGCGCTGTCCGAATACGACGTCGCCGCTGCCGACAATCTCGGCGGCGGTCCTGCTCGCGTTGACGCGCGAAATCTCTTTCGGCGCGGGATTGAACAGAAGAATCCGCTCAACCGTTTTTTCGGTCTCGGGTATTTTCA
>SFNW01000101.1 GCA_004554105.1 Clostridiales bacterium | reverse complement strand
GACCTGTTTTGTCTCCTCGCCGCCCTCCAGCATGGCAAAATGCTTTAGCCCGTAGGTGCGCGAGTCGCCGATGAAAATGATTTTGCCGAGATAGTCCGCGCCGCCGTGCTCGGTTTCGGTCAGCAGTACGTCGCGGGCGGTCGCGGCGTCACTTAGCGCTTCGGCAGAGCAGAAAAAAGCCCGCGTGCCGGCTTCGGCACACGGGCGCTGACCTTCGACCGCCGCCGGAAAAAGACCGGCGTGCAGTGCGGTAAAGCAAACGGCGACGCCGGCGAGAATGCAGGAGAAAAACTCCGATTTTCGCATCATAAAAACACCTACGGTTTTGAAGTCGTGTTTTCGACGTCGCCGCCTGCCGCGGCAGATTTTCAAAAGATGCTCTTGTATTCCTCGGCATCGCTCTTTTTGGCTTTTTTCCTGCCCGTCACGACAAGATAACCGACGGCAAAGCCGATATAAACAAGCGTGACGCAGGCGTACAGAATCAGGATTTGCACGGGCTTTGAGACGAGATTGCCGACGAGCCCGAATACGCCGAGCAAAACGGCGCAGACGGCGGCATAGTGCAGTGCCAAACGCGCGGCAAGCGGGAGCTTTTTCGCGTAGAGAATGCGGTTTGCCGCCGCGAGCAGCAGGCAGGCAAGCAGCAGAAGAAGTTGTGTGACGAGCTTTGACGCACCGCCGCCGAGCGCGAAGTCGGCAAGGTGGAGAAGAATTGTAAACAGCGTGAAAATCACGCAGGCGGAGGTGAAAAACGAGGTTGTTTTTTTCATGGACAGACGCTCCGAATTGACGTGTTTTTCTTAGAATAACACATTTGCGCCCGCATTTCAACAAAAATTCCGCTCTGAAAGATTATATTTGCATTTCGGCGGGTTTATACCGAATTTTTATGCGGAATATTCGTTGACTTTGTATGCTGTATATTATATAATATTATCATCTATAATTTTGCCGAAAATAAAGGAACAACGCTTTTATGCTGAACAGAAGAGACTCCAGAGAAGTCGTACTCGGGCTGATCTACGAAAACGAATACGGACTGTACGAGGATAAGACCGCCCTCTACGAAAATGCGGTCGCCGCGCGCGGCATTGAGGAAAACGAATATATCCGCACGCTCTATTTCGGCATTCTCGAAAAGAGCGGCGAACTTGACGCCTACATCGAAAAATACGCAAAGGGCAGAAAACTCTCGCGCATTTCCAAGGTGGCAAAGTCGATTATGCGCATCTCGATTTACGAAATGCTCTATATCGCGGACATTCCCGCCAACGTCTCGATCAACGAGGCGGTCGAGCTTGCCAAACGCTACGACGACGAGAAGACCAAGGCGTTTGTCAACGGCATTCTCAACGCCGTCAAGGAGGAACTCGGCAAATGAACGGCTGCTTCGTCGGCGTCGATACGAGCAATTACACGACTTCGGTAGGCATCGTCGATGAAAACGGCGGCGTCCTTGCCAACGTCAAGCGGCTGCTTCCCGTAGCGGACGGGCAGTGCGGACTCAGACAGAGCGACGCCGTGTTCGCGCACGTCAAAAATCTGCCTGTCGTACTTGCCGAGGCGTCGGCGTTTCTCGAAGGGAAAAAACTGCTCGGTATCGGCTATTCCGCGCGACCGCGCAAGGTCGACGGCTCGTATATGCCGTGCTTTCTCTGCGGTGAGGCGGCAGCAAACGCGCTGGCGGCAGGGCGGGGCATTTCGCCTGTTGCGTTTTCGCATCAGTGCGGGCATCTTTCGGCGGCGCTGACCTCGGCGGGCGCGTGGGGGATTGCGGATAAGCCGTTTATCGCCTTTCATGTTTCGGGCGGTACGACCGAGGTGCTGCTTTGCAGACAGAGCGGCGACGGCTTTGCCGCCGAGATTGTCGGCGGTACGCGCGACCTCAACGCAGGGCAGACTGTTGACCGCGCGGGCGTGATGATGGGGATGCGCTTTCCCTGCGGCGCACAGCTCGAACAAGAGGCGGCTCGCTATAAGGGAAAACTCCCGAAGCCGAAAATCAGCGTGCGCGGCGCGTACTGCAACCTCTCGGGGCTGCAAAACCTTGCCGAAGCCTGTTTTCGCGAGAGCGGGGACACGGCAAAGACGAGCGCGTTTGTCCTCGACTTTATCGGGCGGACGCTGCTTGCCATGGCGCAGGGCGCACGGGAGGAGCACGGTGCTTTGCCTGTCCTGTTTGCGGGCGGCGTGATGAGCAACCGACGGCTGAGAGCGATGCTCTCGCCGCTCGGCGAGACCTATTTTGCCGAGCCGGGGCTGTCCGCCGACAACGCGGTCGGCATTGCCGAACTTACGCGGCGGAAAACGCAGAATTTGCTTGCGGAGGAAGTATGAGCGAGATAAACGATTTGTTTGACGCGCCGCCCGCCGCCCAAGGTGACGGGGTCGTGACGGTCACACAGCTCAACGAATACATCAAGGCGAAAATCGACGGAGACCGCTTTCTTGCCCGCGTGTCGGTCAAGGGCGAAATCTCCAACTTCACCAACCACTACAAGACCGGACATTTTTACTTTACGATTAAGGACGAGACCTCGCTGATTCGCGCGGTCATGTTCCGCGGCTCGGCGTCGAAGCTGCGCTTCGTCCCCGAAAACGGCATGAAGATTGTGGCGCGGGGCAGAGTTTCGGCATTTGTCCGCGACGGACAGTACCAGCTCTATTGCGACGCGATGGAGCCGGAGGGCATCGGTGCGCTCTACTTTGCGTTCGAGCAGCTCAAAAAGAAGCTTGCGGCGGAGGGGCTGTTCGATGAGGCGCGGAAAAAGCCGCTGCCGAAGATTCCGACGCGCATCGGCGTTATCACCTCGCCGACCGGCGCGGCAATCCGCGACATTATCAACATTCTCGGCAGACGCTTCCCCTATGCGAGGGTGATTTTGTACCCCGCGTTGGTGCAGGGCGCCGAGGCGGCGCCGTCGCTGATTGCGGGAATGCGGCACTTCATGGAGACAAAAGACGTCGACGTCATCATCATCGGACGCGGCGGCGGCTCGATTGAGGACTTGTGGGCGTTCAACAGCGAGGAACTTGCCCGCACGATTGCCGCCTGCCCGATTCCCGTCATTTCGGCAGTCGGGCATGAGACCGACTTCACCATCTGCGACTTTGTCGCGGACAGGCGCGCGCCCACGCCCTCGGCGGCGGCGGAACTTGCCGTGCCCGAGACGCACGAGCTGATGCGCAAAATCGACAACATCATCGGCAGAATGTCGCTGCTGCTCTCGCGCCGTCTGGAAAACGGCAGACAGATTCTCGACTTCTATACGAAGCAGGGGATCTTCGCGCACCCCGAGCGGTTTTTTGAGGACCGAAAAATGCAGCTTTTGCTGCTCGGGCAGCGGCTTGAGAGTGCCGAGGCGGCAAAACTGACCGAGACGCGGCATAAATTGGCGCAGCAGTCCGCAAAGCTCGAAGCGTTAAGCCCGCTTGCCATTCTCTCGCGCGGCTATTCGGTCGCGACGGGCAAGGACGGCAAGGTACTTACGCGGGCGGCGCAGTCCGCCGTCGGCGACGAGATTTCGGTACGTCTCAGCGACGGCAGTCTGACGGCGACGGTCACAAAAATCATGGGCGAAGCGGCAAAATAAGACGAAAGCGAAATTCGGAGAGGATTTGACGATATGGCTGAAAAAGAAATGACATTTGAAGCGGCGATGGCGCGGCTTGAAGAAATCGTGCGTGCGCTTGAGGGCGGCAGCGCGGGGCTTGACCAATCGCTCGGACTGTTTGAAGAGGGCATCACGCTTGTCAAGATCTGCAACGCAAAGCTCGAGGGCGCGGAGCAGAAGGTTAAGCTGCTCGCCGCAGGCGAGGACGGCAAACTCACAGAGACCGAGTTTAACGGAGGAAAGCAGTGATGCAGACCCTGCTTGACCGTATGCACGACGCGGCGGCGCTGACCGAGGACACCATGCGGCACTTCTTTGCCGCGAAGAATGCCGACACGACGCTCTACCGCGCGATGGAATACGGCGTGATGGGCGGCGGCAAGCGCATTCGCCCGTTTCTGACGCTGGAATTTTGCCGCTTGCTCGGCGGCAGGGACGAAGCGGCACTCCCCTATGCCGCCGCAATCGAAATGATTCACAATTTTTCGTTGATTCACGACGATATGCCCTGTATGGACAACGACGACCTCCGTCGCGGCAGACCGACGACGCACAAGGCGTTCGGCGAAGCCCCCGCGCTGATTGCGGGCGATGCGCTGATTTTCTCAGCCTTTGAATGCGCGCTGTCAAATTCGCAGACAAGCGCGGAAAACCAGAATCGCGCCGTCGCGATTCTCGCTTCCGCCGCAGGCGCGGACGGCATGTGCGAGGGGCAGATGCTCGATATGGAGAGCGACGGAAAGCAAATTCCGTTTGAAAAATTGCTTTCGCTGCACGCACATAAGACCGGCGCACTGATTCGTGCGGCGGCAAAACTCGGCGTGCTTGCCGCAGGCGGCGACGATGCCGCCATGCGCGCGGCGGATACTTACGGCGCGGGAATCGGGCTTGCCTTTCAGATTGTCGACGACGTGCTCGACGTCTGCGGCAGCACCGAGGAACTCGGCAAGCCGGTCGGCAGCGACAAAAAGAACGAAAAGACGACCTTTCTCAGTTTTATGAGCGCCGAGGACGCGCTCGCCTACGCCGCAAAGGTGTCGGACGAGGCGTGCGGCGCGATTCGCGGCTATGCCGGCGCCGAGACGCTCTGTGCGCTCGGCGAATGGCTGCTGCATCGGAAATACTGATGCGGCTCGACGTGTTTCTGACCGAGCGCGGTCTTGCGCCGAGCCGTCAGCGCGCGAAGTTGCTGATTGAATCGGGCTGTGTGCTGCTGAACGGCAAGGCGGTCGAAAAGCCGTCCGCGCCCGCGTTCGAGAGCGACAAAATCGAAATTATCGGCGAGCCGCTTGCCTATGTCAGCCGCGGCGCACTGAAGCTTGAACGGGCGTTTGAAGCCTTTTCGCTCTCGGCAGCCGACTGCACGGCAATCGACGTCGGCGCGTCGACCGGCGGCTTTACCGAATACCTGCTTTTGCAGGGGGCAAAGCGCGTGTATGCGGTCGATTCGGGCAGCGGACAGCTTGCCGAAAAGCTGCGGCGCGATGCGCGCGTCGTCTCGATGGAAAAGTACAATGCGCGCTTTCTTTCGCCGACCGATTTTCCCGTGCGTCCGACCTTTGCGGTCATGGACGTCTCCTTTATCTCGCAGACGCTGATTCTCCCCGCTCTGTACGGTGTATTGGACGCGCGTGCAATTCTTGTCAGCCTTGTCAAGCCGCAGTTTGAGGCGGGGCGCGAGGCGATAGGCAAGGGCGGCGTCGTCAAAAGCCGCGCGGCGCGCGCCGGTGCGATCGCCCGCGTGGTCGAAGCCGCAAAGGCGTGCGGCTTTGCTTTCTGCGGTGTCACGCCGTCCCCGATTTTGGGCGGCGACGGCAACGAGGAATTCCTCGCCTGCTTTTCCAAGGGCGGCGAACGTCCCGCCGTCGAAAACGAGGCACAGTCCATTGCCCGCGCTGCCGGTGTGCAGTGCTGAATACTTATATCCGAGGTGCTTATGAAATCTATCGTACTGCTCCCGACGATACGCAGGGAAACCGATAAGGACTACACGCTCCGTGCCGTCGAGCGTTTCCGTATGCACGGTGCAGAGGTGCGCTTTGACCGCGCCTTCGCAGGCGAACGGTTTGCCGAGGGCGCGACGCTCTGCGAGCCGGAAAATCTCTTTTGCGGCGCAGATATGATTGTCGTACTCGGCGGCGACGGCTCGATTCTTCGGGGTTCGGAATATGCGCTGACCTACGACATTCCGCTGCTCGGCATCAACTTCGGGCGCGTCGGCTACATGGCAGAACTTGAAAAGCACGAGATTCCGTTGATTGATCGCATTTACACCGGCGATTATACGGTGCAGGAGCGCATGACCGTGCAGGTTGAGAAAAAGCGTGTCGACGGCAAGACGACGCTGCTTTCGCGTAGTGCGCTGAACGAGGTTGCGGTCGGGCGCGGCAGTTATCCGAAATGTATTGATTTGCGGCTGAATGCGGACGGCTGTATGGTGCGCACGATTCGCGCCGACGGGGTTGTCTTTGCCACGCCGACCGGTTCCTCCGCCTATTCGATGGCGGCGGGCGGCAGCGTCATCGACCCCGTGCTCGAATGTGTCTGCGTCACGCCGGTCTGCCCAATTTCGCGGTATGCCTGCCCGATTATCTTTTCGGGCAATACGACGCTCGAACTTGAAAATATCGACGACCGCGCACCGCACGTCGACGTGACGGCGGACGGCACCGAGCCGATGCCGCTGTATTTCGGCGAGCGGCTGGTCATTCGTCGGTCGGAACGGCGGTGCAAGATGCTCAAGCTGAAGCACGAGGGCTTCTTCAGCGTACTGAACGCGAAGCTGTCCGAATACGAGCTGAAAAAATAACAGGGAGAAACGGAATTGAAAAGTCTGAGACAGCAGAAGATTCTCGAACTGATTGAAGAATTTGAAATCGAGACCCAGGAAGAACTGATTTTCTATTTGAACAAATACGGCTTTGAGGCGACGCAGGCAACGATTTCGCGCGATATCCGCGAGCTGAAGCTGACCAAGGTCACAAGCAGCGTCGGTAACTACAAGTACGCCGTGCAGGGGGCGACGCAGGGCGCGGCGCCGCTGCCGAAATTCAACGGTGCGCTGATCGACTCAATTACCAAGGTATCTTACGCAAACAATATTATCGTGCTCAAGACCTTTCCCGGGCTTGCCAACGCGGTGGCGACCGGCATCGACGCGATTCATTCGCATGAGATTCTCGGCTGCATCGCGGGGGACGACACGA
>SFNW01000100.1 GCA_004554105.1 Clostridiales bacterium | reverse complement strand
CTCCGCTCCAAGGGTATCGTTCCCGCTGCGGACGGCTGGATTCACTTCGACTATGTTCCCGAGGAGACCAATGTCCGCATGGGCAGTGCCGAGACGACCGGAAAAATCTGCGTCATCGGCTCCAAGGTCAATGAAGCCGAGCTTAAGAAACTCTTCAAAATCTGACACAGGAGACCGCTATGGAAGAAGTACAGGTTTATCTGTTCACAGGCTTTCTCGAAGCGGGAAAGACAAAGTTTATCCGCGAGACCTTGCAGGACAAGCGATTCAACGATAAAGAGCCGACGCTTCTGCTGCTCTGCGAGGAGGGCGAAGAGGAATACGAGCCGAACGCGCCCTATATGAAGAACGTGACGGTGCGCACGCTGCACGAGATGTCCGAGTTCAACGAGGAAAACCTTATGCGGCTGACCGCCGAGGCAAAGGCGACCAAGGTCGTCGTCGAATACAACGGTATGTGGCTGCTGAACGATTTCTACCAGTTCATGCCCGAATCCTGGGTCGTCTATCAGGAGATGATGTTTGCCGACGCAAACACCTTTGAGAGCTACAACGCCAATATGCGCAACCTTGTCTACGACAAGCTGAGCAGCTGCGAACTGGTTATCTTCAACCGCTGCAAAAAAGACATGGACAAGATGCCGCTGCACAAGCTCGTCCGCGCCGTCAGCCGGCAGACCGACATTGCCTACGAGTACACCGACGGCAGTGCCGAATACGACGACATCGTCGACCCGCTTCCCTTCGATTTGAACGCCGACGTGGTCGAAATCGCCGACCGCGACTATGCGCTCTGGTATCGCGACACCACCGACGACATGAGCAAATACGACGGCAAGACGGTTTCCTTTACCGCGCTCGTCGCCATCGGCAAGGAATTTCCCGCCGATACCTTCATCGGCGGCAGAAAACTGATGACCTGCTGCGCAAACGACGTGATGTTTGCGGGCTATGTCTGCAAGTCGCCCGACCGCAGCGAAATCAAAAACGGCGATTGGGTCAAGGTCACGGGCAAAATCGAAATCCGCTTCAACGCGCTCTACGGCAGAAAAGGTCCGGTCATTCACGTCACCGATTTAAAAAAAGTTCCCGCGCCCGAAGAGCCGGTCGCCACATTCTATTAAAATTGCGTCAAAAAAGGTCCCCGACGGGGACCTTTTTTTCTCTTTGTTTTCAGCCGAGCAAGATTTGCCGCAGTGAAGCGACGTCTTTTACGATTGCAACCGCGCCCGCCGCTTTCAGTTCGTCTTCCGTGCCGTAGCCGTACAGTACGCCCACCGTGTCGATGCCGTGTACTGCCGCGCCGCGCACATCATATTCGCGATCGCCGACCATCAGACAACGGTCGGGCGGCGGATTGCCGAGATTGTCCAGCACATAGGCGATGACGGCGTCCTTGGTCACGCGGGTCTCCGCAAGGTCTGCCCCGCCGATAAACGTGAAATATGCAGTCAGTCCGAAATGCTCGAGAATCTGCTTTGCAAACACCTCGGGCTTTGAGGTGGCAAGAACGGGGCGAAGCCCGCGTTCGACAAGTATGCGCAAAAGTTCGGGAATCCCGTCGTAAACGGTATTCTCGAAAATCCCTTTATCCCTGAAATATTCACGGTAAGCGGTCAGTGCTTCGCGCGCCTTGGCTTCGGTAAAGCCGCAATAATCCATAAATGAGTTGACCAGCGGCGGACCGATGAAGCGGTAATAGCTTTCGCGCGGTCCGACAGGCGCACCGAGTTTACGCAGCGCATACATCACCGAGTTGGTGATGCCAAGAGCGGGATCGGTCAGCGTCCCGTCGAGGTCGAAAAGGATATAGTCGCGGCTTACCACTTCCACAAGCCTTTTTTGTCAATGATTGCTTTGATCAGCACCGCACAGACGATGCCGAACGCCGCCTGTACAAGATTGCTGACGATGCCCGCCGCCGCGCCGACAAAGCCGAGTCCGAGGAAGGTCGCCTCAAACAGATAATAGCCGCCGACCATGACAGCTTCCGCAAGAACAGCGCTGACGGCAGAGCGAAGAAGGCGATGCCCGGAAATACACTTCGCCGCGTAAAACGCGACGATCGCCATCAAAGCCTTGATCACAAAGGTCGCGGGCGCATAAAACACATAAGAGGAAAAAATATCGGCAAGTGCCGGACCGAGACCCGCTGCCACCGCGCCGTAAACCGGACCGAGCAGCCAGCCGGACAGCAGGACGATGCAGTCGCCGAGGTTGAGATAGCCGCCAATCGGCGACGGGACCTGAATCACCATTGTCGCACCGCAGGCAAGCGCGGCAAACAGTGCCGCCAGCACAAGTTTTCTGAGTTTCATGATATTTTCCTCCGAAACCGATGTTTTCTATCCTGCATCATAGCACAATTTAGCGGCAAAATCAATGCGGAAGCATTGTTTTCGGCAGTATTTCGTGTTATAATGACAGAAAGAGCATCATTTTTGGGGAGAACGCACAGATATGAACGCAGCAGAACGCTTTTTAAACTATGTTTCGTTTGAGACGACCTCAGACGAGGAGGGCAAAGGCTCTCCGACGACGCCCGGACAGCGCATCTTCGGCGAATTTCTCGTCAAAGAACTGCAAGAAATCGGCATCGAAAATCCGCACATCGACGAAAACGGCTATGTTTATGGCTTTCTGCCCGCCTCGGCGGGACGGGAAAGCAAGCCTGCCATCGGCATGATTGCGCACATGGATACCGCGCCCGACGTCAGCGGCAAGGACGTCCGCCCCGCAGTCGTGCGCTGTACAGGCGAAGATATTCCGCTCGGCGGCGGCGCAGTTCTGTCCGTCGCGCGCTTCCCCGTCCTCCGCGACTGTATCGGGCAGGAATTGATTGTCACCGACGGTACGACGCTGCTCGGCGCGGACGACAAAGCCGGCATTGCCGAAATCGTCACCGCCTGCGAATACCTGCTCAAGCACCGCGAGGTTTCGCACCGCGCGGTCGCGCTCTGCTTTACGCCCGATGAGGAAATCGGCTCCGGTGCGGATTTGCTGAATCTTGACGCATTCCCCGCCAAAGAGGCGTACACGGTAGACGGCGGCGAGCTTGGCGAAATCGAATATGAAAACTTCAACGCCGCCTCCGCGCGCGTCACGGTGCACGGCGTCAACATTCACCCCGGCTCGGCAAAAAACCGCATGAAAAACGCCGTCCTGCTCGCCACGGAATTTGTCTCGATGCTCCCGCCTGCCGAAACGCCGGCGCACACCGAGGGCTACGAGGGCTTTTACCATGTCTCCGACCTGCACGGCTGCGAGAGCGAAGCCCTCGTGAAGCTGCTTGTCCGCGACCACGACCGCGCGTCCTTTGAGCGGCGCAAAGCGTTTTTGACAAACCTTTGCGCATACCTGAACGGCGTGTACGGCGAGGGGACATTCGAGCTTTCGCTGACCGACAGCTATTACAACATGAAAGAAAAGATTCTGCCGCATATTCACCTGATTCAAAATGCCGAAGCCGCCATGCGAGCCTGCGGCGTCGAGCCGAAGATTGTGCCGATTCGCGGCGGCACCGACGGTGCGCGGCTCTCGTTCCGCGGTCTGCCCTGCCCCAACCTTTCGACAGGCGGCGTCAATTTCCACAGCATACACGAATTTATTCCGATTCCCGCACTCGAAGCCATGACCCGCGTGCTTATCACGCTTGCCAAAGGGCAATTTGAAACAAAAGAATAAGCAGCGCAAGAGAAAATCCCCGTTCGGCTGTTTGCCGAACGGGGATTTTTGCTATATAATCAGGCGTTTCTCTCTTTTTCAAGCAGTTTGCGCCCCATCAGCACGCCCATCACGCTGCTCATCATCAGCCCGCGCGTCCAACCCGAGCTGTCGCCGAGGCAATGCAGTCCCTTGATGTTGGTGTCGAGATTTTCGTCCATCTTGACCTTGTTGGAGTAGAACTTCAACTCGGGGCTGTACAGCAGGGTTTCGGTGCTGGCGAAACCGGGGACGACGACGTCGAGCATCTTGATAAACTCGATGATATTCGTCATCGCGCGGTACGGCATGGCGGCGGTAATGTCACCCGGGACGGCGTCCTTCAGCGTCGGCTTGACATTGCTGAAGGTCAATTCCTTTGCCCAGGTGCGCTTGCCGTCGAGAATATCGCCGTAGCGCTGTACGAGAATATGCCCGTCGCCGAGCATATTGGTCAGCTCGCCGACCTTCTGCGCGTAGGCAATCGGCTGATTGAACGGCTCGGTGAAGTTATGGCTGACAAGAATCGCAAGGTTGGTGTTGTTGCTCTTCATGTCCTTATAGCTGTGTCCGTTGACGACCGCGAGGTCGTTGTCGTAATTCTCCTGTGCAACGAAGCCGCCCGGATTTTGGCAGAAGGTTCTGACCTTGTTCTTCCAAGGGCGCGGATAGCCGATAAGCTTGCTCTCGTAAAGTACCTTGTTGACCTTTTCCATGACCTCGTTGCGGCACTCGACGCGGACGCCGATGTCAACCGTGCCGGGCTTGTGCGCGATGTTGTGCGCCGCGCAGAGGCTCTCCAGCCAGTCCGCGCCGCGTCTGCCGGTTGCAATAACGATTTCGGGTGCGCGGTATTCGTGTACGTTGCCGTCCTCACGAACAATGACGCCCTTGCAGACGTTGTCCTCGATGATGATATTTTCGCATTCGGCGTTGAAGTGCATCTCGACGCCGGCTTTTTCAAGCCAGTTCTGAATGTCGTGATAGAGCTTCTGCGCCTTTTCTGTGCCGAGATGGCGAATCGGGCAGTCGACAAGTCGGAGGTTTGCCTTGATTGCGTTTTTGCGGATTTCCTTGATTTCCTCGGTGTCGCCAATGCCCTCGATGTGCGGGTCGGCGCCGAATTCGAGATAGATTTTATCGGTGTAGTCGATGAGTTCCTGCGCAAACGCCGCGCCGATCAAATCGGGCAGGTCACCGCCGACCTCGCAGGACAGGCTGAGTTTGCCGTCCGAAAACGCGCCCGCACCCGAAAATCCGGTCGTGATGGCGCAGGAGGGCTTGCAGTTGACACACTTTCCCGTCTCCGCCTTGGGACAATGGCGCTTTTCCACCGGCTTGCCTTTTTCGATTAACAAAATTTTCGCCTTGCTTTGATTGCGCAGCATTTCAAGCGCGGTAAAAATTCCGGCGGGACCCGCGCCGACGATAATCAGGTCGAAATTCATTTTTTAACGCTCCTTCAGTGGTTTCCTCGGCAGAAACGCCGTCTTCCGACGGCGTGTACCATATTATAATAACATAAAAAACCGAATAAAACAAGTCTCACGCAAAAAATAATCCCACGGGTTGAGTTTACCGCTTCGGCGTGCTATAATATGCACAGTATATTTGAGGACGGTAGTTTATGAAAGCAGACAGAGCATTTCCCCGTTTTATCATCACGAAAAAAGGCACAAGATGGGTCGAACAGGGACACCCGTGGATTTACGCAGAGGAAGTCATTCGGGAAGAGGGCACTTGCGAAAACGGCGCGCTTGTCGACGCCGTGAGCGAGCAAGGCAAGTATCTCGGCACAGGCTTTGTCAGCCGTGAGAGCAAAATCCGTGTGCGACTGGTTTCCCGCAACGCCAACGACCGCTTTGACGAAGCGTTTTGGAAACGGCGAATCGAATATGCGTGGAACTACCGCAAAACCGTCATGGGCGGCGATGTCTCCTGCTGCCGCGTTATTTTCGGCGAAGCCGACGGCTTTCCCGGGCTGACGGTCGACCGTTTTTCCGATTTGCTCGTCACGCAGACGCTGTCGGTCGGCATGGAAAAAATCAAGGCGATGCTGTTTCCTCTGCTTGCAGAGGTACTTCGTGCAGACGGGCAGACGATTCGCGGAATTTACGAGCGCAACGATGTTGCGATTCGCGCTCTCGAGGGCATGGAGCAAAACAAGGGCTGGTTTTGCCTTTCGGGCGAGCGTCCGCCCGAAAGCACGGTAACCGAAATCTGCGAGAACGGTGTCTACTACAGCGTCGATGTGGAAAACGGGCAGAAAACCGGCTTTTTTCTTGACCAAAAATACAACCGCCTCGCCGTGGCAAAGCTCGCCAAGGGCAAGCGGGTGCTTGACTGCTTTACACACACCGGCTCCTTTGCACTGAACGCCGCCGCAGGCGGCGCAGAATCGGTGACTGCCGTCGACATTTCCGCCTCGGCTGTCGAAATGGCAAAAGCCAACGCCGCGCGAAACGGCTTGCAAGACAAAATTCACTTTCTGAACGCCGATGTGTTCGACCTTCTGCCCGCGCTTGCCGAGGAGGGCAAAAAGCCGTTTGACTTCATCATTCTCGATCCGCCTGCATTTACAAAGTCGAGAAAGACCGTAAACAGTGCCGAGCGCGGCTACAAGGAAATCAACCTGCGCGCGCTGAAACTGCTGCCGCGCGGCGGCTATCTTGCCACCGCCTCGTGCAGCCACTTCATGCCGGCGGAACTGTTTGTCAAAATGCTCCGCTCCGCCGCGCTTGACGCGGGCGTGGAGCTGCGGCAAATCGAAGCGCGTCAGCAATCGCCCGATCACCCGATCCTTTGGAACGTCCCCGAAACCGATTATCTGAAGTTTTATCTGTTCCAAGTCGTCTGAAAAATCGTTTCTTCCGAATAATTCAATATCTTTTTCTTGACAAAGCGGATACCGCGCGATATAATGTTCATATCGCGCGGATGTAGTTCAATGGTAGAACATCAGCTTCCCAAGCTGAATACGCGGGTTCGATTCCCGTCATCCGCTCCAAAAGAATAAGGGATGCGTCCGCATCCCTTATTCTTTTTGTTGTAAACGAAAACCACGCGATAGTCGCGTGGTTCAAAAGAGGCTAAGCCGATAAAAAGGAATCCTCCGTTTGTGATAGAATAGAGATGACCTGC
>SFNW01000099.1 GCA_004554105.1 Clostridiales bacterium | reverse complement strand
GGTCAAAGACCAGCCTTGCCGCGCGCTCGTACTCCTCCTTGCCGCCGCTTGTGAAGCCGAACTCCGCATAGCGAATCGGCTCGCCGATAATGACCTCTTTCTTGCGCAAGAAGCGGTAGCGGTAATTCTTCACCCGAATAAAGACCGGCTGCACGTCGGCTTTCGAGCGGTAGACCAGCATACCGATGCCCGACTTGACCTCGGTTTTCGCAGGGTCGATTCCGCGATAGCGCGTTCCCTGCGGGAACATGGCGACGACCTCGCCCTCTTCCAGCAGCGAAATCGTCTTTTTGATTGCCGCGACGTCGCCCGTGCCGCGGTCGACGGCGTAAGCGCCGAGCGCACGAATCAGCGGCGCGAGCAGCGGCACCTTGAACAGTTCCTTTTTCGCGAGATAGCGAAGCTGACGCTTGAACGAAATCGCAAGTGAAAGCACGTCGAGCATCGCGGTGTGGTTGGCGCAGACAATCAGCGGTCCCTCAAGCTGTTCGCGCTCGGTGCCGTAGGTGCGCACGCGCATACAAAGGCGAATCAGCCACCCCGCGTATTTGCGGAACCACATATAGAAGCCGTGGCGGTTGCCGTCGGGCTTTTCCGCGTGGTGCGCCGCAGGCTGTGCCGTCGGCGCGATCTGCGCAGTCGGCGCGGTCGGCGCCGCCTGCGGTGCGCGTTTGCCGAGCCTGTCGGCGATGATTTTCTCCGCGGCGGCGATGCTTTCCTCAAGCGTCATGTCCGAGGTATCGAGCAGCACGGCGTCCTCCGCCGCTTTCAGCGGGGCGACTGCCCTGCCGCTGTCGCGCGCATCGCGCTCATTGATTGATGCAAGCGTCTCCTCAAAAGAGACGGTCTCTCCCCGCTCGGCAAGCTGCGCGACTCTGCGCCGCGCACGCGCCTCGGCGGAGGCAGTGAGAAAAATCTTGACGTCGGCGTTCGGCAGAATGACCGTGCCGATGTCGCGCCCGTCCATAATGACGTTATTCTCCTTTGCCAGCGTGCGCTGAGTCTCGAACAGAAATTCGCGCACGGCGGGGACGGCGGACACGCAGGAGGCGTATTTGGCGATGAGAGGCGTGCGGATTCTGTCGCTCACGTCCTCGCCGTCAAGCAGCATTTTCTGCCCGCCGTTTTCGCAGCGCACGTCAAGCCGCACCTCGGGCAGATGCGCTTCGATACCCGCCGTGTCCTCGGGCGCAACGCCGATGTTACACATATACAGACCGACCGTGCGGTAAATCGCGCCCGTATCCACATAGACAAAACCGAGTTTTTCGGCAAGCGTCTTTGCGATCGTGCTTTTTCCGGCGCCGCCGGGTCCGTCAATGGCAATTCCTATCATTCTATATACTCCTTAGTCGGCATAAGCCGCACTCTCCCCCGCGAGTCGTCCCGTGGAGAACGCGATTTGCAGATTAAAACCGCCGGTGTAGGCGTCCGCGTCGAGCAGTTCGCCGCAGAAAAACAGCCCGGGCAGTTTTTTGCATTCCATGGTTTTCGGCGAAATCTCCCGCACGTCGACCCCGCCCGAGGTCACGATTGCCTCGGCAATCGGGCGCGTGCGCTTGACCGTCAGCGTAAAATCGCGCAGCAGCGCCAGCAGCGTCTGCCGCTCGGTGCGCGTAATCAGATTGACCTTTTTCTGCGCGTCGATGCCCGAACGCCGCACAACAACCGGAATCAGCTTTTGCGGCAGCAGATCGGACAGCGAATTTGCGAAATCGCGGTTGGCGTATTTGGCAAAATCGGCGAGCAAACGGTTGTCGAGCGTCTTTTCGTCGAGCGCCGGCTTGAAGTTGAGGTGCAGAACATAGCGTCCGCGGCGCAGGTCCTTCAGATGCGCCGACGCCGACAGAATCATCGGGCCGCTCACGCCGTAGTGCGTGAACAGCATCTCGCCGAAATCGGTGTACACCGTCTTTCCGCTCTCCGAATCGGTCACGGCAAGCCCCGTGTTTTTCAGCGAAAGCCCCTGCATTTCGGCAGGGTCGCGCTCCTCGGTTTCGAGCGGAACGAGCGAGGGGCGCAGGTCGGTCACGGAAACGCCGAGCGACCGCGCGAAGCGGTAGCCGTCGCCGGTCGAGCCGGTCAGCGGATAGGACGCGCCGCCCGTGGCTAAAATCACGCGGTCAAAGCGCTTTTCCCCGTCCGCCTCGACGACGAACGCGCCGTCCTCGCTGCGGATCGTCTTGACCTCGGCGTGAACGAACGAAACCCCGGCGCGCCGATTGTATCGCCGCAGTGCTTCGGCAATGTCCGCCGCCTTGTCCGAGACCGGAAAAACGCGGTTGCCGCGCTCGGTCTTGAGCGGAACGCCCTCCGCCTCGAAAAACGCCTTGACGTCCGACGGCGGAAAGGCGTTCAGCGCCGCGTAAAGAAAGCGCGGATTGCCGCTCTGCACATTCTCGATGACCGTGTTCACGTCGCAGTCGTTGCAGACGTTGCATCTGCCCTTGCCGGTAATCAGCAGCTTTCTGCCGCTGTATTTGTTTTTTTCAAACAGCGTGACCTCCGCGCCGCATTCGGCGGCGCGTCCCGCCGCCATCAGTCCCGCGGCGCCCGCGCCTACGACTGCAATCTTCGCCATATCAGTTCTGCACCTTTGCGTAGACGTCGTACTCGTCCCAGATGCGTTCGAGTTTGTCGAACACATCGTCGAGGCTCGGCTGCATCTCACGCGCGACCGCGACAATGAGCGCGTTCAGAATGCTGAGCGGCGCGACAAAGGAGTCGACAATCGACGCCATATCGCTCCGGCACGCCAGCGTTTGGCTGGCGTAGGGCGCAATCGGCGAGGTCTTGCTGTCGGTAATCGCAATGATGTCGCACGACTGCTCCTTGGCGTAGGAAACGGCGTTGACCAGCCGCGCGCTGTAGCGCGGGAAGCTGATTGCAATCATCACGTCGTCTTTACTGATGCGGAAAATATGCTCAAACATCTCGCTGCCGCTGGTGGTCTGCACAAGGCGCACATCGTCGAACATCAGGCGGAAGTAGTGCGCGAGAAAGCTCGCGAGCGAGCCGGACGAGCGCATACCGATAATATAGATGCTCTTCGCGGCGATAATCTTTTTCACCGCCTTGCTGAAATCGTTGTGGTCGATTTCGTCGAGCGTGCGGCGAATGTTGTCGATGTCGGACTCGAGCACGCTGTTTAAAATGTCGCCGTTGCCGATGCGCGTATTGGTCACGACCATGCGCTGCTTGGTCGTCAGGCGCGTGCGGATAATCTCGCGCAGATTCTGCTGCAGTCCGGGATAGCCGTCGAAGCCGAGCTCTATCGCAAAGCGCACGACCGTCGACTCTGAGACGCCGACCTCCTTGCCGAGCCGTGCGGCGGTCAGATACGCCGCTTTATCGTAATTGTGAAGCAGATAATTTGCAATGGTTTTCTGCCCCTTGGAGAAGGTGGGCAGCAGTTCCTCAATCTCGCGGATCAGGTCTTTTCTCATCGTCATTGTTTTGCTCCGTTAAGTGATGTTGTATTCGTGCGGCATACGCGGCGTCAAGCGCCGCAATCCGTTACATTGTAGCATTCTTTTTGCAGGAAGTCAATAAAAATCCTGCAAAATCGGGGCTGATTCTTGCAGAATCCGCGGTTTTTGCAGGAAATTCATTCATTTTTCGGTGATTTCACGCAGGAAGCGGCGCAGCGTCTCTTCACAACGCGCACGGTCGCAGAGGTAACTGCACCCGTGCTGCGCCCCTTCGACAAGCACAAGCTCCTTCTTCTTGGCGGCGCAGACCTCGTATGCCGCCTCGGACATCTCACAGGGGACGAAATCGTCGTCTTCGCCGTGGACAAAGAGGACAGGCAGTTTGCATATTTGCATCGCGTCGAGCGTGGACGCATCGCGGAAGCCGAAGTGTGCGCGGCGGTGCGCCATCTTTTCGACGATGTAGAGCGTCGGGAACGCGCCGAGGTGGAACGACTCGGCAAGAATGTGGCGGAAGATGTCCCACGGCGAGGTAAAGCCGCAGTCGGCGACGACGCCGCAGACCTGTTTCGGCAAATCAAGCGCGGTCGACATCAGCACCGCCGTCGCGCCCATCGAAATACCATCGAGAATAATCTGCACATCGTCTCCGCACCACTCGATAAGCGCGCGAGCCCAGTCGCGTATGTCAAAACGCTCGCAGACGCCGTAGGTGATGTATTTTCCCTCGCTCTCGCCGTGCGCGCGTTGATCAATCATCAGCAGGCTGTAACCGAGCGTTTCATAATAGAACGGCAGCACCGCGCCGAAATCGTGCCTGCCGTTACTGCGAAAGCCGTGCGCCGCGAGAATCACGCGCTTGCCGTCGCCGTTTTTGAAAAACTTCGCGTGCAGCTTCAGCCCGTCGAAACTCGTCATGGTTTTATCCTCACCGTCAAGGCTGTCAAACAGCTTTGCGCCCGCGTCAATGAGATCGCGATGCTCGTCAATCTGCGTCTTGTATCCCTCGGCGATGCCCGCGTCAAACACCTTGCCGCGTTCGAGCGCGATGCCGATCATGCGGCGGCAGACCGCATAATACGCCGCGGCGAGCAGTAAAACGATACCTCCCGCAGCCCATAAAAGCACTTTCAGCATTTTATTCTCTCCTTATTCTTTTATATGTTACCACAATTCACGGAAATTTACAAGATTCACAAAAGTATTTACTATTTTGATTTCTTCGGTTATACTAAAGGAGAGATTTATATGTTTAGCCGAATTTACAACCGAAAGGACTCCGACATGAAAAAAGTGAAGCTCCCGCGACTGCTTGAGGGATTGCCGCTTGCCACGCTCGGCGCGCTGATTTTCGCCGTTGCCGTTGCCTTTTTCTATGACCCGTCAAGGCTCGCCCCGGGCGGCATCTCGGGCATCGCGGTCATCATCAGCCACATCACTTCTGTTCCGACCGGTACGCTGATTTTCGCCATGAATATTCCGCTGCTCATTTTGGCATGGCGGCGTTTCGGGCGGCGTTTTGTCTTTCTGACGGTTTACGCAACCGCCCTCTCCTCGCTCACCATGGATTTGCTCGCGCCCTTTGCGGCGAAGGCAGCACCGCTCACCGACGATTTGACGGTCATTGCGCTCTGCGGTGCGGCGCTCGACGGACTGGGGCTCGGGCTTGTCTTTCGTGCGGGCGGCTGCACGGGCGGCTCGGACATCATTGTCAAGTTTCTGCGGCAGAAATACCGCTATATCCGCACCGGCGGCATGTCACTGATTCTCAATTCCGCCGTCGTTGTTGCGACTTTCTTCGCGTTCGGCGACTTGGAAATCACGATTTACTCCGCGCTCGCGATGCTCACCGCCAGCTTTGTCCTCGACAAGGTGCTTTACAGCGGCGACAGCGCGAAACTGGTCTTTGTCATCAGCGACAAGTCGCAGGAAATCACAAGCGAAATTCTCTCCGCCATGCAAATCGGCGTCACCCTGCTTTCGGGCGAGGGCGCGTACACGGGACAGCCGAAAAAGGTCATTCTCTGCGTCGCCAAAAAGCACACTTTTCCGAAGCTGCGCGACGTTGTAAAGAAGCTCGACCCGAACGCCTTTATCATCGTTTCGAGCGCAACCGAAATTTTCGGCGAGGGCTACAAGAGTCAGTACACCGACGAAATATAACCTCCGCACATTTGACCCCATTTGACATTTTCACATTTCAGCAAGGATATTTATGAACACACCGAACGCAAAATTCAAATCCCTCGCCGCACCGGCGGCAGCCCTCGCGGGCTATTCGATTTTCGGCTTCAGCTTTCTCGCGACGCGCGTGGCGGCAACCGTCGCCACGCCGTTTATGCTGCTTGCCTTCCGCTATCTGACTGCCCTGCTCGTCCTGACGCTGCTGCTGCCGCTTTTCCGCGTCCGCCTGAACTTTAAAAAGCGCGGCTTGTGGCGTCTGCTGATGCTCGGCGTCTCACAGCCCGTGCTCTACGCGATTACCGAGACCTACGGCATCGGCATGATCGGCTCGGCGATTTCGGGCAGCATCATTTCGACCTCGGCGGTCGTCTCGTTTCTGCTCGCGGTCTTTTTCTTAAAGGAAAAATTCAAGTTAAGTCAGTTTCTTTTTGCGGCAGGCTCGGTCGTCGGCGTCTGCCTGCTCACCCTGCCGGGCGCGGCGGCGGGCAATATACGTCCGCTTGGCGTTCTGCTGATTCTCGGCGCGGTACTCTGCAGCTCGGTCTATAATATTCTGACAAAGGAGCTGTCGGACGACTTCACCGCCTTTGAACGCACCTTTGCCATGTTCGCCGTCGGCGCGGTTTCGTTCACCGCGCTCACCTTTATCGAACACGGTAAAGAGACGCTCCCGCTCGCGGTAAAATGTCTCGGAAACGCGCGGTTTATTCTCTGCATTCTGTATCTCGCGGTCTGCTCGTCGGTCGCCGCGTTCTTAATGATTAACTTTGCCTATAAGCAGCTCACCGTCAAACAGACCGCGGCGTTCACCTCGGTGACCTCGGTCGTCTCCGCGCTGGTCGGTGCGGCGGCGGGCGAGCCGCTCGTCCCCCTGCAATTCTGCGGCATCGCGGTCATTCTCGTCTGTGTCTACAAGGTCGCCGCCGGCGGGCGCGAGGAAAAGTGACGGTCGGGGCGCCGCCCCGAACCCCGCATAAGGTGCTTTTTTGTAAAAAAGCGCCTTATGAATCCTCAAAAAACTTTGAAAAAGACGAAAACATCTTTTAGCAAAACAGCCTTCTCCGCAGAAAATTTTCTTATATTAACAATCAGTTATGCAAAAGGTGTGAATTATTATTCAACCTTATATTTGCATACATGTGCTTATGTAGTAATTAAGATAGTGTTAGTAAAAAAGCGAGGTGCATGTCTGTGCAATATCCCGTTGAAGCAATTACTGCAAGTATTGGGGAAAATTTTGGCGACATAATACAAGCGAAAAACTATGAAAAACTTATTCTTGAAATCATGAA
>SFNW01000098.1 GCA_004554105.1 Clostridiales bacterium | reverse complement strand
CGGGAAAAGTATCGTCGACGCTAACATCGGAGACCGTTACGTCGACAAAGGTGTATCAGCGCACCGGCGGTATCGTGGGCAGAAGCGGCAACGCGCGTATCGACGCTTGTGTCAATTCCGGAAAGGTTACCAACAACATGTGCTACGTCGGCGGCATCGTCGGCGAATGCTATATGACCGACGTGACCAACTGTGCCAACAGCGGCGCGGTGTTCAGTTCGGAAAAATTTTTCGACTCCTACGCCGGAGGTATTGCCGGAAAGTTCGAGGGCAAAAGCGACAGCCAAGCATTGCTGCTCAACTGCACGAACACGGGCAACATTACAAGCTATACGTCGGTCAAATTCCGCGCATGGGCTGCCGGAATCGGCGCAATCTTATTCTATGCCGACTTCGGTAACTGCCTGAACAGCGGCACGTTGAGCGCATCGGGACAAACCACCTATAAGGAAGCAATTTGCATCACAGGCAACAATTGCAACGAACTTAACAAACCTGCCACGGCTGCAGAAGCCAACACGTGGGGCGCTACGTATAATGCCGATGCGTCGAACTACTATCTGATGCCGATAGCCGCCGACGGTGCGTCGATGTCCTTCTTCAACCGCTTCGGCGTAAAGACCTGCCAAGGCTCGGCGTCGTTCTACTCGGCGACGACTAAACCGTTGAAAGCGAGCATAGTGCCCGCAGCAGGCGGCAGCGCAACTACCGTCACTATTGCCGCCGGAGGATACGCCACGGCAAAAGGGCTCAGCCCGGCTATGGAATACGTCTACACCGTCTACAACGGGTCGAACATCGTGACCCGCAGCCGCTTCAAAACACCCTCGTTGGGGCTTAATCTCGTGCAAGACCTGTTGCGGTGGAACACGCTGCAAGCGCATGCAACATATACGGCAGACGGTCTCGACGGCGCACGATTGTCGTATAGCCTCGGCGACGGCGAAACCGGCGAGTGGACCGACTATGACCCGGAGCCGGACGGCTCGTTCGTGACGAAAAGTTTGCGAGAAAACAGTTACTATCACCTTGTTGCAATCGTGTCGTGGAACGGCGGCTCGGCGCAATCCGAACCCTTGCGCGTCACAACGCCCTACATTTCGCCCGAATACGTCGAAACGGCGCGCGGAATCGACTGGCTCGGTTATCGCTGTATGAACGTCGACGAACTTCGCGAGTGCGGCGTGGATGAATATGGATTGTATACATATAGATTATACAGCAACGGTTCGAAAACCGATATCGTAACTTATATAGGCACTTTGCATCCCGACGTGCGAGTGAATAATAAAGATTTGCTTTCGAACAACTATAAAGTGAATATCGAGGGCTACACCGTGCGCAACGGCGAGAAAATGTACTTCCCTATTGATGTCGTTAAACTTCCGTTAAACGTAATGGACGACCCCGACTTCGTGTCGCCCAACGCATTCCGCCTCCGCGCAGGAATCTACAATGTATATCCCTCCGACGTTGCAATTTTCGGCAGCTATCAGAGCGCTCAGTTAGGCACCGCCCACTGCGATGCCGGCAGCAAACTTTGCCACTTTACTTGTAACTATCCGTCGCCGTCGATCTACAACGTGTACATCCAATATAAAGGCTCGACGAAATGCAATAAAGATATCGACCTGACAACGACGAACTGCGACTACGTGCCGCCGTATCTGTTGGGCATCAAGCGGCGGCTTGGTCGTACGTCATTCGTGCTCGCGAATTGGGCACCTATAAGTGGACCGAATGGACAGCAACCTACAAGAAGTCCGGTTGGAGCGTTGACTATTGCGTGGCATCGGGTTCTCTCAATACCGCCGACTTTAACTACAATTCGGCGAAAACGTATGAGGTGCAGTTCCTCGCGCGCCGCGGCAACGATTTCGACGTGAGCGAGACAATGCTCATCAACGGCGACGGCAACCAGACTCTCGACAAGTCGTCGGGCGTTGAGCAACTGCCTCTCGACACAGCCGCCGACAACGCTTTTGGCAGCGAGCCCGACACTTATAGCATTTTTACCCTCGACGGACGCTGCGTGCTGACGTTGCGCAACCGCATCTGGAGCGAGGCTCGCCGCAACCTCGATTTGCCGCGTGGCATCTACATCGTTGCGCCTTCGCGTCGCGGTGCAGCCCGTAAGATGGCTTTGTAGACAAATATAATATATGTCAGAGGAAAGCGAAATATTCGAAATGCCCGGCGGGCGAGTTGACTACAGCGGCGCATATACCGACTTCGTGCTGATGCACTCGACGAGTCGGTCGCGGCTCTATCGTGCCGTGCGCGGCGGCAAATATTTTATGCTGAAAACCGCGGCGACAGCCGACGGAATGCAAGAGGCATCGTTGCGGCGCGAATATGAGTTGTCGCTCGGCATGCAGCATCAGCACGTGGCAACAGTGCTCACCTACGAGCCGTCGTTGCCGGTCGGTCCGGCTATCGTGATGGAATATGTCGACGGCACCGACCTTCGCCGATTTCTCTCGACGAATCCCGACGCGGCAACGCGCCGACGCATATTCAGCCAACTGCTTGACGCTGTGGCATATATCCATCGTTCGGGGATAATTCATAACGACCTAAAGCCCGAAAATATACTCATTACGCGCATCAATAACGACGTTAAAATCATCGATTTCGGCTATTCCGCCGACGCGGCGCATTACCTGACGCGGACGCTCGGCGGCACACGTCGGTATGCTTCGCCGGAGTTGCTCGAGCGTGCCGACGACATCGATAGTCGCAGCGACGTCTATTCGTTGGGCGTGATAATGGCAGACCTTTTCGGCGGCAACTATCAGCGGATTCGGCGTCGGTGTATGTCGGACGAGCGCAGTCGGCGTTACCGGAATGCGGAATATCTGCAGACGGCGTGGAGTCGTCGCAATTGGCGTCGTCGAGCCGCATTGGCGGCTGTAGTCGTGGCAGCCGTTTCGGGCGTGTTTGTGTGGACGCTCGGTCGGACGAGCGACATGCGACAAGCCGTCGATGAAGCTTCGGTGCGTGTAGAGAGCCTCGCGTCACGACTCGATTCGGTGGCAGAGGCAGAGCGGATAGCCGCAGAGCGACGTCGGGAGACTGTCGACAGCGTTGTCGGGCAGTGCCGGAGCAGTGTCGATGCCGAGTTTGAGCGCAGCCGACGAGCCATTTCCGCAGAAATCTATTGCGACTTCGCCGAGCGCCACGTTGCCGCTTTTGATGCGTCGGTAAGGCAAATCACTGATGCCGCCTATGCAGCCCTCGACGTGACGTCGACAGCGGAAGTGCGGCGAATCGTCGACCCTGAAATCGCCGAAAAGCGAGCTGCGCTGGCATCTCTTGCGCGCTCGTTGCAGCCTATGATAGAGGAGAATACGTCGTGCGAAGAAGAGTTTCTCTACTATAAGTCGCTGCTGCGAGGCGGCAAGCCGTTCAGTCGTTGGCGTCAGTGAGTCGCTTAATGCGCCTCGAGCCAGTTGTTGCCGGTGTCGCAGTCAGCCACTAAAGGCACGGTGAACGAAGCGGCATTTTCCATCTCGGTTTTAACAATTTCGCGGACACGTTCGAGTTCGTCGGGCAAGACGTCGAAATTGAGTTCGTCGTGCACTTGGAGAATCATTTTCGAGCGAATACCTTCGTCGTTGAATCGGCGGAAAATGCGAATCATAGCGATTTTTATGATGTCGGCGGCGGTGCCTTGGATAGGCGCGTTGATGGCATTTCGCTCGGCATAACCGCGAACGACGGCGTTGCGCGAGTTGATGTCGGGAAGGATTCGACGCCTGCCGAACAACGTAGTGACGTATCCCGTGGCGCGAGTTCGTTCGATGCAGTCGTCCATGTATTTACGCACGCCGGGGAAAGTGGCAAAATAGCCTTCGATGATAGCCTTCGCCTCTGCGCGCGGAATTTGCAGGCGTTCGCTGAGGCCGAAAGCGGAAATGCCGTAAATCATACCGAAGTTGGCGGTTTTCGCCTTACGTCGCTGGTCGGCGGTAACGTCGTCGATACGCTCGTGGAAGATTTTTGCGGCAGTTGCGCGGTGGATGTCTTCGCCGGCGAGGAAAGCGTCGACCATCGAGCGGTCTTGGCTCATGTTGGCAACCAGGCGGAGTTCGATTTGCGAGTAGTCGGCGGAGAAGAACACATGCCCGTCGTCGGGGATAAATGCTTTACGGATTTCGCGGCCTTCTTCGTTTCGAATCGGAATGTTTTGCAAGTTCGGGTTTGTCGACGATAGACGCCCGGTGGCGGTAACCGTCTGATTGTAAGTGGTATGAATCTTTCCTGTTGAGGGGTTGATGAGCAACGGCAGAGCGTTGACGTAGGTCGACAGGAGTTTCTTGAGTTTACGATATTCGAGGATTTTGCCGACAATCGGATGCCGCATGCGGAGGTGTTCGAGCACTTCTTCGGTAGTGGAATACTGTCCGCGCGCGGTTTTTTTCGCCTTATCGTCGATTTTGAGGCGGTCGAAGAGGATTTCGCCGACTTGAGCCGGACTGCCGACGTTGAACGTCGTCCCGGCGAGTTGTTGGCACTCGGCTTCGATGTCGGTGAGCGAAGCGGTAAGCGTCTCGGAATAAGCTCGAAGCGCGTCGGTGTCGATGCGGACGCCGGTCATTTCCATGTCGGCGAGAACGGGCACGAGAGGAAATTCGATGTCGGTTAGCAGTTGGGTCATACCTTCCTTAGCGAGGAGTTCGTCGAAACGAGCACGGAGACGGAGGTTAGCCGCCGCGTAGGCGCAAACGACGTTGTAGTAGTCGTCGGGGGCGAGTTCGGCGGCAAAGTCGAACGACTTTTTCGCCGTGGGCGGGAGCGCGATTTTGGGCAATTCCTCGGCGAGATAGATTTCGGCGATGCGGTCGAGCGAATGATTCATCTCCGGCTGCAGGAGGTAGTGCGCGATAGCAGTATCGTAGAAGGGTTCGGCAAAGGCGATGCCGTGACGTCGCGCCACGATGATGTCGCGCTTGACGTCGTTGCCCACTTTAGTGGCATTGCAAGAGAGGATACGCTCGACGAGCGATTCGTTGCCGGAGTATGTGAGGAAGAAAGCGCGAGCGGGCGAAGTTGCTACGGCGATGCCTTTTAGCGCGGCGTTCATGGCGTCGGCAGCCGTTGTAACGCAGTAGAAACCGAAAGTGCCGAGTGCGGTTGCTTCGTCGACGAGTCGGGCTACGTTGTCGCTGTCGGCGAATATAAATTCGCCTTCGACTTGCCCTTCGATGGCGATTTCGTCGGCTTCCGGCTCTAACAAATCGTCGAAAAGCGAGCCTATAACCGGTTGAGTGTTAGTGGGTTTAGGCTTGGCTTTCGGTGCCGGGGTCGCAGGCGCAGGTGCAGCGTCGCCGATGATGCGAGTGGCGAGCGACTTAAACTCGAGTTCGTCGAAAATGCGGCGCAGCGCGTCGGCGTCGAGCGGCTGTCGTGCAAGTTGGTCGCAGTCTATGTTGACCGGCGCATGCGTATTGATTTCGGCGAGCGTTCTCGAAAAGCGGATGTTGTCGACGTTGTCTTCCACCTTTTTCTTGAGCGCGCCCTTGAGCCGGTCGGTGTTGGCGATGAGGTTTTCGATCGAGCCGAACTCTTTGATGAGTTTTGAAGCGGTCACTTCGCCGACGCCGGGACATCCGGGAATGTTGTCGACCTTGTCGCCCATAAGTGCCAGGATGTCAATCACTTGGTTAGGTCTGTCGATGCCGAAGATGTTGCACACTTCGGCTATGCCGCGAACCTCGGGCGCTGCGCCGCGCATGCCCGGGCGGTAGATTTTGACGGTTTCGCCGACGAGTTGGCTGAGGTCTTTGTCGGACGACATAATGAAAGTTTCGAATCCGTTGTCGACGCTTGCTCGTGCGAGCGTTCCGATGACGTCGTCAGCCTCGTAACCGTCAACTTCAACGATGGGAATACGCATGGCGCGGATGATGTCTTTGATGTAAGGCACGGCGATGCGTATGTCTTCGGGGGTAGCCTCTCGCCCGGCTTTGTAGTCGGGATACATCTCGTGGCGGAACGTCGGACCCGGCGGGTCGAAACACACGGCGATGTGCGTCGGGTTCTCCTTACGGAGCACCTCTTCGAGTGTGTTTACAAATCCGAAGATAGCCGAGGTGTTCATGCCTTTCGACGTGAAACGCGGCGAATATTTCAAAGCGTGATACGCGCGGAATATCAAAGCGTAAGCATCCAGCAAGAATAGTTTCTTATTGTCCATATATTTTGGTAAATTATCCGATAAAAGTACAAAATTTTGTGCAAAATACGAATTATTACGTCGTGAAATTGCGGAAATAACGCAAATATTAGTAATTTTGTGACTTAAAACGTTAACATGACGACATTTGAAACCATCCGAGAATCGATTTCTCCCGAGATAAACAGGCTTAACGAGCGAATGCGTGCCGCTTTGTATAGCCGAAGTGACTTGCTCAACAACGTAGTGGAAACCTATCTGCAGTCGAAAGGCAAGCAAATACGCCCCATCATCGTGATACTGAGCGCGAAATTTTTCGGCAACGTCAATGAGAATGTAATCTCCGGAGCAGCGGCAATCGAACTACTTCACAATGCGTCGTTGATACACGACGACGTAATCGACGAGACGCGGACTCGCCGCGGGCGCCCGACGGTTAACAGTATATGGGACAACCACATAGCGGTGCTTGCGGGCGACTATTTCGTGAGCAATGCGCTGCAATGCTCCATCTCGACGGGCGATTTGCGCGTGATTTCGTCGATTTCTGAACTCGGCAAAACGCTGTCGACGGGCGAACTCGACCAAATCGACATAGCGCGCCGACATAACATCAACGAAGAGAGTTATTTCAGCATAATCGGGCGCAAAACGGCGTCGCTCTTCCGCAGTTGTGTGGAGGTGGGCGGCTACACCGCCGGGGCAACCGAAGCCGACATCGAGACGCTCGCTAATTTTATGGAAAAACTCGGACTGTGTTTTCAAATAAAAGACGATATTTTCGACTATTCACACGATGAAAAAGTGGGCAAACCGACGGGCAACGACCTGCGCGAAGGCAAGGTGACGCTTCCGTTGATTTATGCCTTGCAGCAGCCCACCAAGCAAGCCGAGGCAATGCGCCGACTGCTTAACACCGACTCTCTCAGCGATGCCGAAATCGATACGCTTATCGAATTTGCCAAAGCCGAGGGCGGCATCGACTATGCTTATCAGACGATGGAACGCATCCGCACGGAGGCATTCGAACTACTTGCGCCGTATGCCGACAGCGAGGCGAAAGATGCCTTCCTGTCGCTGTTTAATTACATCATAAAGCGCCATCACTAATGTTATTACCATATCTTGAGCCGGGACGGTTGGAGGCGGGATGCGACGAAGCGGGTCGCGGCTGCCTGGCTGGTCCGGTGTTTGCTGCAGCGGTAATTCTTCCCGAGGGGTATAGCAACGACCTGCTCAACGACTCCAAGCAGTTGTCGGAGAAGCGTCGCGACAGTCTTCGCCCTGTAATCGAACGCGACGCGCTGGCGTGGGCTGTCGGCATCGTCACGGCGGAAGAAATCGACCGTATCAACATCCTCAATGCGTCGTTTCTTGCAATGCACCGCGCCATCGATGCTCTGAAGGTGCGTCCCGAGTTTTTGCTCATCGACGGCAACCGCTTTAAGCCGTATAGCGGCATCAGCCATGAGTGTATCGTCAAGGGCGACGGCAAGATGATGAGCATTGCGGCGGCGTCTATTCTCGCTAAAACGCACCGCGACGAGTATATGAAGCGTATCCACGAGGAATATCCACAGTATGCATGGAACATAAATAAGGGTTACCCGACGAAAGCGCATCGCGCCGCCATCGCGCAATACGGCACAACCCCGTATCACCGCCTGTCGTTCCGCCTTATCGACACGCTCCCGTCGCTGTTTGAGTAGGTTCTGCGATGTATCATGTTGAAAATAAGCAGAGTAGGGTCGCGGCTTGCTGCGACCTACCAGGCGATAGTTTTTCGTTTTGCAAAGTCTCCGACTTAGCAGTGGCAATGAGCAAAATCTATGCAATTTAGCTCATTGTCGGGTGTTGTGGTGCCGTCTGTCCCCACCTAGCCGCAAGCGGCAAGGTGGGGTTAACCGAGTACCGCAAGCTCTCCAAGCTTGCATCTTGGTGATAACGAGAGGTAAGAGGTAAGAGTGGACGCGGGCAAATATGCTATCACAACCGAGCATCTCCGAAGCTCGATTATCTACTACGCAGCTCTGTCCCCATGTTAAGCCTCTCCGAGGCTGAACATGGGGTTACCCATGATTGCAGTCTCTCCGAGACAGCCACCACAGCCGTATCTACGACACGGCTGCGGACCCCAATTGGGCATCTTGGTGATAACCCGCTTTACATCCACACGCCTACCCGGTCGCACCAAGGCGCGACCCTACGACCACGCCTACCCGGTCGCACCAAGGCGCGACCCTACGACCACGCCTGCCCGGTCGCACCGAGGCGCGACCCTACCTCCGTATTGAGAAACGTCGAGTGCTTATTTTTCGCGCATAAATAGGTTGATGGGCGTACCGGAGAAGTTCCACTTTTCGCGGATTTTGTTCTCGAGGTATCTTCGGTAAGGCTCTTTGACCCATTGCGGGAGGTTGCAGAAGAAGACAAACGAGGGGATTCGCGCTTCTTTGAGCATAGTTACATACTTGATTTT
>SFNW01000097.1 GCA_004554105.1 Clostridiales bacterium | reverse complement strand
CGGCTGTATCAACCTGATGAAAGCGGCAATCGAGTGCTGCGACCTCGTCTCGACGGTCAGCCCGACCTACGCCTCGGAAATCAAATCCCCCTATTTCTCGCACGGACTGCACCATGAACTGATTAAAGAGCAGAACAAACTGCGCGGCATTCTGAACGGCATCGACTACGAGATGTACAATCCGGCGACCGACCCGGTTCTGATTGCACATTATTCGGCAAAAGCCCCTGCGAAAAAACTTGAAAACAAAAAAACACTGCAAGCCGAACTTGCGCTCCCCGTCCGCGAGGATGTGCCGCTCGTCGCGCTGATTTCGCGTCTCGTCGCGCACAAGGGGCTTGACCTCTTCACCGCCATGGCGGATCGCCTGCTCTGCGAGGACGTGCAGCTCATCGTGCTCGGTATGGGCGACGCGGGCTACGAAAGTTATATGCGCGACCTTGAAAACCGCCACCGCGACAAGGTACGCAGCATGATTCTCTACAACCGCGACCTGTCGCGGCGCATCTACGCCGCCTGCGACATCTTCCTCATGCCCTCGAAGAGCGAGCCCTGCGGGCTTTCGCAGATGATTGCCTCGCGTTATGGAGCAATTCCGGTCGTCCGCGAAACCGGCGGTCTCTACGACTCCATCAAGGGCTACTACGAGGAAGACGGCGAGATTCACGGCAACGGCTTCACCTTTGCCAACTACAGCGCCGACGAACTGCTCGAACGCACAAATGCGGCGATTTCGCTCTGGCGCGACCTGCCGCGGCGCAAAAAACTCGTGACAAAAATCATGAACACCGATTTCTCCTGGGGAGCGTCGGCAAAGCAATATCTGCAAATGTATGATGAACTTTTTTAACTAAGGAGAACCAAGCAAACATGAACAGCAATTCCAAAGAAGTCAAGGCGGTGGAGGAAAAACTCGAAAGCAAGCTGTCGAGATACTTCGGCTGCGCGCCGAAGGACGCTTCGCCCGAGCAGATGTACAAGGCGACGGCGATGACCGTCAAGGATATTCTCACCGAGAAGCGCAAGCACTTCAAAGAGCAGGTCAACAAGACCGAATCCAAGCGCGTCTATTATATGTGCATGGAGTTTCTGCTCGGCAGGTCGCTCAAGACCAATCTGCACAACCTCGGACTGGTCGAGGAGTACCGTCTTGCGCTGAAGCACTTCGGCTTCGACATCGCCGAGCTTTACGAGCTGGAGCCCGACGCGGGGCTCGGCAACGGCGGTCTCGGCCGTCTCGCCGCCTGCTTTATGGACTCGCTCGCCTCGCTCGACTATCCCGCGACCGGCTTTTCCATCTGCTACGAGTACGGTCTGTTCAAGCAGAAGATTATCGACGGACTGCAGGTCGAGCTGCCCGACATCTGGCTGCCCGGCGGCGAGGTCTGGCTGATTCCGCGCACCGACCGCACCTTCCATGTCCGCTTCGGCGGCAGAGTCGTTGAGGAGTGGTCGAACGGGCACTGCAACATCGCCTACAAGGACTGCGACGAGGTTGAAGCCGTTCCCTACGACATGATGATTTCGGGCGCGGACAGCAACGGCGTCGACCGTCTCCGCCTCTGGAAGGCGCGCGACATCACCAACTTCAATATGTCGCTTTTCACACAGGGACAGTACGCGCAGGCACTCAAGGAAAGCACCGATGCGGAGACCATCTCCAAGGTGCTCTACCCCTCCGACAACCACACCGAGGGCAAACTGCTCCGCCTGAAGCAGCAGTATTTCCTCGTCAGCGCATCGGTACAGAGCATTCTGCGCGACCACCTCGCGGTTTACGGCACGCTGGCAAATCTCTCGGACAAGGTCGCGATTCACATCAACGACACGCACCCCACGCTCTGCATTCCCGAACTAATGCGCATTCTGCTCGACGACTACCACTATTCGTGGGAGGACGCATGGCACACGGTTGTCAACACGGTTTCCTACACCAACCACACCGTCCTGCCCGAAGCGCTTGAAACCTGGGACGCAAATCTCTTCGCGCTGACCCTGCCGCGTATGCACATGATCATTCAGGAAATCAACAAGCGCTTCTGCGCCGAAGCATGGCAGCACTTCCCCTCGAATGTCGACAAAGTCTCGGCACTTGCGATTCTCGGGGGCGGCAGAGTCCGCATGGCAAACCTCGCGGTCGTCGGCTCGCACGCCATCAACGGCGTGTCGAAGATTCACTCCGACATTCTTGTCAACTCGGTGTTCAAGGACTTCTACAAGATGTACCCCGAGCGCTTCACCAACGTGACCAACGGTATTGCGCACCGCCGCTGGCTCTGCTACTCGAATCCCAAGCTGTCGAGTCTCATCGACGAGTGCATCGGTGATGCGTACAAGCATCAGCCGAGAAAGCTCGAGGACTTCCGCAAGTTTGAAAACGACGAAAGCGTGCTTGCGCGCCTTGGCGAAATCAAGCACGAAAACAAGGTCGCCTTCGCCAACCACCTGCGCGAGACGACCGGTCAGATGATCGACCCGAACTCGATTTTCGACGTGCAAATCAAGCGTCTGCATGAGTACAAGCGCCAGCTGCTCAATGCGCTGAACATCATCAACACCTACCTTGATTTGCGCGAGAATCCGAACCTCGACATCATTCCGCAGACTTATCTGTTCGGCGCGAAAGCCGCGCCGGGCTACGAGATGGCAAAGCAGATTATCAAGCTGATTTGCTATATCGGCAAGGAAATCGAGAATGACCCGATTATCCGCGAAAAGCTGCGCGTCGTCTTCCTCGAAAACTACAGCGTCAGCATGGCGGAGGCACTGATTCCCGCCGCCGAAATCAGCGAGCAGATTTCGCTCGCCGGCAAGGAAGCGAGCGGCACGGGCTGCATGAAGCTGATGATCAACGGTGCGCTGACCATCGGCACGCTCGACGGCGCGAACATCGAGATGCTCGCCGAGTGCGGCAAGGACAATATGTTCATCTTCGGTCTCAACTGCAGTGAAGTCGACGACCTGTGGACCAAGGGCTATCACGCCGCCGACTATTATCACAGAAGCGCGGCGCTCCGTCGCACCATCGACCGTCTGTCGGTCGGCTTTGCGGGTGAGAGTTTCAAGAACATTGCCGACTACCTGATTGCCGCAAGCGGCGTCGCCGACCCGTATATGTGCCTTGCCGACTTTGAATCCTACAAGTCGACGCACGACCGCGCAATCTCGCTCTACCCGAATCAGAAGCTCTGGAACAAGATGTCGCTCAACAACATCGCCGGAGCGGGCGAATTTGCGGCAGACCGCAGCATCGAAGAATACGCAGAGCGGATTTGGCACTTAAAGAAAGTTCCTATGGAAAAATAACACTGCGCCCCGCGCCTTCGGTATGACGCCGGAGGCGCGGCTGTGCAGGGAGAGAGGCTTCTATGCGGATTCAAATCGTTAAAACCCTCGACGGGCGCGACCTGTCGGACATCAACGCGTTTCCTGCAAAAGACACTCTTGAAATCACGCTGCAAATCCCGCGCGAGCTGCAGCTTGTCTCGCCGCGCATGGTCATCGCCCCCGACGGCGAGCGCGACCGCGAACTTTTCCCCGAATACAAGGGCTTCGACGGCGAAAACGACGAGTTTCTCTTTTCGCTTGACCTCGGCAAACTCGGCGAGGGGCAGTACGGCGGGCTGTTCTACTATGAATTCCGCTTTGAGCGGAACTATAAGACCGTCTATACCGCAAGCGTCAACAACGTAGATTTCACGCTTGCCGAGCGCCCCTCCAGACGGTTTCTGCTCCTGCTTTGGGAGCCGGGCTTTGAAACCCCGCGCACATTCTACGGCACGACGATGTACCACATTTTTGTCGACCGCTTTGCCAAAGGCGAAATACCGACGCCCGTGCGCGAGGACGCGCGGCTCGACCCCGACTGGGAAAACGGCAGACCCGAATACGCCCCCTACCCCGGCGCACCGCTGAAAAACAATCAGTTCTTCGGCGGCAGCCTTTGGGGGATCATCGACAAGCTTGACTATCTCTGCAGTCTGTCGGTGGGCTGCATCTATCTCAGCCCGATTTTCAAGGCGCATTCCAACCACAAGTACGATACCGGCGACTACGACGTCATCGACGAGATGTTCGGCGGCAGAGCGGCGTTCGATACCCTGCTTGCCGAATGCAAAGAGCGCGGCATCCGCGTCATTTTAGACGGCGTGTTCAACCACACCGGCGACGACAGCCGCTATTTCAACCGCTACGGGCATTATGATTCGGTCGGCGCGTATCAGAGCGAGCATTCGCCCTATCACGACTGGTATCACTTTATCCGCTTCCCGTCGCAGTATGAGTCCTGGTGGGGCATTCCGATTCTGCCGAAGCTCAATATTCGCGGGCGCGATTGCCGCGACTTCTTCGTCGGACAGCGCGGCGTTTGCGCGCGCTACATAGAGGCGGGGACAAGCGGCTGGCGGCTTGACGTTGCCGACGAGCTGACCGACGATTTTCTCGACCGTCTGCGTGAGGTCGTCAAGGCGGCTGACCCCGATGCGCTGATTGTCGGCGAGGTTTGGGAGAACGCCGCGGAGAAGGTCTCCTACGGCGCACGGCGGCGCTATCTGCGCGGCAGGCAGCTCGACAGCGTCATGAACTACCCGCTGAAAAACGCGATTGTCGGCTATCTGCGCAGCGGCGACTGCACGATGCTCTATAACACCGTGACCGAAATCTACTCCTCCTATCCGCGCGCGGTCTGCGACTGCCTGATGAACATTCTCGGCACGCACGACACCGAGCGCATTCTCACCGCGCTGGCGGGCAGAGACCCCGAGGGGCTGTCAAACGACGAGCTTGCAAATACCCGTATGAGCGAAGAAGAACGCAGCGTCGGCATTGCCAAACTCAAGCTCGCAAGCGTCCTGCAATACACGCTCTACGGCTTCCCGTCGGTCTTTTACGGCGACGAAGCGGGGATTGAGGGCTACCGTGACCCCTTCTGCCGTATGCCCTTCCCCTGGGGCAGAGAGGACGCGGGGCTGCTCGAGCACTACCGCGCACTCGGCAAGCTGCGGCGCGAGCATTCCGCATTTGCGGGCGGCGACTTCAAGGTAACGGCACATGACTGCGGGCTGTTCGCCTTTACCCGTTCCGACGAGAACGAGACGATTCATATCGCGGTCAACCTCGCCTCCTTCCCCATTCGCTTTGACTTCGGGGAAAGCTGGGAGGACCTCATAAGCGGCGAAACCGGCAGCGGCGAGGGCGAAATTCAACCCTGCGGCTTCCGCATGATCCAGGCAAATCAGAAAGGACTTTGAGCAAAATGCAAACCGGAAAAAGACAGAATTTCACCATGCTCTGCGACTACTATGAGCTGACGATGGCAAACGGCTATTACCGTGCGGGCATGGCGGACAACATCACCTATTTCGATATGTTCTTCCGCGATGTTCCCGACGGCGGCGGCTTCGCGATTGCGGCGGGACTGGAACAGCTCATCGAATACATCAACAACATTCACTTCACCGAGGAGGACATCGCCTATCTCAGAAGCAAGAATGTTTTTGACGAGGCGTTTCTCGAAAAACTGAAAACCTTCCGCTTTACGGGCGACATCTATGCCGTTCCCGAGGGCACGCCGATTTTCCCGGGCGAGCCGATCGTCACGGTGCGTGCGCCCGCCGCAGAGGCGCAGTTTATCGAGACCTATCTGCTGCTGACGATCAACCACCAGTCGCTGATTGCCACCAAGGCAAACCGCATCGTCCGCGCCGCAAAGGGACGCGCAATCTCCGAGTTCGGCAGCCGCCGTGCGCAGGGCGCGGACGGCGCGTATCTCGGTGCGCGCGCAGCCTATATCGGCGGCTGCGCGGCAACTGCCTGCACGATTACCGACCGCGATTTCGGCGTGCCGGCGACCGGCACGATGGCGCACTCCTGGGTGCAGATGTTCGACAGCGAATACGAGGCGTTCAAGACCTACTGCGAGTTGTATCCGACCAACGCGACGCTGCTCGTCGACACCTACAACACCTTGAAGAGCGGCGTGCCGAATGCAATCCGCGTATTCAAGGAAGTGCTTCTGCCGAAGGGCATTACGAAGTGCGCGATTCGCCTTGACTCGGGCGACATTGCCTATCTGTCGAAGAAAGCGCGCAAGATGCTCGATGACGCGGGACTGACCGAATGCAAAATCGTCGCCTCCAACTCGCTCGACGAGGATATTATTCTCGCGCTGATTCGGCAGGGCGCGGCGGTCGACGCCTTCGGCGTCGGCGAGCGCATGATTACCGCAAAGAGCGCACCTGTCTTCGGCGGCGTCTACAAGCTCTGCGCGCGCGAGAATGCCGACGGCACCATCGTGCCGAAAATCAAAATCAGCGAGAACGCGGCGAAGATTACCAACCCTCACTACAAGAAGGTTTATCGCCTGTTCGACAAGGAAAACGGCAAGGCGATTGCCGACTACATCACGGTATACGACGAGGTTGTCGACGGCACGCAGCCGATTGAGCTGTTCGACCCCGACTACACCTGGAAGCGCAAGACCGTGACCGACTACACCGTGCGCGAGCTTCAGGTGCCGGTATTCCTCGGCGGCAAGTGCGTCTACACTTCCCCATCGACGAGCGAAATCCGCGACTACTGCGCCAAGGAAGTCGACACGCTCTGGGACGAGGTCAAGCGCTTCGAGAACCCGCATAACTATTACGTCGACCTCTCGCAGAAGCTCTGGGACATCAAGCAGGAGCTTCTCAAAAAGGGAAATAAGTAAAGCAACGCAATAAAAATTCCCGGCAGGATTCAGCCCTGTCGGGAATTTTTGTATTCAATCTTCTGCATAAAAGCAGTCGTATTGCCAGCGCATCGGATTATCGTATATATACTTTTCAATCTTTTCGTAGTCGTCGCGATTCCGAATAATGTGGTCGTGAAAAGAGCGTTGCCAAATTTGCTTTTCAAACGGCGGTAAAACCCCTTTGCTGACCAGTTTAGCATACGCAACGGTTGAATATCGCTTAAAGGACTGAACAACCTCCGAAACCGTAGGGGCGG
>SFNW01000096.1 GCA_004554105.1 Clostridiales bacterium | reverse complement strand
TCGCCGAGATTGAACCACGGGTGGCCGAAGACCTTCTTCGGCAGCGGCAAATCGAGCGCCATCAGAATGATCGGCCAGTAGATGGTGTGGAAGCGCAGAATATCCTTGCCGATGATATGCACGTCGGCAGGCCAGAATTTTTCAAACAGCTCGGGCTGCTTTTCGTTGTCGGGGTCATAGCCGAGCGCGGTAATATAGTTGGACAGCGCGTCAATCCAGACATAGGTGACGTGCTTTTCGTCAAAGGTAATCGGAATGCCCCACTTGAACGAAGTGCGCGAAACACAGAGGTCCTGGAGCCCCGCCTTGAGGAAGTTGTTGACCATTTCCTTTTTGCGTGCTTCGGGCTCGATAAACTCGGGGTGCTCGTCGATATACGCCATGAGCTTGTCCGCGTAATTGCTCATCTTAAAGAAGTAGGCTTCCTCTTTCGCGCGCTTGACCGGTGCGCCGCAGTCGGGGCATTTGCCGTCGACGACCTGCGTCTCGGTGAAGAAGGATTCGCAGGGCTCGCAGTACCAGCCCTCGTAATGCCCTTTATAAATGTCGCCCTTGTCGTACAGCTTTTTGAAAATATGCTGTACGGCGCGGACATGGTAGTCGTCGGTCGTGCGGATAAATTTATCGTAGCTTGCGCCCATCAGGTCCCAGATGCGGCGAATCTCCGCAGAGACCTTGTCGACATATTCTTTAGGCGAGATGCCCGCCTCGTTGGCATAGTTTTCGATTTTCTGCCCGTGTTCGTCCGTGCCGGTCAAAAAGAAAACGTCGTAGCCGACCTGCCGCTTGAAGCGCGCGAGCGCGTCGGTCATAATGACCTCATAGGTGTTGCCGAAATGCGGCTTGCGCGAACTGTAGGCAATCGCCGTTGTTACATAGAATTTTCCCTTATCCTTCATGTTTGCCTCCGAAATTGCAAAAGCATCGTGAATGCCGAAATGATTCACAGTAAGTATAACATATCCGCCCTGTTCTTTCAAGTGCTTTTCTCCCGAATTATGGCTGCTCGCGCAGATTTTGCATCAGGCAGACCGCAAGCAAGGCGGCAAGTTCTTTGCGATAGGCTGCGTCTGCCAGTTTTTTGCTTTCCGCATAGTTGGAAAGGAATCCACACTCGACCAAAACCGCAGGCGAATGAATGCGGTCAAGGAGAAAAATATTGCTCCCCGCCGCCTTCACGCGGCGCGTGTTGTCCGGCTGAAGCGTTTCTGCGACGCGGGACTGAATCAGCGTCGCCAGCGTCAGGCTGTTTTCATTGTTGACCGAATAATAGACCTGCAATCCGCTGTATTTTTCCACGGGAAAGTTATTCATGTGGATGCTGATAAACAATGCCTGCGGAAATGCGGCGGCAAGCGCGGCTCGATTCTTCAAATCGGTCTGCTTCAGCTTCCCCTTCAGTTTGGGGTCGCTCTCATCGCAGACAAGACTGTCGGCGCGGCGCGTCAAACGGGTCTCGACGCCTGCCGCAAGCAGTATATCGCCGAGTGTATTCGAAATTTCAAGATTTAATTCTTTTTCCAGAAGCCCTGTGACGCCGGTTGCCCCGCCGTCTCTGCCGCCGTGCCCCGCATCGACGATAACGCGGACTTCGCGCGGCGATGCCGCGGCATACAGCGCGCCTGCATTTCGTTTCGGCACGGCTGCGAGGTACAGTGCATACAGCGCGGCGAGCAGAAGCATAAACAACACACAGTAAAACAGAATCAGCCAAGTAAAGCGCAGGCTTTCGCGTTTTTCCATCATCGTGTCTCCTCGATAGGCGTCATTCTATACGATATAAATATGAAAAAAGCACCGAAACAGAACAAAAACAGGCTTCCGAAAAATCGGAAGCCTGTTTCAGCCAAAATCGGTTATCTCTTGGAAGGCAGTGCAATGCGGGTAAAGATAACGCACGCCTCGGAACGCGCAATTTCGTCGTTCGGACGGTAGTTGCCGGTTCCGGCATCACCGCCGACGATGCCCGCCTGATAGAGTTTTTCAACCGCCTTATAGCAAGCCATGTCGCTCGTCACATCGGGGCAGACGCCCGTGCGCTTTGCGGCATACTCGGCGGCGGGCAGAATGTTGGCGAATACGATTGCCATTTCACCGCGCGTGATTTTCTTGTCGAATTCGGTGAACTGCCCCTCGGCAATAATGCCGTTTTCAACGCAGTATTCGACATAAGGCGTGTACCATGCTTCGCCTTCCGCCGCAGCGCGAACCGTCATACCATAATAGGTTTTGTGAATGTTGACCGCCGCAGTCAGTGCCTGCGCAACGGTAAACTTGCTGTCGGGTGAGAACTTCGTGTTGCTCGTACCGTTTGCAAGACCGTACTCGTATGCGGTTGTTACAAAGTCATAAAACCACTTGTCGGCAGTGACATCGGTAAAGCGGTTGTCATAGGTCTTGGAAGCCGTGAATTTGCCCTCAGTTTTGCCGGTGCCCGTGCCGCTTCCGCTGTCCGTTGTAACCGTAATCGTGCCCTTCTCTGCCGTTGCGGCAACGTAGGGGAACTGCTTATCGGAATTCTTATCGGCAGATTCGTCGTAAGTATACACGCTGAGATTTTCAACCGTCAAATCGTATGTGCCGGGAGCCGCGTTGTCGGCAATTTTGAAGCTGACATCGACAAGCGAAATATCGCCGCTGACAATTTCAAGCAGCGTAGCCATGGCGAATGTCACCTTGGACTTTGCGGCAAGTTTTTCCGCGTCGAAAGCCGGCACCAAAAACTTTGAATTCTTGGCGGTATATGTGGCGACGGACAAAACGCTCGCATCGAACTTCACATCAAACTGTGCGCCGACAATACCGGGATTGTTCTTCAGCGCAATCGTTACGGTAACGGTTTCGCCGGGCTTTGCGGTCGCGCTGCCAACGGTCAAAACGGCACCGTCTGCCGCAAATGCCGCAAGCGAAAAGGTGCTGAGCAGCATCAGCAGTGCAAGAAATACGGAAAGCTTTTTCATAGTGGTTCTCCTTTGCCTCTATAAATTATTTTTTGAGGTAACTGTCTTTAAGCCCGACAATGCGGTTAAAGGTATTCGGATACCGCGTGTCCTTGACGAAATAGCCGCAGCGAACAAACTGGAAGCGGTCGCCAGGCGCGGCGTCGCAAAGCGATTCTTCCACCTTGCAGCCGGTCAGTTTCTTCAGCGAATCAGGATTCAGATAATCGTTATAGGTCTTGTCCTCGGGAATGTCGGCGACGTTTTCAATCGTAAACAGCTTGTCGTACAGCATGACGTCAACGTCCTTGGCGTGTGCCGCAGACAGCCAGTGAATCGTGCCTTTAATCTTTCTGCCGTCGGCGGGCATATTTGCGCCGGTCTCAAGGTCGGCGGTGCAGCGGATTTCCTTGATGCTGCCGTCCGCGTTTTTCACGATTTCGTTGCACTTGACAATATACGCGCCCATCAGCCGCACCTCGCCGTCCGGCTTCATGCGGAAGAACTTCGGCGGCGGCACTTCTTCAAAGTCGCTGCGGTCGATGTAAAGCTCACGCGTAAATGGCAGCTTGCGCTTCCCTGCGTTTTCGTCATTCGGGTTGTTCGGCAGCTCGAAATACTCGACCTTGTCCTCGGGGAAATTGGTCACGACAACCTTGACGGGGTCGAGAATCGCAACGCGGCGCGGCGCGGTCTCGTTCAACTCCTCGCGAATGCAATGCTCGAGCAGTTCGATGTCGACAAGGCTGTACGCCTTGGCAACGCCGGCGCGCTCGACAAAATCAAAAATCGAAGCGGGCGTATAGCCGCGGCGGCGCAGACCGCAGAGCGTGGGCATACGCGGGTCGTCCCAGCCGTCGACGAGCTTGGTTTCGACCAGCTCGCGCAGATAGCGCTTGCTCATGACGGTATAGGTCACGTTCAGCCGCGCAAATTCCCGCTGCTTCGGCTTCGTCTTGGTTTCAAGACCGATATTGTCAATGACCCACTCGTAAAGCGGACGGTGATTTTCAAATTCGAGCGAGCAGAGCGAATGCGTGATGCCCTCAATCGCGTCCTGAATCGGATGCGCAAAGTCGTAGAGCGGATAGATGCACCACTTGTCGCCCTGACGGTGATGCGAGGCGTGTACAATGCGGTAAATCGCAGGGTCGCGCAGATTGATATTCGGCGACGCCATGTCGATTTTCGCGCGCAGCGTATGCGTGCCGTCGGCAAATTCGCCGTTCTTCATTCGCTCAAAGAGGTCAAGGTTTTCCTCAACGCTGCGGTCGCGCCACGGGCTGTTTTTGCCCGGCTCGGTCAGTGTGCCGCGATATTCGCGCATCTCTTCGGCAGTGAGGTCGCAGACGTATGCCTTGCCGTCGCGAATCAGCTTCAGCGCATATTCATAGCAGCGGTCAAAATAGTCCGAGCCGTAGTAAACGCCGCCGGTCGGCTCTGCGCCGAGCCATTTGAGGTCCTCGTAAATCGACTCGACGTACTCGTTATCCTCTTTTGCGGGGTTGGTGTCGTCATAGCGAAGATTGAACAGCCCGCCGTATTTTTTCGCCATCGTGCTGTTAATCCAAATCGCCTTGGCACTGCCGATATGCAGGTATCCGTTCGGCTCGGGCGGAAAGCGGGTGTGGATTTTCAGACTCGGGTCTGCTTCGAGATCCGCCTTGATAATTTCGTCTATAAAGTTGGATTTGATTTCTTCCATAAATTCAGAAGACTCCTTACAATGTTTCTTCGGCGTTGCTCAGCCGCTGCAAAACTTTTTCTTTTCCGAGAATGCGCATGACCTCGTACAAATCGGGCGAATTCTGCCGACCGGTGACGGCAACGCGCAGCATCATGCTGACGTCGCCGACGTGACCTTTATACGCATCGGGATTTGCCTTGTAGGTCTTGGTGTCGGGGCAAAAGCCGTGCCGTTCGGCGAGTGCGCGCACCTTGTCAAACCATGCGGTCTGGTCGTCGGACTCGTCGTAGAGTGCCGCATAGTCGCGCAGAACTCCAAGAATCTCGGCTTTGTCAAATGCGGGCATTTCCGCCTCGATTTTAAACCAATCGTCGTAGAAGAACGCCATATACGGCTTCAGTTCGCTGAACACGGCAAAGTCCTTGCGCGGCTTTTTGCCGCCTCTGCCGATGGCGAGAATCTGCTTTGCATAGTCGGGACACGCGGTCAGCTTCTCGTAGAAATCGCGGTCGTACTGCTCTGCCCACTCGACGGCAAGCGCGTAGACCTTGTCCGCCGTCATTTTGGAAAGCACGTCCTTGGAAACGTCGCGCAGTTTATCGGTGTCAAAGAGCGAGCCGGCGGGATTCATCTTCTTATACGAGAATTTGAACTCGTCGGTGCTTGCAAACGGGTTTGCCCGCCGCCAGTCCTCAAAGTTGGAGTTGAGAATGGTCAGCAGATATTCGTAAACCGCCTCGACGGGATAGCCGATTTCCTGATAGAAGGTCAGTGCAAGCTCGGGGTCCTTGCGCTTGGAGAGCTTGCGCTTGGATTCGCCGTCCATCTTCATCAGCGTGCCGATGTGCAAATACTTCGGCGGCTTCCAGCCGAGCGCCGCAAAAAGCTGCAAATGGAACGGGAGCGACGGCAGCCACTCGTCGCCGCGCACAACGTGCGTGGTGCGCATCAGGTGGTCGTCGACCGCGTGCGCGAAGTGATAGGTCGGAATGCCGTCCGATTTGAGCAGAACATGGTCAATGTCGTTTTCGGTCAGCTCAAGGTTTCCTTTAATCAAATCGGTAAACTTGATTTTATGCTCGATGCTGCCCTCCGAGCGGAAGCGCAGCACCCACGGCATACCCGCTTCGATGTTTGCTTCAATCGTCTCAAACGAGGCGTCGCGGTACTTCGCCCATTTGCCGTAGTAACCGAAGTTGACCTTTTCGGCTTCCTGCTCAGCGTGAATGGCGGCGAGCTCCTCCTCGGTGCAGAAGCAGGGGTAGGCCTTACCCTCGGCAACGAGTTTTTTCGCGTAGACATGGTAAATATCCTTGCGCACGCGCTGTCGGTAGGGGCCGTATGCGCCGCTGTCGCCGTCTATCGTCGCGCCTTCGTCGAAAATGATGTTATAATGCTTCAGCGAAGTAATCAGCGTTTCGACCGCGCCGGCGACCTCGCGCTTGCTGTCGGTGTCCTCGACGCGCAAAAACAGCACGCCGCCCGACTGATGCGAAAGCCGCTCCGAGGTCAGCCCCTGCACCAGGTTTCCGAGATGGACAAAGCCGGTCGGACTGGGCGCCATTCTCGAAACGATTGCTCCCTCGGGCAAATCGCGCTTCGGGTATAATTCTTCGAGTTTCTCGGGCGTCAGGGTGACGTCGGGAAACAAAAATTCGGCAAGTTTGGTAAAATCCATGTTGTCAACTCCGTTTATTCATGCAGATAACCGTACTTTTTCTCGCGCTCGAGCGTCGTCGTTGCGCCGTGCCCGGGATATACGGTGTAATTCGTTTGAATCGCGCTCAGTTTTTTGAGGCTTTGCCTCATTTCGTCATCGCTCGAGCCGTAAAGGTCGGTCCTGCCGAACGAGCCGCGAAACAGCGTGTCGCCGCTGATCATACTGTCGCCAAACAGATAGCAGACGCTTCCCCCGGTATGTCCGGGCGTACTCAAAATCGTGATTTCTTCTGTGCCGAGCGTGAGCTTGTCCCCGTCGTGCAGGAGAATGTCGGGCGGCAGATGCCGCGTGTCGCGGGCAAAAAACTGCAAATACAGGCTTTTGGCAGGGTCGCCGAGAAACTCGGCGTCACGCGCATGAATGCAGACCTTTGCACCGAGCGCACGCCACTCGTCGACAAACAGAATGTGGTCAAAATGTCCGTGCGTCAGCAAAACATATTTCAGGCAATACCCGTCACCGAGCAGAGACGCCGCGGCAGACGGGTCGACGCTGGGGTCGACGACGGCAAGCTCACGCGCCTCGTCGTTTGCAATCAGGTACGCGTTGGACGCATATCCGGCGCTTTCAAGACTGATTACGCGCATAATTTACCTCTTTAACATTTGATATTGGATATTATACACCAAAAAAATCGCTTTTTCAATTGCTCGTATAACGGCGGCTTTCCCGTGCGGGTGCGCGGCGAAAAGTTTTTCCAAAGTGCGCTGTCGCGATTTAACCCACAAGATTGCATCGCTTTTTTTGAAAGCAAAAA
>SFNW01000095.1 GCA_004554105.1 Clostridiales bacterium | reverse complement strand
AAAACTCGAAGAATATCACGATTCCCGGCTTCAGAAAGGGCAAAGCGCCCCGTCATCTGATTGAAAAAATGTACGGCACGGGCGTATTCTATGAAGAAGCAATCAACGATTGCCTGCCCGCCGCTTATGAGGACGCCGCAAAGGCTTCGGGTCTCGAAATCATCGGTCAGCCCGAATTCGATATTACGACCATTGACGAAAACGGCGTTGCCATGACCGCAAAGGTCACGGTAAAGCCCGAGGCGAAGATCGCAAACTACAAGGGTATCAAGGTTACGAAGGACGTAAAGTCGGTCACCGCTGCAGACGTCAAGGAAGAAATCGAGAATGTGCGCCGCCGCAACAGCCGCGAAATTGAAGTCACCGACCGCGCTGCAAAGAAGGACGACATCACGAACATCGACTTTGACGGCTATGTCGACGGCAAGCAGTTTGACGGCGGCAAGGCAGAGGGTCACACGCTGAAGCTCGGCTCGGGCGCATTTATCCCCGGCTTTGAGGATCAGATCATCGGCAAGAAGGTCGGCGAAGAATTCGACGTCAACGTCACCTTCCCCGAAGACTACCATGCAACCGAACTCGCAGGTAAGCCCGCCGTATTCAAGGTTAAGCTCAACAGCCTGAAGGTCGAAGAGCTTCCCGCGCTCGACGACGAATTTGCGAAGGACGTTTCGGAATTTGACACGCTCGATGAATATAAGGCAGACGTTAAGGCAAAACTTGCCGAGAGAAACGAGAAAGCCGCCGATGCAAATGTCGACGAACAGTTGACCGACGCGCTCATCGGTCTGCTTGAAGCCGAGATTCCCGAGGTTATGTTCACCACCGAGACCGAGAACTTCGTCCGCGACTACGACAACCGCCTGCGTATGCAGGGGCTCGACCTCTCGACCTATTTCAAGTATACGGGTCAGACGCTTGATATGCTGCGCGAGCAAATGCGTCCGCAGGCTGAAAAGCAGGTCAAGATGCGTCTTGCACTCGAAACGATTGCCAAGCTCGAGAAGCTGACCGCAACCGACGCGGAAATCGAGGACGAGTACAAGAAGATTGCCGAGGGCTACGGCATGGAAGTCGAGCAGGTCAAGAGCGCAATCGCCTCCGAGGACATCGCGGCAGACATCGTCGTCAAGAAGGCGTTTGACCTTGTCAAGGAGAACGCATCGGTTGCAAAGAAGTCTGCAAAGAAAGCGGCAGACGATGCGGACGCCGAGAAGAAGCCCGCCGCAAAGAAGACGACCGCAAAGAAAGCGGACGATGCAGAGGAGAAGCCCGCAAAGAAGGCGGCAAAGTCCGATGCGGAGAAGCCTGCGGCAGCAAAGAAAGCCCCCGCAAAAAAGACTGCAAAAAAGGCAGCAGACGAAAACTAAATTAAACTTCGGCGGGTACTTCGTTACCCGCCGTATTATTCATCAAACAAAGGAGAGATACTATGGCACTGGTACCAATGGTCATTGAGCAGACAAACCGCGGCGAACGTTCCTATGATATATACTCCCGCCTGTTAAACGACAGAATCATCATGCTTGCCGACGAGGTCAACGACACGACCGCGTCGCTCGTCGTCGCGCAGATGCTTTATCTTGAAGCGCAGGACCCCGACAAGGACATTTCGCTGTACATCAACAGCCCCGGCGGATCGGTTTCCGCAGGCTTTGCCATCTACGATACGATGAACTTCATCAAATGCGACGTCTCCACCATCTGCATGGGCATGGCGGCGTCGATGGGCGCGTTTCTGCTCTCCGCAGGCGCAAAGGGCAAGCGTCTTGCCCTGCCCAACAGCGTTATCATGATTCACCAGCCGCTCGGCGGCGCGCAGGGTCAGGCAAGCGACATCAAAATTCATGCCGAGCATATCCTGAAAACGCGTCAGAAGCTCAACGAGATTCTCGCGAAGAACACCGGCAAGCCGCTTGAAGTCATCGAGCGCGACACCGACCGCGACAATTTTATGAGCGCCGAGGAAGCATTCGAGTACGGCCTTATCGACAAGGTCATCGAAAAGCACGCATAAACGGCACAGCACCGCAAGCGTTCAGCCGCAATACACAGGCTGCCCGCAGGCGGCACGGAGGATTACAATGCCAACCAACAATCAAACCAAAAAACTGTGCTGCTCATTCTGCGGCAGAAGCGAGAACGAAGTCGAACTGCTGATTCCCGCCGCACTCGGCGGCGCGGCAATCTGCAGCGACTGCGTACTGACCTGCGCAAATTTTCTCGACGAGATGAATCCCGAGGAAGATAAGCCGCACGCCAAAGCCGATTCGCTGAATCTGTCGCTCGATTCCCTGCCGAAGCCCGCGGAAATCAAGGCGGTGCTTGACCAGTACGTCATCGGGCAGGACGAGGCCAAGCGCGTACTTTCGGTCGCTGTTTACAACCACTACAAACGCCTGATTTCGGTCGAAAAGAACGACAGGCAGGACGATGTGGAAATTCAGAAAAGCAATGTGCTTCTGCTCGGTCCGTCCGGCGTCGGCAAGACCTTCCTCGCGCAGACGCTGGCAAAGGCGCTGAAAGTGCCGTTCGCCATTGCGGACGCGACCACGCTGACCGAAGCCGGCTACGTCGGCGAGGACGTCGAAAACATTCTGCTCCGCCTGATTCAAGCCGCCGATTTTGACGTTGAGCGCGCCGAAAAAGGCATCATCTACATCGACGAAATCGACAAGATTTCGCGCCGCGGCGAAAACCGCTCGATCACGCGCGACGTTTCGGGTGAAGGCGTTCAGCAGGCGCTGCTCAAGATTCTCGAAGGCACGGTTGCCAACGTTCCCCCGCAGGGCGGACGCAAGCACCCGAATCAGGATTTCATTCAGATTCACACCGAGAATATTCTGTTCATCTGCGGCGGCGCGTTTGACGGTCTCGATCAAATCATCGAAAAGCGTCGCGGCAATCAGACCATCGGCTTCGGCGGCGACATTAAGACGAAAAAGGAACGGACCGCCGACGGCATTTACCGCGACGTCAACTCGCACGACATCGTCAAATACGGACTGATTCCCGAGCTGGTCGGCAGATTGCCGGTCATCACGGCGCTCGACAACCTCGATGAGGCGGCGCTCGTCCGCATTCTGCGTGAGCCGAAGAACGCGATCATCAAGCAATACACCAAGCTGCTTGCGCTCGACGGCGTCGAGCTGGAATTTGCCGACGGCGCGTGTGAAGCCATTGCCAAGCTCGCAATCGAGCGCAATATCGGTGCACGCGGTCTCCGCTCCATCATGGAAGAATTCATGCTCCCCATCATGTACGACATTCCCACAAAGAAAGATGTCAAAAAGGTCGTCGTCACCAAGGAGCTTGTCAACAAAATCGGCAGTGCCGAATATATTGCATAGAAAAACGGGGCGCAGTCAATGCGCCCCGTTCTTATCTGTCAAAGCAAAGGCTTCCCCTCGGGGGGAAGCTGTCGCGAAACGCGACTGATGAGGGGGGAGGACGCGAATGCGTCCGTATGAGCAGTTGCAAGCGGGACTGCGGTAACGCCCGTCTCCGACGGCTGCCCCTCATCCGGTGCTGCGCACCACCTTCCCCCAAGGGGGAAGGCTTAAAGATGCGCCCCGTTTTTTAGACCTCGAGAATGCCGTTCAGCTCGGCAAGCGAATTGATTTTATAGTCTGCGGGAATTTCCGAACAGTCGGAGATTCCCTTTTTGTTAAACCAGCAGGTCGTAAGCCCCGCGCGCCGTCCGCCCTCGATGTCCGCCGTGACCGAATCGCCGATGAGCAGCGCGCTGCGCTTGTCAAAGCCGTCGATATGTGCGAAAACATAGTCGAAAAACGCCTGCGACGGCTTTTGTGCGCCGATGCTCTCCGAATTGAACACAGCCCCAAAGCACCCGTCAAGCCCCGCGTCGTGTATGCGCCGCCTTTGCGTTTCGGCAACGCCGTTGGTCACGACATACAGTTCATACCGCGCCGAAAGTGCTCTGCACAACTCGACCGCACCGGGAATCGGCGTGTGTCCCTCGCCGAGATAGCGGCGGTATTCGCTCTCCCACGCCGCGCCGTCCTCTTCCCTGCCAAAGTGCCGCATCGTTTCGGCAAAGCGTGTGTTCAGCACGTCCTCCATCGGCAGTCTGCCCGCCTCGTAGTCCTGCCAAAGCCCGCGGTTGATCTTCTTGTAAACCGCCAGCACCTCGGGCGTCAGCGTAACGCCGTGCGACGCAAAGACGCGCGGCAGCGCCTGCGCTTCGTTGGCATCAAAGTCAAGCAGCGTATTGTCAAGGTCAAACAGTAAAAAGCGGTATTTCATCATCGCTCCTATCAAAAAGCGGTTGACACGCAACCGCTTTTTCCTCTTATTCGTACATCTTAATATAAGCGTCGCGCTCCGCGCCGACCGAAACATAGGTCACCGGCACGCCGACCGCCTTCTCGATATACTTGATATAGTCGTATGCCGCCTTCGGCAGATCCGACGCTTTGCGGCACTTTGAAATGTCGCAGTTGAAGCCGGGCACATATTCGTAAACCGGCTTTGCCTTGTTCAACTTCTCGCCCGTGACAAAATCGGTAACGACCTTGCCGTCGATCTCATAGCCGACGCAGACCGGAATCTTCTCAAAGTAGGAAAGCACATCGAGTTTGGTCAGCGCAATCTCGGTTGCGCCCTGCATCAGGCAGCCGTATTTCGACGCCGGAATGTCGAAGCCGCCGACGCGGCGCGGTCTGCCGGTCGCGGCTCCGTATTCGCCGCCCGCCTCGCGCAGTTTGTCCGCCTCGTCGCCGAACATCTCACAGGTGAACGGTCCTTCGCCCACACAGCTCGAGTACGCCTTCATAACGCCGATGGTACCGTCGAGTCTGGCAAACGGAATGCCCGCGCCGACCGGCGCGTAAGCGGCGATGGTCGAGGAGGAGGAGGTGTACGGCACGATGCCGAAGTCAATGTCGCGCAGTGCGCCGAGCTGTGCCTCAAACATAATTTTCTTGCCGTCCTTGATTGCCGACGCCAGATATGCAGTCGTGTCGCAGACATAGGGCTTCAGTTTGTCGCCGTAGGTGCGCAGCCATGCGTACATATCGTCGGCAGTTACAGGCTCTGCGCCGTAGCCGTTGTGAATCATCAGATTGCGCCATTCGAGAATGCCGCTAAGGCGCTTCTTGAGGTATTCCTCGGACTCGAAGAGGTCGCACATACGCAGAATCTTCTTCATGTATTTGTCGCCGTAAACCGGACCGATTCCGCGGCGGGTCGAGCCGAACTTCGCGTCGCCGAGGCGATCTTCTTCGAGGCAGTCGAGCATCTTGTGATACGGCATACAGATGACCGCTTTTTCGCTGATTTTCAGATGCTCGGGCGTGATTTCAATGCCCTTGTCGGTCAGCCGCTGCATCTCGCCGACGAGATGCTCGAGGTCGATGACCATGCCGTTGCCCATCACGTTGACCGTGGTCGAACGCAGAATACCCGAGGGCAGCAGATTCAGAATGAACTTGCCCTTGTCATTGACGACCGTATGCCCCGCGTTGTTACCGCCCTGATAGCGAATGATAATATCATAGTCCTCGGAGAGCAGGTCGACCATTCTTCCCTTTCCCTCGTCGCCCCAGTTGATGCCCACAATCGCCGTGAGCTTTGCCGCTTGGTTTGCCATGAAAGTTTTCCTCCTGAATTTTATACCTTTAATTCTGCCGTTACCTCTTCGGTAAGATACTTGTCAACAATCGGCTGCGCGGTCTCGCGGATAAATTCCGCGACCTGCGACGGGCAGCGCCCGATATACAACTCGGGCGAAAGTTCGGCTTCGATTTCCGCCCGCGTCAGTCTGAATGCGGGGTCGGCGACGATGCGGTCAATCAAATCGTTTGTCCCGCCCTCCTGCTTGACCTTTGCGGCGGCGGCGTGCGAATGCACGCGAAGCCGCTCGTGCAGTTCCTGACGGTTGCCGCCGTTTTTGACCGCCTTCATCATGATGTTTTCGGTCGCCATAAACGGCAGTTTCTCCATGACGCGGCGGCGAACGACCTTATCGTAAACGACCAGCCCCCTCGTCACGTTGATGTAAATATTGAGGATTGCGTCGACGGCGAGGAAGGCTTCGGCGACGCTGATGCGCTTGTTTGCGCTGTCGTCGAGCGTGCGTTCAAACCACTGCGTCGCGGCAGTGAATGCGGGATTCTGCGCATCGGCAATCACATACCGCGCCAGCGCGCAAATGCGCTCGCAGCGCATCGGATTGCGCTTGTACGGCATTGCGGAAGACCCGATTTGATGCGCCTCAAACGGCTCTTCAATCTCTTCAAAGGATTGCAGAATGCGCAAATCGTTTGCAAACTTGTACGCGCTCTGCGCAAAGCCCGAAAGGACGGCGAGAAAATAAGCGTCAACTTTACGCGAGTAGGTTTGCCCCGAAACGGTCACGCATTTGGAAAAACCCATCTGCTCGGCAACCAGACGGTCAAGTGCCTTGACCTTTTCCTCGTCGCCGTCAAACAGCTCCATAAAACTTGCCTGCGTGCCGGTCGTGCCCTTTGAGCCGAGCAGCTGCATCGAATCGACGCGATGCTCAAGCTCCGCAATGTCCATTGCCAGTTCATTTGCCCAAAGCGCGGCGCGCTTGCCCACCGTGGTGAGCTGCGCCGGCTGCAAATGCGTGTAGGCAAGACAAGGCATTGCCGCATATTTCGCGGCAAAATCGGCGAGATTCTTCATCACCTGCGCCGCCTTTTTGAGAATCAGCTTCGACGCCTCGCGCATAATGATGAGGTCGGTGTTATCGCCGACATAGCAGGAGGTCGCGCCGAGGTGAATAATCGGCTCTGCCTTCGGGCACTGCTTGCCGTAGGCGTAGACGTGCGACATTACGTCGTGGCGAACCTCCGCCTCACGCGCCTCGGCAACCTCAAAATTGATGTCCTCGGCATGGGCGCACAGCTCGTCAATCTGCTCGTCGGTGATGTCCAGCCCAAGCTGCTTTTCCGCCTTGGCGAGCGCAATCCACAGTTTGCGCCATGTCCCGAACTTCATGCGGTCGGAAAACAACGCCTGCATCTCTGCGCTTGCGTATCGCGTGCTAAGCGGCGAAATGTATTTTTCTCTGTCCTTCTCCATAGATACTCCCGAAAAAATAGTAAGGCACCCCGTAGTGGGGTGCCCAAACGGTTTTATTTGTCTTAGCGTAGGGTGAACCCGCGTAGAAAATCGAACGGCGTATCGCGTTAAT
>SFNW01000009.1 GCA_004554105.1 Clostridiales bacterium | reverse complement strand
CTGAAATACCGTCCCTACCTCATCAAGCCGAATATTCACGAGCTTTCCGAGCTGATCGGCAAAACGCTGACAACCGACGACGAAATCGTCGACGGCGCGGAAAAACTGCGGCAGATGGGCGCACGCAACGTGCTGGTCTCGCTCGGGAAGGACGGCGCGCTGCTGCTCGACGAGTTCGGAAATGTCCACCGCGCAAAGGCACTCGGCGGCAAGCCGAAAAACACAGTCGGCGCGGGCGACTCGATGGTCGCGGGCTTTATCGCCGGGGCTGCGCGCGACTATGACTACGCGCTGCTGCTCGGCAGCGCGGCAGGCGGCGCAACTGCCTGTGCAAGCGGACTTGCGACCCGCGAGGAAATCGAGGCACTGCTGCCTTAAACAACATCGAAACCAATTTTTTTAGACATAGGAGGAACTTTTATGCGCATCGTTGATTTACTGAAGCCCGAAGCCATCGTGCTCGGCGCGACAGCAAGCGGCAAGGAAAACGCAATCGACACACTTGTCGCCCTGCACGAAAAGGTCGGCACCATCGAGGACGCCGCACGCTTTAAGGAAGACATTCTGAAGCGTGAAGCACTCGGCAGCACCGCCATCGGCGAAGGAATCGCCATTCCCCACGCGAAGAGCGAGTTTGTAAAGGCGGCGGGACTGTCCGCCATGACCGTACCGGGCGGCGTTGACTACGGCGCACCCGACGGCAAGCCCTCGGACATTCTCTTTATGATTGCGGCGCCGCTCGACGGCGATCTGCACCTCGAGGTTTTGTCGCGGCTGATGACCCTGCTGATGGACGACGGGCTGAGAGCAAGTCTCAAGAGCGCAAAAAGCACGGAGGAATTTCTCGGTGCAATCGACCGCAAGGAGAGCGAGCGCTTCGACGAACCCAAGCCCGAGCAAAAGGAAGGCTACAGAGTGCTTGCGGTAACCGCCTGCCCCACCGGCATCGCGCACACCTACATGGCTGCGGAAGCGCTTGAAAAGGCGGGCAAGGAGCTCGGCTACGCGCTCAAGGCGGAGACAAACGGCTCGGCAGGTGCGAAGAACGTCCTCACCGCCGAGGAAATCGCCGCGTGCGACGGCATTATCATTGCCGCCGACAAGAGTGTCGACATGAGCCGCTTTGACGGCAAAAAAGTCATTTCGGTCTCGGTAAAGGAAGGCATTCACAACCCCAAGGAACTGATTGAGAAAATCAGAAGCGGAAACGCGCCCGTATATCACCACACCGGTGAGAAACAGGTCGAAAAGACCGCAAACGACGAGCGTCTCGGCAGAAAGGTCTACAAGCATCTCATGAACGGCGTTTCGCACATGCTGCCGTTCGTTGTCGCAGGCGGTATCTTTATCGCGCTCGCGTTCCTCATTGACACCGCGCTCGGCGTCAATCCCGAGGAAGCCGGCGGCGCATTCGGCACCGTGACCCCCGTCGCCGCATGGCTCAAGAACATCGGCGGCTACGCCTTCAACTTCATGATTCCCGTACTCGCCGGCTTTATTGCCATGAGCATTGCCGACCGTCCCGGTCTGCTTGTCGGCTTTGTAGGCGGTCTGCTTGCAACCAACGGTGCGACCTTTGCCGATCCCGGCGCGGCAGCAACGGTTCCGTCCGGCTTCCTCGGCGCACTGCTCGCAGGCTTTGCGGCAGGCTACCTGATGCTGCTGCTTGAAAAACTCTGCGACAAGCTTCCCCGTTCTCTCGAAGGCATCAAGCCCGTACTCATCTACCCGCTTGCCGGTCTCGGCATCGTCGGCGTGATGATGTGCGCAGTCAACCCCGTCATGGGCGTCATCAACGGCGCCGTAAACAACGGTCTGACCTGGCTCAGCGATAACAACTACGGCATTCTTCTCGGCGCACTGCTTGCCGGCATGATGGCAATCGATATGGGCGGTCCCTTCAACAAGGCTGCTTATGTATTCGGTACGCTGATGCTTACCGAGGCTGCCACAATGTCTAACCCCAACGTTGCTTATACCATCATGGCGGCGGTTATGATCGGCGGTATGGTTCCCCCGATTGCCATTGCGCTGTCCACCACGTTTGCCAAGAGCCGCTGGAGCGAGGAAGAGCGCAAGAACGGTGTTGTCAACTACATTATGGGTCTCAGCTTCATCACCGAGGGCGCGATTCCCTACGCCGCCTCGTATCCGCTCGTCGTTATTCCCTCCTGCATTGTCGGCTCTGCGGTAGCGGGTGCGCTTTCGACCCTGTTCGGCTGCACGCTGATGGCACCGCACGGCGGCATATTCGTCTTCGCCGTCGTCGGCAAATGGTATCTGTATCTGCTCGCGCTCGCCGTCGGCTCGGTGATCAGCGCGCTGATGCTCACGCTGCTTAAAAAGAAAGTAAAATAAAGTAAGGTAAGGTAGATTTCAATGGTATCCAAAACTTTAACCGTAAAAAACGCACAGGGCTTTCATATGCGTCCGGCAACCGTTTTCGCGGGCGCAATGGGCAAATTCGACTCGCAAATCACGCTTGAGGTCGGTCAGAAAAAGGTCGACGGCAAAAGCGTTATGAACCTGATTGCCGCCTGCATCAAATGCGGCGCGACCGTCACCGTCTGCTGCGACGGCGCGGACGAGCAGGCAGCACTCGACACGGCAGTCGAACTCATCGAATCCGGCTTCGGCGAATAAGGAGACAACTATGCTGACGGGAATTGGGGCAAGCGGCGGCATCGGCATCGGCAAGGTGCTGATCTACCGCGAGCCCGACATCCGCTATGCGGACAGGGCGGTAAGCGATACCGCCGCGGAAAAAACGAGATTTGCCGAGGCGCACAAGCGCTTCTGCGCGGATACTGAACGCAAGGCGCAGTCGATGGCGGGTACCGCTGCGGAGGAAATTCTGCGCGGGCACATCGCGATGATCAGCGACCCCTTCATGCGCTCGCAAATCGACGAGCGGATTGACGGCGGCGCCTGCGCGGAAAAAGCGCTGGAGGAAGTCTGCGATATGTTTATCGCCATTTTCTCGGGCGCGGACGACGAGCTGACGCGGCAGCGCGCCGCCGATGTCGAAGACATCAAGCGGCATATCCTGCAAGTCCTCCTCGGCATCGAGGAGGTTGACCTCGGCTCGCTGCCCGCCGATACCGTTCTTGCGGTAAGCGAGCTGACCCCCTCGATGACCGCCGCGCTCGACATCAAAAACATCTGCGGCATCGTCACCGAAAAGGGCGGCAAAACCTCGCATTCCGCCATTATTTCGCGCGCACTGCGAATCCCGTCGGTATTAAGCGTCGAAAACGCGCTCGCGACTTTGACGGACGGGTGCGAAGTGATTGTGGACGGCAGTGCGGGCGAAGTGTACACGGAAGTGGACGACGCCCTGCGGGAGAAATACCGCGCACTGCAGAAGCAGTACGCCGAACGGGAGGCGCTCACCGCGCGTTACCGCGGCAAAGCGACCGCAACCGCAGACGGTATCTCCAAGGAGCTGTTTGCCAACATCGGCACGCACAAGGACCTTGAATCGGTTCTCGAAGCCGACGCAGAGGGCATCGGACTGTTCCGCACCGAGTTTCTCTTCATGGACCGCGCGGCTGCCCCCACCGAGGATGAGCAGTTTGAAGCCTATAAATCCGTCGCCGTCGGTATGCAGGGCAAAGAGGTCATTATCCGCACGCTCGATGTGGGCGGAGACAAGGAGATTCCCTATCTCGGGCTGAAAAAAGAGGAAAATCCGTTTCTCGGTTTCCGCGCCGTCCGCTATTGCCTGAAGCACAGAGAAAGCTACAAAACGCAGCTGCGCGCCGTGCTGCGCGCCTCCGCGTTCGGCAATCTCTCGGTAATGATTCCGCTTGTGACCTGCGTCGAAGAAGTGCGCGAGGTCAAGGCCTTGATTGACGAAATCAAGTGCGAACTTGACGGCAGCGGGATTCCGTACAAGCGCGACATCAAGGTCGGCGTGATGATTGAAACGCCCGCCGCCTGCATGATTGCCGATTTGCTTGCAAAGGAAGCCGATTTCTTCAGCATCGGTACAAACGACCTCATCGGCTACACAATGGCGGCAGATCGCGGCAACGCGGACGTCGGCTATCTCTACACCGTCTATCAGCCTGCGGTGCTCCGCGCACTGAAGCATATCATTTCCTGTGCTTCGGCGGCAAAAATCCGCTGCGGTATGTGCGGTGAAGCCGCCGCAGACGAAAAGCTGCTGCCGCTGCTCGTGTCCTTCGGGCTGGACGAATTCAGCGTAAGCCCCGTCAGCGTTCTCGGTGTACGCGCAGCACTCGCCGCCCGCACGAAGGCGGAATGCGACCGCATCGCCGAAAAGGCACTCGCACTCACCACGGCAAAAGAAGTCGAGGACTACCTGAAAAACCCCGAAATCTGATTGATAAGCCAATCCTCCCGCGGTAAAATTCATTGTGCGCCGCGGGAGGATTTTTTTATTGCGAATCCGGACAAAGTGTGATAGAATAAATGCAAACCGACACGAAAACACAAACGGAGGAAAACAACATGGAAATCTCCAAGGTTTATTTTACAAATATGCGCACCGTCGGCGGCGAAAGCCTGCCCAAAAAACTCAAGCGGCTGATTCGCAAGGCGGGCATGGATAAAATCGACTTTGACGGCAAGTATGTCGCCGTCAAGATTCACTTCGGCGAGCCGGGCAACCTCGCCTACCTGCGCCCCAACTACGCCAAAGCGGTCTGCGATGTCATCAAGGAATTAGGCGGCAAGCCCTTTCTCACCGACTGCAACACGCTCTATGTCGGCGGACGCAAAAACGCGCTCGACCACCTGACGAGCGCCTATGAAAACGGCTACAATCCCTTTCAGACCGGCGTACATACCATCATTGCCGACGGACTCAAGGGCACGGACGAAGCGCTCGTTCCCGTCGAGGGCGGCGAATATGTCAAGGAAGCGAAAATCGGACGCGCCGTCATGGACGCGGACATCGTCATTTCGCTCAGCCACTTCAAGGGACACGAATGCGCGGGCTTCGGCGGCGCACTGAAGAATCTCGGCATGGGCTGCGGCAGCCGCGCGGGCAAAATGGAGATGCACAGCGCAGGCAAGCCCACGGTCGCGCAGAAGCTCTGCATCGGCTGCGGGGCGTGCGCGCGCATCTGCGCCCATGACGCGCCGCAAATCGAAAACCGCAAGGCGACAATCGACCATACGAAATGCGTCGGCTGCGGCAGATGTATCGGCGTCTGCCCGAAGGACGCGGTCAAGGCAAGCATGGACGAAAAGGGCGAAATCCTGAACTGCAAGATTGCCGAATACACCAAGGCGGTCATTGCAGGCAGACCGAATTTCCACATTTCGCTGGTCATCGACGTTTCGCCGTTCTGCGACTGCCACGGCGAAAACGATGTGCCGATTGTCCCCAACATCGGTATGTTCGCCTCGTTTGACCCGGTCGCGCTCGACGCCGCCTGCGCCGACGCGGTCCTCCGCGCACCGGTCATGCAGGGCTCGCTGCTCGACGAGGTCGAGCATACCCACGGCGACCACTTCACCGATGTTTCGCCGAGCACCGACTGGCACTACCAGATTACCCACGGCGAAAAAATCGGCATCGGCTCGTCGCACTACGAGCTGATTGAGATGAAATAACCGTGCTCGACTACGAACTGAAGATTTCTTCACGACGAACGCTCGCGCTTGAGATCAGCCGCGATGCGCGGCTGATTGTCCGCGCGCCGCGCGGAATGCTTCGGAGCGAAATCGAGCGGTTTGTCGCCGCGCACGAAAGCTGGGCTGCCGAAAAACTCGACGCCGCCCGTGCGCGTAAAACGACGTTCGACGCCTTGGGCGAAGCCGAAATCGAAGCGTTAAAAGCGCAGGCGGAAAAAATCCTGCCGCCCCTCACCGAAAAATACGCCGCCGCGATGGGGCTTGCACCGAAGCGCGTGCGCATCACGGGCGCGAAAACCCGTTTCGGCTCCTGCGGGCGGGACGGCAACATCTGCTACAGCTGGCGGCTGATGCTCTACCCCGCCGCCGCACGGGAATATGTCGTCGTGCACGAGCTTTGTCATCTGCGGCACTTCGACCATTCTGCCGCGTTTTACGCGCTGCTTGAAAGCGTCCTCCCCGATTACCGCGCCCGCCGTGCGCTGCTCAAGCAGCCGACGGCAGAGCAGCGTTGAGAAAGGAAAAGAAATGACTCCCGAAGCCCTGATTGCCGCCCTGCATACGGCGGACAAACTCAAAGACACGACGCGCCACTGCTACACAGAGGGCGGACGGCATGAGAGCGTCGCCGAGCATAGCTGGCGGCTCGCGCTCGCGGCGTATTGGGTCGCGGACGAGTTTCCCGAAGCGGACATGAACAAGGTCATCAAAATGTGCCTGATTCACGACCTCGGCGAATGCTTCATCGGCGATATTCCCTGCTTTGCCAAGACCGACGCCGACGAGGAAAACGAGGAAAAACAGCTTTTTGCATGGGTGGACACACTCCCCGCGCCATATCGCACGGAAATGGCGGCGCTCTATCGCGAAATGCTTGCGCTTGAAACGGTGGAAGCGAAGATTTACAAGGCGCTCGACAATATGGAAGCGGTGCTTCAGCATAACGAATCGCCGATTTCGACCTGGGAGCCGCACGAATACGAGCTGAATCTGACCTACGCCACCGACAAAGCGGCGTTTTCGCCTTACATGACCGCTCTGCGGCAAGCCATTCGCAAAGAAACCGAAGAAAAAATCAAAAACGGCTGATGCCGACACGTCCACCCGTAGGGGCGATTCACGAATCGCCCGCAAGCGGCACACAACCTTTGCGGGGAAATGCGGTCGAAGCAGCCGATGAACAGGCAAAAGCAAGAATCATCCTGCAAATTCGGCGTAGGGCGGGGGCTTGCTCCCGCCGCTGTCCATGTCTGCCCGCGTATACCACACCCGTAGGGGCGATTCACGAATCGCCCGACTCCTTCCGTCCCGCGCCGCGTGCCGCCTCCCACAAAGCGAGAGACAAAATTCGACACAAAAAAACCGCCCGAAGGCGGTTTTTTCTGTTTACTTCGCGTGCTTGACGGGCAGCAGCTCGATGTACCCGCGCGTGCCGACAGGCTCAAGCTGAATGCGGGGATTTGCCCTGTCCCACACGCAGCCGATGACGCTCGGGTCATACTTTTCGATTGCCGCCTGCACCTCCTCGATCGCGAGGCAGTAGTCCTCCTCCTTGAACGGTTCGCCGCAAAACATCAGATAGGTCGCGGCAGGCAGGTCAATCACCTCAAAGCCTGCGGGAATTTCGCCGCTGTAGTCGGGCGCGACCTCCACGCCCTGCACATACTCCGATGTGCCCGCGCGGCGATAGCCGTTCGGCAGCCAGAGGCAGACCGGCTCGCCCGCAAGCGAGCGAATGCTTTGCAGAATGCCCCACACGTCGCAGCCGACCTCCTCGCAGTAGCTCCAGTAGTCGGCGGCTTTCACGCCCCGCTTGAGAATCACCTTTCGCGCGGGCTTTTCGACAGTCTGAATGAAAACGGTTTTGATGCTTTCCATGGTCTTTCTCCTTTCGACAACTCTGTATTTGACACCGTAGGGGATAAACAGCGGAATCGGTTTTGCGTCCTTTGCGTAGTCGCTCGGATTGCACCCGAATTCCCGACGGAACGCCCGCCCGAAGCCGTCCACACTGCCGAAGCCCGCCTCCAGCGCGACGTCGGTAATCCTGCAAGACGTGTCCCGCAGACGCAGCGCGGATTTCGAGAGCCGCAGGCGGCGGATATACTCGGCGGGCGACAGCCCGACCGTGCCGACAAACAGCCGATAGGAATACCACGGCGAATAGAGCGACGCGCCCGCAAGCGCCGCAAGCGTAATCTCCTCGTCGAGATGCGCTGCGATATAGTCCTGCATTCGCTGTACCGCTTCAATGCGTTCGTTCACGCTTTTTCCCCCCCTTTGCTCCCTCATTATACGCCGCCTGCGCGGCGCGTTCTCGACTTTGTTTGCCATATTGCACCGAAATCGAAAAACCGAAGTCATGCGCGGCTTCGGTTTTTTGCTTTCGATTATTCTCTTTCAAACGCGAGGTAACGCGTGCCTTGGAAGGTCAGCCTGCCGCGGTCGCCCTCGGCAAGCAGCCCGTATTCCTCGCCCGTGAGCGCAAATTCCGTGCGGTCGCCGCTCTCAAATTCAAAGGTCGCATAGTACCATGTCGAATGGGAAGCGTGCATTCCCGCGCCCGTACCGTGATGATGCGTACTTGTGCTGACGTCGGTGCGCTTGGAAACCACCGTTGCGGGAACAGTCAGCCGCGGCGAACGGTTGTTCTTGTTCCACTGCGAAATGCCGCGCACCGCCGTCACGATGAACAGAACAAGAATGACGCCGAAAACAAGGAAAAAGAGAATGAAAAATACGCTCATAAAGCCGTCGAACCGAAACATAGTCTACCTCGCTGTCTTTCTGTTTGTCTGTATAACGGTCAAAGTCCCGCCTTTTCGCAAATCAGGCGCGCTTTTGCCGCAAATACTGCTCTGCAGCAGTCGCGGCGGCAGCGCCGTCGGCGGCGGCGGTAACAATCTGCCGCAGCGGCGTCGTGCGCGTGTCGCCTGCGGCAAAAACGCCGGGCTGCGAGGTCAGCGTGTCCGCGCCTGCGGCAATGTAGCCGCTGTCGTCAAGTGCGACAAGGTCCGCAAACGCGGCGTTGTCCGCCACGAGTCCGACCGCGACGAAAACGGCGGCAAGCGGAATTTCGCGCTCGCCCGACGGCGTGCCGACGAGAATGCCCGAGACCTTGTCCTCGCCGCGAACCTCGACGACGGTCGAAAAGGGCAGAAATTCAATTTTCGGCTCGTTTTTGACGCGCTCGACGAGGTGTGCCTGCGCGCGGAAGCTGTCGCGGCGGTGAATCAGCCAAACGCGCGGACAGATTCCGGCAAGATAGAGCGCGTCCTCGAGGGCGGTATTGCCGCCGCCGACGACCGCGACCTCGCGCCCCTTGAAAAATGAGCCGTCGCAGACCGCGCAGAAGGACACGCCGCGATGCAGAAGCCGCTCCTCCCCCGGGACGCCGAGGTGACGCCGCTTTGCCCCGGTCGCAAGAATCACCGCGCGTGATTCAAAGCTCTTTTTCCCCGCCGAAATTGTGAAATTCCCGCCGTTTTTTTCGATTTTGCCGACGCGCCGCTCGATAAGCTCCGCGCCGAGGTCAAGCATCTGACGGCGCATACGCTCCGCGAGTGCCGCGCCCGAGGTTTTCGGCGCTCCGGGATAGTTTTCGATTTCGGGCGTGAGCAGCATCTGCCCGCCGCAGAACTCCCCCTCAAACACCGCAGTCGACAGTCCGGCGCGGCAGGCGTACACGGCGGCGCTCATTCCCGCAGGACCCGCGCCGATGATGGCAATATCGTACATTTTTCCTCCGAAAAAAAGATTTTTATGATTTTTTTGCAAAAATAATACTCATTCTCTGTCTTTTGTGTTAGAATAGTAAAAAAGACAGGAGGTCTTGTAAAATGGCAGTTGTCAAACTAAGCGAAAACAATTTCGATTCCGAAATCAAGTCCTACGGCGGCATTGCGCTCATCGACTTCTACGCAGACTGGTGCGGACCCTGCAAGATGGTCTCGCCGATTGTCGACGAAATCGCCGAGGAAACCGACAAATACAAAATCTGCAAGGTCAACGTCGACGAGTCGCCCCGCCTTGCCGAAGCGTTCTCGGTCATGAGCATTCCGACCCTCGTCGTCATGAAAAACGGCGAAGCGGTCGATTCGCACATCGGACTTGCGTCCAAGGGCAAAATCCTCGCAATGCTCGAAGACGCGGAATAAACGAAGCAAAGCCGAAATTGCAGAGCATTCGCTCTGCAATTTTTCTGTCTGCCTAAGAACGGCTGTATTTGCCTTCCCCTCGGGGAAGGTGGCGCCGTAGGCGACGGATGAGGGCATCCGCTCCGTAGGTGTCTGAGTTTCTCTTTCGGTGAGGAGTTTGCTGTCCGAGAAACTCGAGCGCCCTTATGGGCGCTGATTGCAAGCAAGCCGGCACAGCTTAGTGGAAAACTCAGCTTTTAAAAAGCCCTCATCAGTCAACTTCGTTGACAGCTTCCCCCAAGGGAATCCTTCGTTTGATCAATTTCGGATATCCTATTTTGACAATCCCCGAAATTGCAGAGCATTCGCTCTGCAATTTCTTTTTTAACCGCGCTCGCGGTCTTTTTCAATCAGAATTTTCAGTGCCTCGACCGCCATGCGGACGGCGAGGTCGGTATCCTCGTCGCGCCCCGCACGGTCGTCCAGCCCCGCCGCCTTGCGCTCCTGATTCCACACGACATGGAAGATGCCGCCGCAGCGCGCGCCGAGCGAATCCGACACGACAAACTGCGTCGCGCTCTCCATCTCGCTGCACAGCACGCCGAGTCGGCGATACGCCTCCCAGTTGTCCTGCAGCTTGCGCGCAATCGGCATTCGCTCGGGCGAATGCTGCCCGTAGAACGAATCCTTGCTCTGCACCACGCCGGTATGGAAGCGGCAGCCCGCCTCCTCCGCCGCCCAGACGAGCGCCTGCGTCACCTCAAAGCTTGCGACGGCGGGGTATTCGATTGGCGCATACTCGCGGCTTGTCCCGTCCTGCCGCACCGCGCCGGTTGCAATCACGAGGTCGCCCGCGTGTACCTTCAAGTCGATACCGCCGCAGGTGCCGACGCGGATAAAGGTGTCCGCGCCGAGCGCAAACAACTCCTCAATCGCAATCGCGCTGGACGGCCCGCCGATGCCGGTCGAGCAAACGCTGACCTTTTCGCCGAGCAGCGTGCCGGTGTAGGTCGTAAACTCGCGGTTCTGCGCCACAAATTCCGCATCGTCGAAATAGGCGGCGATTTTCTCGCAGCGCCCGGGGTCGCCGGGCAGCAGAACATAGCGTCCGACATCGCCCTCTCCGCAGCGGATATGATATTGCAGTTCACTTTCGGGAATCATGCCGTTTTCCTCCGTCTGTTCAAATTCAGAGATATTCCTTGCCGAAGCTGTAGGGCAGCAAATCGGCAAGCGTCAGTTCGAGAATGCCGTCCTCGCCGTCGGCGATGTAGACCGGCATATCGTCCGCGCAAAATTCGCGCAAAACCTGTCTGCACACGCCGCAGGGGTAAAACGGCTCACCGAGGACGCCGTCCTTGCCGCCCGCGACGGCAATCGCGGAAAATTTACGATGCCCCGCCGAAACCGCCGTGCCGAACGCGGCACGCTCGGCGCAGATTGTCGGCGTAAACGCCGCATTTTCGATGTTGCAGCCGGTAAAAGTGCTGCCGTCCTCGGCGACGAGCGCCGCGCCGACAAGACAGTGCGAATAGGGCGCGTAGGCGTTTTTCATCGCCTCGATTGCAAGGCGCACAAGCGCCTTTTTGTCAACCTTGCTCACAGCAATTCCTCCTTCATGCTCTCGCCCGCAAGCGGGTGCGGAACGTCGAAGAGGTCGGCGACGGTTGCGCCGATGTCGGCAAAGCTCGTTCTCGTACCGAGGTTTGCGGGGCGCACTTTCGCGCCCGCCGCAAGCAGCGGCGTGTATTCGCGCGTGTGGTCCGTGCCGCTAAAGCCCGGGTCACAGCCGTGGTCGCCCGTGATGAGGAGCAGGTCGTCCTCCCGCATATTTGCAAGGAAGCCGCCGAGCCATTTGTCAAATGCGGCAATCGCGCCCGCATAGCCGTCGATGTCGCGGCGATGCCCGTACACCATGTCGAAGTCGACGAGGTTGACAAAGGCGAAGCCGTGAAAATCGCGGTCGAGCAGCGCCATCGTCTTTTCCATACCGTCGGCGTTGCCGCTCGTGTGAATCGAATCGGTAATGCCCTGCTCGGCAAAAATGTCGCCGATTTTGCCGACCGCAATCACTTCAAGCCCCGCGTCCTTCAAAAAATCGAGCGTGGTCTTATGCGGCGGCACAAGGGCAAAATCGCGGCGGCGCGGCGTCCGTGCAAAGGGGTATTCGCCCGCAAAGGGACGCGCAATCACCCTGCCTATCCCGTATTTGCCCGTGCAGATTTCGCGAGCCGCTTCGCAATAGCGGTACAGCTCGTCAATCGGCACAATATCCTCGTGCGCCGCAATCTGCAAAACGCTGTCCGCCGAGGTGTAGACAATCAGCTTGCCGGTCTCGATATGCTCCCTGCCGTAGTCGGCGATGACCTGCGTGCCGGAATAGGGCTTGTTGCAGAGAATGCCGCGCCCCCACGCCGCAGAAAGCCTGTCGAGCAGTTCGGCCGGAAATCCGTTCGGAAAAGTCGGCATCGGGCGCTCGGAAAGCACACCGCACATCTCCCAATGCCCGGTAATGGTATCCTTCCCGCGCGAACGCTCGGTCATGCGCGCATACGCGCCGCAGGGCGACGAAACGCCGCCCGCGATGCCGTCGATGTTGAACAGCCCGAGCTTCTGCATCGTTTCGGCACAAAAGCGCGGCGAGCGGCGAATCGACGCAAGCGTGTCCGCCCCCGCGTCGCCGAAGTCGGCGCTGTCGGGCGCGGTGCCGATGCCGAAGCTGTCAAGGACAATGAGAAATACCCGCTTCATAGGCATTCTTCCTTTCCTAATTTAAATATGCGCTCACTTTTCGGCGAGCATACGAATCAGCGAGCTTGTGCCGAGGCGGTCTGCCCCGAGGTCAAGAAACCGCTCGGCGTCGTCGACGCTCTTGATGCCGCCCGCCGCCTTGATGCGAATGCCGCGCACATGCTTTGCAAAGAGCGCGATGTCGTCAAAGGTCGCGCCGCCGGTCGAAAAGCCGGTCGAGGTCTTGATGTAGTCCGCGCCGCTCTCCGAGACGATTTCGCACATTCTGATTTTCTCCTCCTCGGTGAGCAGGCAGGTCTCGATGATGACCTTTAAGATTTTGCCCGTGCAGGCGGCGCGCACCGCGCGAATCTCTTCGAGCACTGCGTCATACTTGCCCGCCTTGAGGTCGCCGAGGTTAATCACCATGTCGATTTCGTCCGCGCCGTCTTTCACCGCGTCGGCGGTTTCAAACACCTTGACCTCGGTCGTGTTGTACCCGTTCGGAAAGCCGATGACCGTGCAGATTTTCACCCTGCCCTTCGCATAAGCCGCCGCGTGCGCGACAAAGGACGGCGGAATACAGACCGACGCCGTCTTGTATCGGATCCCCTCGTCTACGATTGTTTCAATATCCGCCGCCGTCGCCGTTTGGCGCAGCAGCGTGTGGTCGACGTGCGAAAGAATTTCGCCGTCGTCGTATTTTCTGCATTTTTCCATCTTCGTTTCCTCCGTTCTGTGCGTTCTGTCTAAAGTGTACCACAGACGGGGTAAGAAGACAATCGTTTTTGAAATTTTTTTGCTTTTTCGGCTTGACTTTGTGGGATTTTTATGCTATATTTTTAACATCAAACGAAAACGGAAGGATTAAAAGTCGTGGCACGCAAGATACTGAACAGCGTATACGGATACTTTTATTTTAGCTTTATCTATTTTATGGATAAGGCTTGTTTTGCTGTTCAAAATTCCTCGGTCGTTGCACACTGATTTTGATTTGTGCTTCACAGGGTTTGCGGCAAACAAGCTGCAAACCCTGTTTTTGTTTGTCAAACCGTCAAATGCTTTATTAAATACAGGAGACCCAAACCATGATTGTCATTCTCAAACAAAACGCAGACCGCGCCCAGCTTGCCCAACTCGAAGCCTTCATTCACGGCATGGGGCTGGAGATTCACAAGTCGCAGGGCGAAAACTCTACGATTTTAGGTCTTGTCGGCGACACGTCGAAAATCGACATCGACATGATCGGCGCGCTCGACATCGTCGAGAACGTCAAGCGTATTCAGGAACCGTACAAGAACGCCAACCGCAAATTCCACCCCGCCGACACGGTCATTGATGTTGCCGGCGTGAAAATCGGCGGCGGCAATTTTGCCGTGATTGCAGGTCCCTGCTCGGTCGAATCCGAGGAGCAGATCTGCGGCGTAGCCGCCGACGTCAAGGCAAGCGGCGCAAAGATGCTGCGCGGCGGCGCGTTCAAGCCCCGCACCTCGCCCTACTCCTTCCAGGGTATGCGCGGCGAGGGCATCAAGCTCCTGCTTGAAGCCAAGGCAAAGACCGGTCTGCCCATCGTCACCGAAATTATGGACATCTCGCAGCTTCCGCTGTTCGACGACGTCGACGTGATTCAGGTCGGCGCGCGCAATATGCAGAACTTCGAGCTGCTCAAGGAACTCGGTCATGTCAGAAAGCCGATTCTGCTCAAGCGCGGACTTGCCAGCACGATTGAGGAACTGCTGATGAGCGCCGAGTACATCATGGCGGGCGGCAACAACGAGGTCATTTTCTGCGAGCGCGGCATTCGCACCTTTGAGACTGCGACCACGCGCAACACGCTTGACCTCTGCGCGATTCCCGTCCTCAAGGAGCGCTCGCACCTGCCGGTCATCATCGACCCGAGCCACGCCACCGGCGTTGCCCGTCTCGTCAAGCCGATGTGCATTGCGGCGACCGCCGCAGGCGCGGACGGTCTGATTGTCGAGGTACACAACGACCCCGCGCACGCACTCTGCGACGGCAAGCAGTCGCTGACCCCCGAACAGTTCGACGATGTCATGAAGTGCGTCGAAGCCGTTCGTCCGTATTCCTACAAGTTTGAATACAAGGCATAAGCAAGCCTTTCCGAAATCAATCCGAAAACGGGAGTCTCACCGAACATGAACATTTTTATCTGCGGTCTCGGGCTTATAGGCGGCTCGATTGCGAAAGCCGTCAAGGCGCACACCTTTCACACGGTCATCGGCTTTGACCGTGACGCCGAGGTCTGCCGCCGCGCCGAAGCCGAGGGCGTCATCGACCGTGCGGGACAGCCGCGCGACCTTGCGGAATGCGACATCGTCATCGTCGCGCTCTATCCCGACGCCGCCGCCGCATTCGTCGGCGAAAACCTGAAAGCCTTCAAAGCAAACGCGATTTTGGTCGACACCTGCGGCATCAAAACCGAGGTCGCCGTCAAGATTGCCGCGCTGGTCAAGGGAACGTCCGTCCGCTACATCGGCGGTCACCCGATGGCAGGCACCGAGCGCAGCGGCTACGAAAACGCTTTTGCCGAGTTGTTTACGGGCGCGTCCATGATTCTCTGCCCCGAATACTGCGACGACAAGGCGGCACTCGACACGCTCTCCGAGTTGTTTCTCGGCATCGGCTTCGGTCGAATCACGGTCAGCACCTGCAAGCATCACGACGAGGTTATTGCCTTTACCTCGCAGCTTGCGCACGTCGTTTCAAGTGCCTACATTCACGGCAGACTCGCCACCGAGTACAGCGGCTTTGCCGCAGGCTCGTTTGCCGACATGACGCGCGTCGCGCGGCTGAGCGCGGATATGTGGACCGAGCTTTTCTTTGAAAACCGCGAGAATCTCTCCGACGCGCTCGGCGAACTCATCGGCAACCTTGAAAGCTACAAGGCAGCGCTCGACAAGGGCGACCGCGACGCGATGCACGCGCTGCTCGCCGAGGGCAACGCACGCAAAATCGAATCCGAAAAGCTGCAGTTTGCGCCGAAAGGAAAATCGAAATGCTGACGATTCCCGTAAATACAAGCAAGCCCTACGAAGTGCATATCGGCAGCGGCATACTCGATACCGTCGGCGCACGCATACGCGCTCTGCTCCCCGCCGCGCGGGCAATGCTCGTCTCGGACGACATTGTCGCGCCGCTCTACGGCGCGCGCGTGGCAAAGTCGCTGACCGACGCGGGCTATGTCTGTGATACCTTTGTCTTTCAAAGCGGCGAAGCCCGGAAGCGGCTCTCGACGCTCGAGGGCGTACTCGAAAGGCTCGCCGAACTGCACTACACGCGCAGCGACATCGTCGTCGCACTCGGCGGCGGCGTGGTCGGCGACCTTGCGGGCTTTGCCGCGGCGGTCTACGCGCGCGGAATCCGCTATGTCCAACTGCCGACCACCCTGCTTGCGGCAGTGGATTCCTCGGTCGGCGGCAAGACCGCAGTCGACCTTGCCCACGGCAAGAATCTCTGCGGTGCGTTCCACCAGCCGAGCGCGGTTTTCTGCGATACCGACACGCTCGGGACGCTGACCGAACATCAGATCGGCGACGGACTTGCCGAAATGCTGAAATACGGCATCATCTGCGACGAAGCCCTGTTTGAAAAGGTCAGGAATTATCAAAATGAAACCATGGCGTCGCTGATTGCACGCTGTGTGGAAATCAAGCGCGACATCGTGTCCGAGGACGAGTTTGACCGCGGCAGGCGGCAGCTGCTCAACCTCGGGCACACGGTCGGACACGCCATCGAAGCCGCGTCGAACTTCTCGATGACGCACGGACACGCGGTCGCCGCGGGTATGGGCGTCGTCGCCCGCGCGGCGGAAGCCGCAAATCTGTGCGAAAGCGGCACGGCACAGCGCGTCTGCGACGCGCTTGACGCGCTCGGACTGCCGAAGGGAACGACTTTCGGCATTGAAACCCTCGCGCCGCTCATGCTCTCGGACAAGAAAGCCGACGGCGGCAGCATCAATCTGATTGTGCCGAGGTCGGTCGGCGACTGCACCGTCCTGCGCAAGAGCAAGGAGGACGCCGCCGCATTTGTCGCGCGCGGTCTGTAAATCCGGAGATGGATATGTTGGTTGAAAACCGCCCGCTCTGCGGTCGGATTCGCGCGATTTCCTCCAAGTCGGACGTTCACCGCTTTCTCTTTGCGGCGGCGCTGGCAAAGGGGCGTTCCTCGCTGACCTTCACCACGCTGTCGGACGATATTGCGGCGACGGTCGGCGTGCTGAATGCACTCGGCGCGAAGATTACGGTTTGCGGCGAGGACGGCGATTATACAGCCGAGATCGACGGCATTGCATCGTCGAAGCGCGGCGCGGTACTCGACGCCGTAGAATGCGGCACGACGGCGCGGCTTTGCCTGCCTGTCGCGGCGGCGCTCGGCGGCGGCTTTACCCTGACGGGCAAAAGCGGGCTTGCCGCCCGCCCGTTTGACGAGCTTTGCCGCGTTTTGCGCACGGGCGGCGCGTGCCTTGACCGCGACCGACTGCCGATTGAAATCGGCGGCGGTATGCAGAGCGGCGTCTATGCGATTCGCGGCGACGTCAGCTCGCAGTATATCAGCGGGCTTTTGTTCGCGCTGCCGCTGCTTAACGGCGACAGCCGCATTTGCTTAACCACGCCGCTCGTCTCGGGCGGCTACGTCGACATGACGCTCGACACGCTCCGCCTGTTCGGCTTACGCGCCGAAAAGACCGACGACGGCTTTTATATCCCCGGCGGGCAAAGCTATACGCCCGTGCGGGGCTACAGCGCCGAGGGCGATTGGTCAAACGCGGGGTATTTTCTCGCGGCGGGCGCGCTCGGCGGCAGCGTCACGGTCACGGGACTGCGGGCGGACAGCCGCCAGCGGGACAAACGCCTGCTCGACCTGCTTTGCGAAGCGGGCGCTTCGGTCGAGCGGCGCGACGGCGAAATCACCGTCACGGGGGGGAAGCTCTCCGCGCTCGACTTTGACGGCGAGGACATTCCAGACGCGCTCCCGATGCTTGCCGCAGTTCTTGCGGCGGCGGAGGGGCAAAGCCGCATTCGCGGCGCGGCGCGGCTGAAGCTCAAGGAGAGCGATCGCCTTGCCACCACCGCGCGAATGCTTTCCGTACTCGGCGGCAGAGTCGTGGTCACGGACGACGGCTTTATCCTTACGGGAACGCGGCTGCACGGCGGCGCGGTTGACGGTGCAAACGACCACCGCATCGTGATGAGCGCGGCGATTCTCGCCGCGGCGACGGACGGCGCAGTCGTCATTCGCGGCGCACAGGCAGTCAACAAATCCTATCCCACCTTTTTTGAAGATATACAGAAACTCGGAGGTACTTGCAGTGTCGTCACGCATGGGTAAAAACATCACGGTCAGCATCTTCGGCGGGTCGCATACCGAGGCAATCGGCATGACGCTCGACGGCGTTCCCGCAGGCTTCAAAATCGACTTTGACAAGCTCTCCGCCTTTATGGAGCGGCGCGCTCCCGGCAGAGATGCGGCGGCAACCTCGCGCCGCGAGCCCGATGCGCCGAAATTTCTTTGCGGCGTGCTGGACGGTGTGACCACGGGCGCGCCGATTACCGCCGTTATCGAAAACACCAATGTCCGCTCGGGAGATTACGGCAATCTGCGCGAGCTGCCCCGTCCCTCGCACGCCGACTACACGGCGTTTGTCAAATACGGCGGGCACAACGATATTCGCGGCGGCGGACATTTTTCGGGCAGACTGACCGCGCCGCTCTGCATTGCGGGCGGCATCGCACTGCAACTGCTCGAAGCGCGCGGCATTACCGTAGGCGCACATCTTTTCCGCGTCGCGGGGATTCCCGATACCCCCTATGACATGGCGGCGCTCACCGCCGATACGCTCTGTGCCGCTAAAGATAAGCCCTTCCCCGTCCTCTCGGACGAAGCGGGCGAGCAAATGCACGACGCGATTCTCGCCGCAAAGGCAGACTGCGATTCGGTCGGCGGCATCGTTGAATGCGGCGCGACGGGGTTGCCCACAGGGCTTGGCAATCCGATGTTCGACGGCATGGAAAACCGCCTTGCGGCGGCGCTCTTCGGCATTCCCGCCGTCAAGGGCGTGGAATTCGGCAGCGGCTTTGGCGCGGCGGAGCTGCGCGGCAGCACGCACAACGACCCCTTTTACATGGACGGAACTGTCGTGCGCACGCGCACCAACAACAGCGGCGGCATTCAGGGCGGCATCACAAACGGCATGCCGCTTGTCCTGCGCGTCGCCTTTAAGCCGACGCCCTCGATTGCCAAGGAGCAGGACACGGTAAGCCTTGTCAAAGGCGAGAATGCGAAACTCGTGATTACCGGTCGCCACGACCCCTGCGTCGTCGTGCGCGCCGTCCCCGTCGTCGAGGCGGTCACGGCACTCTGCCTGCTCGACGCAATGAAAGAAGACAATAAAATATAAATTATCAGTCGAAAAGTAAATCTTTCGGCTCTGATTGCCGGAAAAGCCTTCCCCTTTGGGGAAGGTGTCAACGAAGTTGACGGATGAGGGCTTGCAGGCAGTCGCCCACAGCTTTGTAAACCGCTTTTCTCGGTTAAATCCCTCATCAGTCGCTAACGCGACAGCTTCCCCGAGGGGAAGCCCGGATTGCAGGAAAGGGCGCGAAACCTTTATTCCGAAGCCTACTCGCGTTACAAGACTTATATTTTTTGTGGTTAAACTATAATTACGATAAAGAGGAAACAACGATGGACCTGAAAGAACTGAGAACACAAATTGACGCGCTGGACGACACCATTCGCGACGCATTTCTGAAGCGCATGGACATCTGCGCCGACATTGCGGCGTACAAAAAGGAAAACGGTCTGCCCGTCGCACACCCGGGGCGCGAGCGCGACATCGTCGTGCGGCTGACCAAGGAAATGGACGCCGACATGGCAACCTATTTCAAAATTTTCTACAGCACACTGTTTGAAGTCTCACGCGCCTATCAGACCAAGAAAACCGCGGCGGGCGGCAAGCTGTCCGCCATGATTCACGAAGCGATTGAAAACACCGCGCCGACCCTGCCCGTCACCTGCACGGTTGCCTGCCAGGGCGCAGAGGGCGCGTATTCGCAGCTTGCGGCGGAAAAACTCTTCTCGATTCCGAGCATCATGCACTTCGGCAGCTTCGATGGCGTGTTCAACGCGGTCGCGGGCGGTCTCTGCCGCTACGGTGTGCTGCCGATTGACAACAATCTGCACGGCTCGGTGACCGAGGTCTACGACCTGATGAAGAAGCACAAGGTCTACATCGTAAAGAGCGTCAAGCTGCGCGTCGACCATTCGCTCGTCGCAAGACCCGGCACAACGCTCTCGGGCATCAAGGAAATCGTCTCGCACCCGCAGGCGCTCGGACAGTGCAAGCGCTTCCTCGACTCGCTCGGCAAGGACGTCAAAATCACCGAATGCGAGAATACTGCCGTCGCCGCAAAGACGGTTGCCGAGAGCGGCAGAACCGACATCGCCGCGATTGCAAGCTCGGCTTGCGCGTCGCTCTACGGACTTGTCGAGGTGCAGTCCTCGGTCGCCGACAGCGACAACAACCACACCCGCTTCATCTGCATTTCCAAGTCGCTTGAAATCTACCCCGGCGCAAATAAGACCAGCATCATGTTCACCCTGCCGCACACGCCCGGCTCGCTCTTCTCGATTATTTCCAAGTTCGCCGCGCTCGGCGTCAACTTCTCCAAGATCGAGAGCCGCCCGATTCGCGGCAAGGACTTTGAATATATGTTCTACCTCGACTTCGAGGGGTCGCTCGCCGACGAGGGACTGCTCAAGACGCTCGACCTCTTTGACGCGGAATACCCGGACAGCGCCTTCCTCGGCAGTTATTCCGAGGTCTGAGGGACGCAGCGATGAAACCCGAAACGAAGTATTTCCTCATCGGCAACCCGCTCGGGCATTCGCATTCGCCGCGCGTCCACGGGGCGCTCGGCAACCCGAATTACGAGCTGCACGCGCTTGAGCCGTCGGAGCTGAACACCTTTTTCGCCGAGCGCAGCTTTGCGGGCGTCAACGTCACGATTCCCTATAAGCAGGCGGTCATGCCGCTCTGCGACGCGCTCGACGGCGCGGCGGTCGAAATCGGCGCGGTCAACACGGTCGTCAACTGCGGCGGCAGGCTGTTCGGCTGCAATACCGATGTCGACGGCTTTCTCTTCCTGTGCAGACAGGCGCACATCTCGTTTGAGGGCAAAAAGGTACTGATTCTCGGCAGCGGCGGCACGTCCAAGACGGCGCGCTTTGCCGCAAAGCGGCTCGGCGCACGGGAAATCGTCGTCGTTTCGCGCGGCGGCGAGGTCAATTACGACAATGTACAGTCTCTGCACGGCGACGCCGAAATTCTCGTCAATACAACGCCGGTCGGTATGTACCCGAACACAGGCGTAAGCCCGATTTCGCTCGACGGCTTTGATAAGCTCGCGGGCGTTGTCGACGTGGTCTACAATCCGCTGCGCACCGCGCTCGTGCTCGACGCCGAGCGCCGCGGCATTCCCGCCGCAGGCGGGCTGTCCATGCTGGTGGCGCAGGCGGCGGCTGCCGACACGCTCTTTCGCGGCAAGAAGCACACCGACGGCGAAATCGCCCGCGTTGCCGAAGCGCTGCGGCGCGAGCTTGCCAATATCGTGCTTGTCGGTATGCCCGGCTGCGGCAAAAGCACGGTCGGCAAAATCCTCGCCGAAAAGACCGGACGCCCGCTCTGCGATATTGACGCATTGATTACCGAGCGGGCCGGTATGCCCATTCCCGAGATTTTCGAGACGCACGGCGAAGCCTACTTCCGCGACCTTGAAGCCGAGGTGACAAAAGAAATCTGCGCGTCGGGTGGGCAGATAATCGCCTGCGGCGGCGGCACGGTGCTTCGCGCCGAAAACCGCGACGCCCTGCGGCAAAACGGCTTTGTCCTCTATCTGCACCGCGCCACCGAAAAGCTGGCGCGCGGCGGCAGACCGCTCTCTGCGGGGGACGGCGCAGTCGAAAAACTCTACGGGGAACGCCACGCGATTTACGAGGCTTGCGCGGACGCCGAAATTCCCGACTCAAACAGCGTGAGCGCGTCGGCGGCGCGCGCACTCGCCGCCTTTGTAAAGCGGGGCGGCAAGCCGACATCGGGCAAGGAAAAACGCTTAAAGCTGCTCGTCATCAACGGACCGAATCTCAATATGCTCGGCATTCGCGAGCCTGCCGTCTACGGCAGAGAGACCTACGCCGACCTGCTTGCGAAAATCCGCAAGCACTGCAAAGAGAAGAACATCGAGGTCAAGTGCTTCCAGTCGAATCACGAAGGCTCGATTGTCGACGAAATTCAGGCTGCCTACGGTAAGTTTGACGGCATCGTCATCAACCCCGCCGCCTACACGCACACGAGCGTCGCGATTCTCGACGCGCTGAAGGCGGTCGCGATTCCGACGGTCGAAATCCACATTTCGGACGTCAATACGCGCGAGGAATTCCGCCGCTTCTCCTATGTTTCGCTCGCGGCGAAGAAAACCATCGTCGGTCACGGCACCGACGGCTATCTCGAAGCCATCGACTGGTTCTGTGAGAATTAACGAAAACAGGCTTCCGCAAAAAAGCGGAAGCCTGTTCTTTCAATATGCAAGTGTTTTGACGATGTTCGGATAGACCGCGAGAAAATCGGCGAGCGTCTTTCGCGTTTCCGAGCCGGGGTCGTGAATGCGGAAATTCTTCGGCTCAAACGCGCCGCCCGAAAAGCCGTAAATCACGACGAAATGCGAACTGCCATTCGATTTGACGGCGTGGAGAATAACGGGACTGCCTGCGGCAAGCCGACGGTAAATCGACTCGTATGTACCGCTTTCTTTTTGGTAAATTTCAGGCCAGTAGATTGCCCCGCTGCTTGTAAAGGACATCGACGAAAGAATGTCTGCGGGCGTGACAGTCCTGCCCGTGCGATAACTTTCGGTCATGGCGAGCGCGGTGACGGCGCAGCCGTGCGAGGAGAGCCGCTCGCCGCTGCCGGGCAGCCTTTTCGACGCCCAACGGCTGTCGCCCTGCTTGTAGGACGGCACTTCGAGCGAAATTGCCCGTGTTCCCGTCTCTTCGGGCGCGGCAATGACGAGATAGTCGCGCGAAACATAGCCCACGCGCTCACCGTCGAACAAAATCTTTGCGAAATTGCCTTCCACACCGAGAATCGGCACGGCGGAGCGATTGGCAAGCTTGCCGATGATTGCGGACGCGGTCGACGGCGCATTTCGCACATTCAGATTTGAGCCGAGCGTCTTGACATAGCGCACCGGCAGATTCAACTGCTCGATATAGGCGGCGTGTACATAGCCGCTGCCCCCGTCGCGGTAGCCGATGTGCCACCAGTCGCCGACCGCGTCGTAGAGCGTGACGGTTCTGCCGCTCTCCAGCTTGCCCTTGACCGCCGAAGAAGTCGACGGCGCACTGCGCACATTGAGCGCCGTGTTTACGCGGACGACGCCGCCGTCCAGTGCCGACGCGCCGAGTGCCGAAACCGCCGCAAGCCCCGCCGCGATTCCCGCCGCCGCAAGCGTCCGTATCAATTTTGAATTCATATTTATTCCTCCGAAGTAGATTCAAGCGCTTTGACGGCGGTGTCGGCACGGTGCTGATAAAAAAGCCTTGATTGACACTATTTTACCATGATTCCAAAAGAAAAGAAACCCTCAAAATTCGGTAAAAAAGTTGACAGCCCGCGCCAAAAATGGTAGGATAGGGAAAGTCTACAGAGGAAATACCGGTATTATGAAGATACAAAACATCGAAATCCCGCACGGGCTTTGCCTGGCGCCGCTCGCGGGCGTGAGCGACCGCGCGTTCCGCCTGCTCTGCCGTGCGCACGGCGCGGAATACCTGTGCAGTGAAATGATCAGCGCCGCCGCTGTCTGCTACGGCGACAAAAAGACGCCGACGCTCGCCCGCTTTGACAAAAGCGAAATGCCGATGGCAATTCAACTGTTCGGGCACGACCCGAGTTTTATGGCGGAGGCGGCGCGGCGAGTTGCGGAGGGGACGCTTGCCGACTATGTGCCGATTCCCGCCGCTATCGACATCAATATGGGCTGCCCCGTGCGGAAAATCGTCTCCAACGGCGAGGGCAGCGCACTGATGCGCAATCCCGCGCTCGCGGCGGACATCGTGCGCGCCGTGGTCGGCGCGGTCAGCCTGCCGGTCACGGTCAAAATCCGCGCAGGCTTCGACGACGCGCACAAAAATGCGCCCGAGCTTGCCAAGCGGCTTGAGGACGCGGGCGCGGCGATGATTTGCGTCCACGGACGCACGCGCGAGCAGATGTACGCGGGGCGAGCCGACCTCGGCGTCATCGCCGCAGTGAAAGCCGCCGTTAAAATTCCCGTCGTCGGCAACGGCGACATCTTCTCCGCCGCCGACGCTTCGCGTATGCTTGCCGAAACCGGCTGTGACGGCGTGATGATTGCGCGCGGCGCAATGGGAAACCCATGGATTTTCGACGAGCTGCACGCAGAGATTGACGGCGTTCCTTATACGCCGCCGACCGAACGCGAAATCATCGACACGGCGGCGCACCACCTCGACCTCATGCTTGAAAACAAGCCCGCCGACATTGCCGTGCGCGAGGCGCGCAAAATCATCGCCTATTACCTGCACGACTTTGCGGGCGCGGCGGCGGCGCGCGGCAGGCTCAACGCCGCCGAAAGCGCCGAGGAGATGAAAGAAATTCTCTATTCCCTGCTGTGAGGGACAAAGCCGCCCAAAATGCAGTATTCGGCGTAGGGCGGGGGCTTGCTCCCGCCGCTTTCGCAGATTTTTCATTCAATCTCACATCCGCATTTACCCGCCATCGTGATTTACAGTTCCTTTAAGCAGATGCAAAATTCAACAGCGGCGGGAGCAAGCCCCCGCCCTACGGTTCAGATGCCGGTTGACATGAATTTTTCCCAAAAAACTCCCGCGCCGAAGCGCGGGAGTTTTTGCTTATATTTGCTTATTCAAACTTATTTTTCACGCTTTCGGGAACGCCGCCCGCAGCAAAGAGAAACCGCTCACTGCTCTGCCAAACTTCCGAGGCAGGCACATCTGCGCCGTAGTATTTCTCAGCGTCCTCCTCCGCTATCGGATAGGAATAGCGCACAACCGCGAAATAGGTCGTGTCGATGTCGGCAAAGGCCGACGAAAGCGGCGTCTGTACGCGGACGAGCTGCGGCAGCAGTGCCGCCGCCTCTTCGGCGTCAAGCGTCACGGTCGGATACAGACCGTCAAACGGAATATCGTCGCCTGTGTCAATATCGTAGATCGTTTCCTCATAAACGGTTGCATAGCCCGAATACGAATCGGCGGCATAGACAACCGTTTCGTCGACTTCGCCGCTGTATCCGACCAGCGGGTCGGTCATGAGAATCACCGCGCCGGTCAGTGTGCGTTCGTCTTCCGAAACCGCCCGACCGTCCTGTCCGCGCAGATAGGCAAGCGTCTCGGTCATGTCGGCGTAAATCGGCAGTTCGCTCACCAGCTCACGCTGGATTTTATAATCAAGGTCTTGGTCGGCGCAATAGAGATTCCAAAATTCGAGCTCGCAAATCGGCGCCTGACACAGGCGTTCATAATTCAGCACGCCGATTTCCCGACGGTACAGCTTCCAGAATTCCGCATAGTCGAGCGTCATGCGAACCGCGGTATTCCACTCGGTCAGCTCTGCCTCCATCAGCCAGCCGCTCTCGTTTGCCAGTGCGTCATTCGGCGCAAAGCATTCGTCGACCACGCCCGAATCGGCGTACAGTTTGAGGAAATCCCGCGCACCCGCCGTCGTCTTTTCGACCGTGTAGCCCCGCGCGATCGGAATGCCGAGCTTGGTATAAAGCACAACCTCAATGCGGAAGTCCCCGCCCTCGGTCGTCGAATACGGGTTGCGCAAATTCTCCCCGTCGGCGGCAACCTGATTTTCAAGCAGCGTCGTCAGCGCGCCGAGCATTTCGGCGTCGTCGAAGCGATGTTCCGCTGCATTCATTCTGTAGCGGTTGACCTGTATGCTCGCGGCGGACAGATTTTCGGCTTTCGGAACACGCGCATCCATGTGAAAGACGTCGATACCCCACACGGTAAAGAACAGCGCAAATGCGACCGCGTAGACGCAAAGCCCGCGCAGACCGCGAAACATCGCCTTCGGCGACTTGGCGAGAATCGTGTTGACCAGCATGAAGCACAGAAGCCCGCCGCAGACAAAGCCGAAAATCATCCAACTGCTGCCGCCGAGCGCGTCAAAGAAGAGTCCCGCATAGACCGTGACGACCAGCACAAGGAGATACTTGATGACGCTGCCGAGTTTTTTGAAAACGATCGGCTGCTCGGCACTTTCAATCGCGCGGCGGCGGTAAATCATAAGCCCGCCGAAGAGCAGCAGGACAACCGACAGCACCGCGGCGACCGTAGGCACGACCGAGAAGCCGTCAAGATAGTGGAAACCGGCATATACAACCGGACTGCTGTAGGTCATAAGCGGCAGGTTGAAATAGTAATCGACGTTGAAGTAAACCGTGCCGACATCGTGCAGCATCAACAGACCGTACAGAAGCGCGGCGGGATAGAACAGCACGACAAGGCTCATCAGCACCTGCACAACGCCGCTGCCCGAAAAGCTGCCCGCAAAGACCGTAATCGCATAAGCAGCCGCAAAATAAATCAGATTTTTCAGCGCGAGGGAGAAGAAGCAAGCAAACACCTCGGGCTTCGCCGCGCCGTTGGAAGCTAAAACAATCAGCGTGACCGCAAGGCTGAGACAAGCGCCTACTCCCGCGCAGACGAGCGCAGAGGTCATGCTTGTCACATACAGCGTCTCGCGCTTTGCGGGCAGAGCGTGCCAGAAATACGCACTGCGCCGCCGCATCATGTAGGACATGGTGACAACGCCGAAATAGATGCCGAGAATAAAGCAGAAGACCAGGTTCAGCACCATCGTGCTTTCAACCGTGTTCAACTGCCGCGCCAAAATGATGTCCGACGACAGATCCGCACGCAAATTTCGCGGCAGCGACAGCATCAGCGGAACGGATACGGTAAAGAAATTGGCGAGAAAGGCGATGAGAATATGCGCCGCGCGGCGGCGTGTCAGATTGCCGAGCAGTTTGCCGTCCAGTAAGCACTCAGAAGACAACCTTAGCATAATCATACCCCCTCTCCTCCATCTCGCTGATGAAGATTTCTTCCAGCGTCAGCGGAATAATTTCGTAAAAATCGGGCGACAGCGTTTCAATCTTCGCCTTGACCTCGTCGCGCGTTCCGCGCACGACCGCCGTCACCATGCTGCCGCGCTGCTTGAAGGACACCGTGCCGAGCCGCGCGATTTCCTCGGGGAACATCTCGCGCGAAAAGACCGCCTGTACCGTGTGAATGTTTTCCTTCAGCGCGTCAATCTCGCTCTCGAACAGGATGCCGCCCTTATGCAAAAGCCCGATGTGGTCGCAGATGTCCTCGAGCTCGCGCAGATTGTGCGAGGCGATGACCGCAGTCAGCCCGCGCTTCGCCACCGCGTCGGCAAGCACGCGCTTGACGAGCTGCCGCATGACGGGGTCAAGCCCGTCGAAGGTCTCGTCGCAGAGCAGCCAGCGCGGCATGGCGGAAAGCCCCAGCAAAATCGCCGCCTGCTTCTGCATACCCTTTGAAAAGGTCGAAATCTTGCGGCCGCGCGGCAGGGCAAACAAATCGAGCAGCCGCTTGTATTCTTCCTTCGAAAAATTCGAGTAGGTCGCCGCATAGAGCCGCGCCATATCGTCGAGCGTCGCGTTCGAGAGGAAAAACTGGTCGTCCGACAGATAAACGATCTCGTTTTTCAGCCGCACGTTTTCAAAAACCGGCGCGCCGTCGTACTCGACAACGCCGCTGTCGGGGCGAAAAATCCCGCACATTACGCGTAACAGCGTCGACTTGCCCGAGCCGTTTGAGCCGACCAGCCCGAAAATTGAGCCGCTCTCGATGACCGTGTCGATGCCGTCGAGCGACTTGACATCGCCATAGGATTTGGAAATCCCGTCAATCCGAATCATGTCCGTTCCCTCCGTAATTCTTCATCGCTTCGGCAATTTTTTTCTCCGCCGCAGCGCGCGGCACGCCGTATTCCGCCGCCGCCGCAATGCTCGCCCCGATTGCGCCGAGCAGTTCTTCCCTGTGCGTATCGGCGAGCCACGAAATATCGGGCGAAATGAAATTCCCCCTGCCCGCCAGCGAATAAATCACGCCCTGCCGCTCCAGTTCCCCATAGGCTTTCTGAATCGTGTTGGGGTTGATGGCAAGCTCCGCGGCGAGCGCGCGCACCGACGGCAGATGCTCGTCGGGCTTCATCAACCCGCGAATGGCAAGGTCGCGGACTGCGTCGACGATCTGCTCGAAAATCGGCGTTCGACTGCGCAGATCGACATAGATGAGACTCATGGCGACACCTCCGTTACCGTATCACTCGTGATAGTACAGTTATGATAACACGCGCTGCCGCCCTTGTCAAGCGTTTTCGGAAAATTCCGCCGTTTAAGAATTTCTTAACCGTATTGACATTGACCGTCGAACCTTGTATCATAAACGCAGAAAGCGGCGATTTTGCCGCCCGTTTTTGTCGAAAGGAACTGCCATGAAGCATAAATTTGCCTTTACCCTGCTGCTCTGCGGCGCACTTGCGCTCGGCGGCTGCAGTGGGAAAACCGGACCCGCCGGTGCAAACGAAATCCGCGAGGCGGCGCTCGCGGACGGCGCGATTACCGTTGTGCTCGACGCGGGACACGGGCTCGGCGACGTCGGTGCTTTAAATGAAGAAAACCTCGGCGACGTCACCGAGGCGGACATCAATTTTGCCTTCACAACGCTTGCGAAAACCGCGCTTGAAGCACGGGGCTATACCGTCATTCTGACGCACGACGGCAGTACCAAGCCCGACACCGAATACGACGACGGCGAGCCGACCTACGGTCCGAGCGAGCGAGCCGATTTTTCTTGCCGATGCGCTGAAAGCCGCAATCGACAATGCCTTTCCCGACGGTAAGCCGGTCGGCGTGCGCGATATGCACGGCACAGACTGCTACACCGTTCTTTACAAGACCGAAGTCCCCTCGGTGCTGATTGAGGTCGGCTTTATCTCAAACGCAGCCGACGCCGCGCGGCTGACCGACGAAGCCTTCCGCAAATCCTTTGCCGAAGCCGTCGCCGATGCGGTCGACGCCTACTTCGGGCAGACCGCAGAATAAAGAAGCATAGAAAAAGCACCGCCAAAAGGCGGTGCTTTGAAGCCAAACTGCAACCTTTCGATTCAGTTGTTTTCGGCATCTCCGGTCGAGTGATGCAAATGATGACGGCGGTGAGAAGAGGATTCGGCTTCCTCCTCCGCCTCCTGCTCACGGCGCACCTCGCTGTCGCTCTTCTTATACTCGTAGAGCAGTTCAAACAGCACCGCGCCAACAAGGTTGCCGAGTACGGCAATGCCCGCTACCGTCAGACCGCGAAGCATCGACGTTCTCGTAAAGGCGACGAAGAACACGTCGGTAATCGAATGCTCGAAGCCGCACAAAACGATTGCCGAAGCCGCACCGAACAGCACAAGGCTGCCGACGAATTCATTGCGCGCACGGCGATAGCCGTGGACGGCGACAAACATCAGAATGCCGCAAAGCAGAGCGCTGACCGCCGCACTTTTGGGGTCAACGTCAAACCGTTCGATAACCGCCTCCTTGGCAAAGCCGCGGCTTTTGAAAACATAGCCGAGCGCGACGCCGACAGCACCCGCGCCGACGACATTGCCGACGAGCGAGACAAGCAGATGCACGGCGCGCTTGCCCACCGTCGTGCTGTCCCAAAGCAGATAACCCGCTTTCGCGGTATACAGATGTAAATTCAAAACGGTAATCGCAAGGAGCACTGCGCCAAGCGAAAGCGCGGCGGCAAAGGGAAGCGTATCGCGGAGCAGAAGCTCAGCCAGTCCCGCAACGCCGATTAAAATGCCTGCCAAAAATGCCGAGACAAAAATCTGCGTCTTTTTCATAGTATATTATCCTTCCGAATGAATAGATATCGGCGCGCAACGAGGCACTTTCCGAATCAAATATTAGATGCTTATAACGTATCACATTCTCATGTATTTTTCAAGATGAAAATCAAAATTTTCCAAAATCGGCGCACGGCGAAATTTCCGCACAAAAAGGAGAACCGTCATGTACAACATTTTAATCTGCGACGACGAGCGCGACATCGTCTCCGCCTTAAAGATTTACCTCTCTGCCGAGGGGTATGCGACCTATTGCGCTTACACGGGTGCAGAAGCACTCGATATTCTCGATAAAGAGGACGTTCATCTCGTGCTCATGGACATCATGATGCCGGTGATGGACGGCATCTCCGCCATGGTCAAACTGCGCGAGAAGAGCAACGTGCCGGTCATTCTGCTCACTGCCAAAAGCGAGGACACCGACAAGATTCTCGGGCTGAACACGGGGGCGGACGACTATATCACAAAGCCCTTCAACCCCGTTGAGGTGCTGGCGCGCGTGCGCTCGCAGCTTCGCCGCTATATGCAACTCGGCGGAACGGCGGACAGCGAATCGGGCAGCAGCTATACGCTCGGCGGCATCGAGCTGCGCGACAAGACCAAGGAGGTTTTCGTCGACGGCGAGCCGATTTCGCTGACGCCGACCGAGTTTGAGATTCTCAAACTGCTGATTCGCCACCCGGGCGAGGTCTTTTCGCCGAAAGAAATCTACCGCCGCGTCTGGAACGACGCGCCGCTCGGCGCGGAGGGGACGGTCGCCGTCCATATCCGCCACCTGCGCGAGAAAATCGAAATCAACCCCGCCGAGCCGCGCTATCTCAAGGTCGTGTGGGCGCAGGGCTATAAACTCGAAAACGGAGGAAACCGCAAATGAAGCTTACAAACAGTCTGTTTGCCAAGGTGACCGCGCTGTTTCTCCTTGTGCTGACCCTGCTCGGCACAGTCGGCGCAACGGCGGTCATCGTCGCGGACGCCAACCTCGGCGTATACACGGGCGAATACGCGCAAAATCGGCAGGAAATTTTGCGGTCAGCGCTGCGTTCCGCGGCGGACGAGGTCATGCTGAACTATGCAAACGGCAATGACCTCGATCTGCTCTACGCCGACGCTTCCTTTTACTATACCGTCACAGATGAACACGGCGAAGCCCTGATCGGCAACTTTAACGGAGAAGGCTATGCTTTTTCGGAAAGCGTAACACGCACCTTCTATTGGGAACAGCTGCCGTTGTCTTACGGCGGAGAAACGGAAGCTACCGAAGCCGCCGCGTATACCGAAGTAACCGAAGGAACGACAGCAGCAACGGCAGCAGCGGAATTTCCTCCGCAGCTGTATGCCTACGGCTCCGAGATAGCCACCTCCGCCTATGACGAGACGCACACCGAGCCTGCCGAAATCACGCTCTATCGGCTGTGCGCGACGCTGTACGCGAAAAAAGTCATTCCCGCCGAGGCAAGCGACCGATATGCGCTTGTGTCCTCGCTGCTTGATATGGCTTACCGTTTCCGCTATTCCTCCATCGCGTTTACGGCACTCGGCGTCCTGCTCTTTCTCGCGCTGCTCATCTTCCTCTATTGCAGTGCGGGTCACCGCCGCGGCGAGGACGAGCCGCGCCTGAACATCATCGACCGCATTCCGTTTGACCTCTATACGGTGCTTGTCGGCGGCATTGCAGCCCTTTTCATTGGACTGACCAACGAGTTGTTCTATGCGTTCTCCGGCTACGATGCCGTCCGTGCGGCAATTCTCTGCCTGCTCGGCGTCGGACTGTTCCTGCTCTTCCTCGGCTACACGATGAGTTTTGCGACCCGCGTCAAGGTCGGCGGGCTGTTTAAGAACACCTTGATTTGGCGCGTGCTTTCTCTCTTCGGCAGAGCCGTCAAAGCCATCTTTTCCCTGCTCGGCGGCATTCCGATCGTCTGGAAAACCGCGCTGATGCTCATCGGCTGCTTTGCGCTCGAGTTTATCTTTATTCTCATCACATGGAATGACCCCGGCAGTCTGCTCATCAACTGGTTTTTCTTCCGCGTCATCCTCTTTTTCGTGATTCTGTGGGCGGCGCTGGCACTGCGGCGGCTGCAGAAATGCGGGGAAAGCATCGCTGCGGGCAAGCTCGACGAAAAGGTCGACACCCGACACATGGTCGGTGACTTCAAGCGCTTCGGTGAAACGCTCGGCAATATCGGCGACGGGCTTTCCCGCGCGGTAGAAGAGCGCACAAGAAGCGAACGCATGAAGACCGAGCTGATTACCAACGTGTCGCACGACATCAAGACGCCGCTGACCTCGATCATCAATTACGTCGACCTCATCAAGAAGGAGGAGCCCGAGAGCGAGACCATGCGGCAGTACCTCGACATTCTCGACCGCCAGTCGGCGCGGCTGAAAAAACTGATTGAGGATTTGGTCGAGGCGTCCAAAGCGTCGACCGGCAATCTTTCGGTCGAACTTGCGCCCTGCGAGGTGGGGATTCTGCTCGAGCAGACGCTCGGCGAATACAACGAGCGGCTTGAGGCAAGCGGGCTTACGCCGGTGCTGACTCTGCCCGAGACGCCGGTCATGATTTTTGCCGACGGCAGACGCATGTGGCGCGTCTTCGACAACCTGATGAACAACGTCTGCAAATATGCGCAGAGCGGCACGCGGGTCTACATCGAGCTTACCGTTCTCGGCAGCCGCGCGGTCGTCACCTTCAAAAACATCTCGAAAGAGCCGCTGCCGATGTCGGGCGAGGAACTGACCGAGCGCTTCGTGCGCGGCGACAGCTCGCGCAATACCGAGGGCAGCGGACTCGGACTGTCGATTGCGCAAAGCCTGACCGAACTGCAGGGCGGCAGACTGGCGATTACGACCGACGGCGACCTGTTCAAGGCGGTTGTTTCGTTCGACGTCTATAACGGCTGAAAAAATTCATATCGTTTTGTACAAAAAAGCGGCATTTTCATGCCGCTTTTTGCATTGACTTTGTAAGTCGCAGTCTGCTACAATGAAATCAAACGAAATATCGAAAGAGAGACAGACGATGAAACGATTTGCAACATGGCTTTTGCTTGTGGCGCTCTGTGCGCTGTTTTCGGTCTGTGCGACAGCGGTAGACGGCGTTGTCTACCTTGCCGACGGCGGCACGGGAGACGGCACAAGTGCCGATTCGCCGCTCGGCAGTCTGAACGACGCCTACGCCGCACTTACGGACGGCGGCACGGCGGTCGTCTGCGGCGCATACACGGTCAGCGAGAGATTTGTCGCGCCGACCCACGCGGGCAAAGTGACGGTTACCTCGGTTTTCGGCGGCGTTGACTATGCGAAAACCGCAGGCGCGGCTCTGTACTTCGGCGCACCGTTTTTCTGCGGCGGCGAAACCGAATTTTGCGACATTTCCATCATCAATACGAAAAACAGTCTCGGCATCTACGGCTATTTTTACCCCCTCACGATGGGCGACGGGCTGACCTGCTCGTTTGAAGGCGACGCAACCGGCTACATGACGGTACTCGGCGGCGCGACGAATCCGAACGGCAAGGCTTGCAGCCTTACGGTAAACAGCGGCACTTGGTATCGCGTGCGCGGCGGCTGCTCCAAGGGCAATGCGGATAAGCCCTACAACATTGATTTGACAGTCAACGGCGGCAGGGTCGTCGAACGGGTCTTCGCCGGTCCCGACGGTGCTTTTTCCGGCAATATCCGCCTCACCGTCAACGGCGGCACACTGCAAAACGGCATTGTCGTATTTGCCCCCGCAGCCGATACAGACGCTTTCTCCGGTGAAATTGCGCTTTCGGTCAACGGCGGCAGCATCGGCGGCGCGATTCTGCTCAGCACAAACAATGCGGTCGGCACTTACGGCGGCAGTTTCTCGGTCACGCTCGACGGCGGCGATTTTTCGCGGCTGACGGCACTTTCCGGTAATGCAGGCATGCAGTCGGTGCTGACCGTCGGCGAGACGGTTTCGCTCGACCGCGAGGTCGTCGGCAGCGTCTCCTTCGGCAACATGATTCGCAAAAACGGCGCAGACCCGTGGCTGTTTAAGTACGACGGCAATTACTACTATATCGCCACCGGCGGCACTTCGCTGTTGCTCTACTGCGCCTCAAATCTCGCCGATTTTCCGACCGCTGCAGGCAAGGTCATCTACAAGCCCGAGAGCGGCAAGGCGTGGTCGGCAGACCTTTGGTCACCCGAAATCCACTACTTCTCCGCCGAGGACGTCGGCGCGGACAATGCAGGCTGGTATTGCTTCCTCGGCAGTCTGTTCGGTCCTCCGCATCGACGGCAAGCCCTATATCACCTTTATCTCCGAAGCCGGACGCGGCACATCGGACTTTCATCAGATGATCTGCATTGCCGAATTTGAAAATCCGTGGACGGTCGTCGGCACGCCCGGCATCATCTGCACGCCGACCTACGACTGGGAAGCGGGCGGCTACGGTGAAAGCACGAGCAAGCCCGGGAACTGGTATCCCAAGGTCGTCGAGGGCGCAACGGCGGTCTACGGCGACGACGGCTCGGTCTTTATTGTGTACTCGGGCAGCGGCTACTGGACACCGTATTATTCGCTCGGACAGCTGACCTATACGGGCGGCGACCCGAAATCGGCGGAAAACTGGTCAAAAAAGCCCACGCCGATTCTCACGAAGTCCGACAGCCTGTGCGGCACGGGACACGCCTCCTACCTGACCGACTATGACGGCAACCGATGGATTTGCTATCACGCCTACCGCGGCACGACGACCGCAAACGGCAGAAATGCCTTTGTCGAGCCGTATTCCGCCGACGCGGCAAACGGCGTCGTCATCGGCGCGGGAACGACACTGCCCGCCGAGCCGGACACAGTCTATACCACCGTGCTGAATAAGACTCCGCTACGGCAAAAGACGAAAAATTTCGACACCTTGCGCGAGCTGGCGGCAAGCGATTCGGGCGCGCAGTACGACGCGATTGCCGCCCGCGCGGGCGATGCGGCGTTTGAGCTGTACAGCTTTACGCAAAGCGGCGACGCGGCGGCAAGCACCGCGTTTGAAACCACCCTGCCCGCCGATGCGAGCGACAGCCGCCTGCTCTACCGTGTGCGCGGCGAATACATCACGCCGCTGTCGACCGCCCCCGATGCGGACGGCAGAATCCCGATTGCCGCCGAGGTCGGCGACGGCTACGTCTTTGCCGACGCGCCGCTCGTCAACTACGGCGATGTCAACAGCGACGGCGCACTAAGCCTTGTCGACGTGATTCTCGTTTTGCGCAGAGCGTCGCAGTATACCGACAGCATCGACATCGCCGCCGCCGACTTAAACGGCGACGAAACCGTCGACCTGCGCGACTGCCTGTGCGCATTGCGCAAGATGCTGAACGGATAGAGATAGGCAAAGGAATCCCAACCGAAAACGGTTGGGATTCCTTTTTTACTGAGCAGCAGATTCACAAATCGCCAAAAGCGTGCGTCGGACCGTCGAGGACGCCGGTCCCTACGAAAAGGCGAAAGAATGCCAAATCCTTGCCTTGCCGGAGCATAGAATCTTCGCTGATTTTCGCAACCGTATACCATACGGCAAGAAATTCAGCGGAGATAGAAAAAGGAGAGCCGCGCTCTCCTTTTTCGGTCTGTGCAAAATTTTCCGCCCGTACCTACGCAAGGAGGCGCAAAGCAAACACCCCCACTACGCCGAGGGCGGTAAATTTGAGTGCAGAATCTATGCTCGTCCTTGAAGCCGTATACGATACGGCGATAGGGCGAGCATAGATAAAGACGGGAGAGCTGCCGCTCTCCCGTCTTGTTCTGTGCCAAATTTACCGCCCGTACCTACGCAAGGGCACGCTCGAGCCATATTACTCCCACGTCCAACGCGTCGTACAAACCCTTCTTTTCTCCCTGCTTGATGATTCTGTCCGCAAAGGGCTTTGACTGATCGGTCGAAAGCACCTGAATGAGAATCTTGTCGGGGATTTCGGTATTGCCGAACTTTTTATACGACATAATGAGCATATACAAAATGCACTTGTCGGTCATATTGCCGTAGCATATCGTATCGTTTTCGCGAACGAATGCTCTGCCCTTGTATTCAATGTAGCTGACTTCGTTTGCCATTGACTCCCGCACCTCCTCTGATATTTTCTATACTTCTATATTATACTATTCTTTTCCCGTGCTGTCAACCGCTTTTGTGCCGAGTGCCAAAAGAAATTCGGTTTCGGCGGCGTGGGAATTGTCGATTTTGCCGTCAAACACGGCAAACAGGACGCTTTCGAGCGCCTTGCCGATGGCGGCGCCGCAGAATCCCGCTTTGCGCGCATCGTCGCCGCCGACTTTCAGGTCGCGCAGGGCAAAGCAGTCCTCACTCGCAAGCAGCGCGTCAAGCCGCGCGGGCAATTCCTCCATACCGCGCAGCTCGTTTGCCAGAATCAGCGCGGCGTCGTGCGCGATTTCGCTGCCGTTTGCATAGACAAAGCGACGCAGCGCGGACAACGCCGGCGACGCGGGCGGAGAAGCGCGCAGAATGCCGCATACACGCTTTGCAAACGCCGTCGAAGGCTTCAGCGACTCGATATGCCGCTCGGCGTTTTCGTCGCCGTAAAGCAGTGCTGCAAGGCGAATATCGGCGCGGCGCGGCAGGCTTGCAAGATAGGAAAACGAACGGCGATTCAGCCGCGGATTTGCAAAAATACAGTCAAACACGCCGCCGTCCGCCATCAAAAGGAGCGCGTCTGCGGCGTGCGGCGCACAGAGCAGTTTGTCCAGCTCGGCAAAAATGCGCTCGCGCGAAACCATGCCAAGGCGCGGCGACAGCGCAAACGCCGCCTGCAAGGTCTGCGGCTCAACGGCAAAGCCAAGCTTTGCGGAAAAGCGGAACGCGCGGAGAATGCGGAGCGCGTCCTCCGAAAAGCGGATCACGGGGTCGCCGACTGCGCGCAGCAAACGCGCGTCCAAATCCGCCCTGCCGCCGAACGGGTCTTCGATGCGCCCCGCCATGTCCATCGCCATCGCATTGACCGTGAAATCGCGCCGCCGCAAATCCTCGACAAGACTGCGCGTAAACGCGACGCTGTCGGGGTGCCGCCCGTCGCTGTACGCGCCCTCGGTGCGGTAGGTCGTGATTTCGACCGACACGCCGCCGTGCAGAACCGTGACCGTGCCGTGCTTCAGTCCGGTCTCGACCACGCGGTCGGACGCAAAAACCGCCTCGGTCTCCTCGGGCAGTGCGCTCGTCGTCACGTCGAAGTCGTTCGGCGTCTCCCCGAGCAGAAAATCGCGCACACAGCCGCCGACAAGATACGCCTCATACCCGCTGTCGCAAAGGCGGCGCAAAAAGTATTCGATTTCGCTCGGAATCCGCATACGCTTCCCTCTTTTCCTGCTTCGGTTTCGCTTTCTTTCTTATTCTACCACAAAATCGGCGCGCCGTCTACAGAAGACTGAAAAGAGCCGCGATTTTTCAAAAAAACTGTTGACAAGTCGGCGTCTCTGTGGTATACTAATCATCGCGATGTTTGAGAAAGACAGAGCAAATGGCGGAATAGCTCAGCTGGCTAGAGCAATCGGTTCATACCCGATAGGTCGTGGGTTCAAGTCCAACTTCCGCTACCATTGGCCCGTTGGTCAAGCGGCTAAGACACCGCCCTTTCACGGCGGTAACGGGAGTTCGATTCTCCCACGGGTCACCAAAAATCCGAACGCAATGCGTTCGGATTTTTCTTTTGCACCGTGATTAAAAAAGACCGCATTGCTGC
>SFNW01000094.1 GCA_004554105.1 Clostridiales bacterium | reverse complement strand
ATACTTCTTATCGCCGGTCACGTCATAGAGCGCAAGTGCGTCGCGTAGCAGCGGGCTTGAGGACTCCTTGTCGATGCAGTAGGTGTCGAGTGCGCCCGCAGTTGTAAAGCCGTCGCGCTCCAGTGCGCTGTAGTAGAAGTCGAACGCGCGGACCGCGCCGTCGAAGTATTTTTCTTCCTTTGTTAGACGGTAGGCGGTAATCAGCGGCAGAATCAAAAACGCGGCTATCGTTCCCTTTTTGGTCAGCACCTTGCCGTCGTCGTCCCACGACTTTGCAAGCGCGCCCTCGCCGTCCTGATTTTGCAGTGCGAAATCGCAGACGCGCAGTGCCGCCGCAAGATACTCGGGCTTGTCGATGCCGCACTGCTTCAGCAGCCCGTATGCCTCGAAGTAGCCCTCCGCACCTGTCCCGCTGTTGCAGGCGTCGTGCGTCAGAAGAATTTTTCCGTCGGGCGCACGGCGGAACTTTCTGCCCGCAAAGCCCTTGAACATCTCGTAATCGCATTCGCCGCACTTCCAGCGGTCGGGCACATAGTCCTTGTCAAACGGCTCGTAGCGCCACGGGTCGCGAACGATGCGCGCGGCAAAATGCCCGGCGGGAAACTGTCCTTCCTTAAGCCAGCTGTCGTGCGCTTCAAGCGCCAGGTCGAGTTTTTCGCGGTCGCCGGTCTGCATATAGTCCCAAATGAACGCGTTTGCCATGGAAGCACTCTGCCCGACCCAGCCGATTTCATAGGTATGCTCGGTCTTGCGGTAGGTCGTGCCGTCCATGTGCCACTGTGCGCCGGTCGTGAAGGCGGCAAAGCCGTCCTGCTCGCGTTCAAACAAGTAGCGGGAAAAGGCAATCGAAAGCCGATACAATTCCGTTGCCGGCATCGGCGCGGCAATCGGATGCCCGTAGTACCGCCATGCAAAATCAAGCAGCGTGCGGTAGCGGTGCACGCCGCCGTCTGCGGGCTTTACCATGAGAACGGCGACAAAGTCGCGGCGCGGCTGCATCGTGCCGTAAAACGGTGCGCCCCAAAAATGCCGCTGCAGCGTCTTGGGGCATTCCTCCTCGGGGAAAATCACCGCGTGCAGTTCTCCCGCCTCGACCCGGTAAAGCGAGCAGGCGGACGAATCCTCCGCCTGTGCCATCAGTGCAAGGCTGACAAGGGCGTTTTCGCTGTAGGTGCAGGACGGAATCGTCGCGCGGTGCGACGCAAAGGTCCACGGCGTCCCCTCAAAGCGGTCGCCGACGTATTCGGGCGTCGTTCCCCAGCCGTTGCCGTTGTAGCTGATGCCGGGAATCATGGTAAAGTCCGGCTCGCCGAGCAGCACGACCTCCATGCGCATTTTGTCGACGGGCGTCTCGGTCTGCCGCTTCCACAGCCAAACGCCGTCTTCAATCGCTTCAAAGCGGTCGACCGCACCGTCGCACGGCAGGATTTCCGCCACCGGCAAACCGTCTGTGCAAATCACGGTTTTGCCGTTTTGAATCAGAATTTCGGTCTTCATGCTTGCCTCCCGTCAATCTTGATTTTTGCAATCCGTGATTTCATCTTATTCCGAAAAAGCCCAGATTGCAAGCGGGTTTGGGCAATATCGGACTATTTTCCACGTTTTAGTGATTTTTGCAAGGTTTTCCGATTTCAAAACCGAAAAAACCGAAATCAGGTGTTCTCGCTCCGCCATTTTGCGGGTGAGCAATGCTCGTGCTTCTTGAACTCCTTATACAGATTGATGTAGCTGCCGAAGCCGCATTCCGCGGCAATCTGCTCGACGGGAAGCTGCGAGTTGCGCAAGAGATTTTTCGCCGCCTCGAGTCGAAGCGAAAGAATATAGGCGTAGGGCGTCATGCCGGTCTCACGCTTGAAGGCGTGAATGATGTGATTGCGGCTATAGCCGCACGCATTGGCAAGCTCGTCGAGCGTCAGGGTACGGCGCATATTCTTTGAAACAATCGCCAGAACCTTCATCGTCAGCTCACGCGTCGGCGAGGCGTTGACCGTGTTGTACAGCTCCGACAAAATCTGATAAAACACCGCATTTTTCTGCACGGCGGGCGCGTCGGACACGCGGAGCGTTTCAAGCTGCTGCATCAGCGGAAAGAGCGCCGCCATATTCGCCTTGCCGCGAATCGGCAGCATGTGCTTTGAGGGCGTGAAGCCGCCGATAAAATGAATATAGAAATACTTTGGCGTATCGCTCTCTTCAATGCCGACCTGATGCAGCCCGTGCCGCTGAATGTAAAACTCGCCGCTGCCGACCTCGACCGGCGTTCCGTCCTCGTGAAAGCGCAGAACGCCGTCCATCACGAGCAGCAGCACGTCCTCGCGGAAGGTGCGCTCCATGTGGTGTTCCCCCTTGTCAAAATAACGGAAAGAGGAAAAACGGTAGGTCGGCAGACTGTCCATACTGAGCATACAATCACCTCGCTTTGATTCTGCTTTCATTTTAGCAAAAGCAATTTCCTTTTGCAAGATGAAAGCGCAATATTTGCAAGGTAAAAGCGGATTTTGTACATTGTTTTTTTGCGGCGGGTATGCTACGATATGAACAAGCAAAAACGGTGCAAAGGAGAAAAAACACCATGTATCGGCACTTTAACTATAACGAAATCAAACCGCAGGGCTGGCTCAAGCGTCAGCTTGAAATTCAGGCGCAGGGACTTTCGGGCAATCTCGACAAAATCTGGCCCGATGTGCGCGACAGCGCATGGATCGGCGGCGAGCGCGAGGGCTGGGAGCGCGTTCCCTACTGGCTGGACGGCTTCATTCCGCTCGGCTGTCTGCTCGACGATAAAGATATGCAAGCCCGCGCGGACAAGTACATCGACGCCATTTTAGAGCGGCAGAAGCCCGACGGCTGGATTTGCCCCTGCGCGGACGACGCGCGCGCGGAATACGACGTCTGGGCGGTCTTCTTGATCGGCAAGGTGCTTGCGCTCTACTGCGAATTTACGCACGGAATGCGGCATACGCGCGCCTTTGACGGGCTTCGCCGCGCGATGAAATGTCTCTACGAGGAGATGAAATCGGGGAAAATCACGCTGTTCCGCTGGGGCAAATTCCGTTGGTTTGAATGTATGATTCCGCTGTCCTACCTCTATGACCGCGAGCCGGAGGAATGGATTCGCGACCTCGCGCAGCTGCTCAAAGAACAGGGCGAGGACTACAACGCGCATACCGAGGCGTGGAAGCGTCCCTTAAACAAATGGACGTTTGAGACCCATGCCGTCAACCTCTGCATGATGCTCAAATACGAGGCGGTCACGGCAAAGCTGCTCGGCACGCCCGATACAGGTCGCGCCGAGGAACTCTGGAAGCTGCTCGAAACCTACAACGGCACCGCCGTCGGCACTTTTACGGGCGACGAATGTCTCTCGGGTATCGCCAACAACCGCGGCACCGAGTTGTGCAGCGTCGCCGAACTGATGTACACCTGCGAAATTCTCTACGAGCTGACCGGCAAGCGGATTTGGGCGGAGCGACTGGAAAAAGCCGCGTTCAACGCCCTGCCCGCGACGATCAGCGACGATATGTGGAGTCACCAGTACGACCAGATGGTCAATCAGATTGCCTGCATGAAATTTCCCGGGAAAACCTTCTTCCGCACCAACGGCGCGGGCGCCCATCTGTTCGGACTCGAGCCGCACTTCGGCTGCTGCACGGCGAACTTCAACCAAGCCTATCCGAAGCTTGCGCTGAACACCTTCCTGCGCACGGCGCGCGGCATTCACGTCGCGCTGCTGCTGCCCGCTACGCTGACGACAAAAATCAACGGCGTCGGCGTGAGCGTCAGCGTCGAGACCGACTACCCGTTCCGCTTTAGCGCGCGCCTCACGGTCAAGACCGACGCGCCCGTCCGTTTCCCGCTGAAGCTCCGCATTCCCGCATTTGCCAAGAACGTGACGGTCAACGGCTTGCCGCACGCGGGGCGCGGAACGCTCTCCATTGACAAGCTGTGGGCAGGCGAAGAGACGATTGAACTCTGCTTCACCGACACGCCGCACACGGTGAACCGTCCGTTCGGGCTGAAAACCGTCGAATACGGTCCGCTGGTCTTTTCTCTGCCGATCGAAACCGAATACCGTATGCACGAATACGAGCGCAACGGCGTCGAGCGCAAATTCCCCTACTGCGACTATGAGCTGATTCCCCACTCGGAGTGGCGGTACGGCTTTGCCTCGGACGACTTTGAGGTTGTCGAGCGGCAGGGCGACGAGATTCCCTTCTCGTCAAAGCAGCCGCGCCTTGTGCTGAAAGCCAAGCTCAGCCGTGTCGACTGGGACTATGCCGAGGGCTACACCACGGTAGCGGACAAAACGCCGCGCTCGCGCACCGCGCTTTCCGCGCCGGTCGACGCCGAGCTTTACCCCTACGGCTGCGCCAAACTGCGCATGACCGAGATGCCGATGGTCAAACAGAAGAAATAAATCCAAACCCAAAAGCAGCGGAACGCTTCGGCGTTCCGCTGCTTTTTTGCAAAAACTATACCCCCGGCTTCTCAATATCGTAGAGCGCGCCGAGCAGGGCGAAATTCTGCGCAAACGGGCGCATGACATTCCAATAGCCCGCGCCGCGCAGACCGTATTCGTCCATGAGATTCAGCTTGCCGAGAATGCTGCGCACGTCCTCAAACCAGACGATATGCGCAGCACCGCTCTCGTCGGTATACGCAAAGTACGGCGACGCCGCAACCGAATCAAAGCGGATTTCCGCACCGTAGCGCGCCGCCAGCTTCACCGCCTCCTCGTTGCCGAGTGAACGCGCCGCCGTCACCCCCTTTTCGTAGGGCAGCGTCCAATCGTAGCCGTAGTTCGGAATGCCGAGCAGGAGCTTTGCGGGGTCGATTTCGGTCACGGCATAGGCGACGACCTGCTCCACCTTGTCAAGCGGCGCGACGGCAAGCGGCGGCCCGTAAGTGTACCCCCACTCGTAGGTCATCAGAAAGAGCGTATCCGACACTGCGCCGAGTGCGGCATAGTCGTGCGCCTCGTAGAGCAGCCCCGACTGCGTCGCCGAGGTTTTCGGCGCAAGATCGGTGTTGACAAAGTAACCGTAGGGTGCAAGCTGCCGTCTTGCGTTTCCGACAAAGGCGATAAATGCTTCTCTGTCCTCCGCATTGACATATTCAAAGTCGATGTCAAGCCCGACATAGCCCTTTTCCCGCATGACGGTGAGAATATTGTCAAGCACCGTCTCCTGCAAGGCAAGGTCGTTGAAGAGCAGGCTTGCGCGCTCGCTGCTGAAGGTCCCGTTTTCGGTAATCGAGGACAACAGCATCACCGGCGCCGCGCCGAACCGATACGCCGCCGAAATCAATGGTGCGTCATCAATGCCGATAAGCTCGCCCTCGGGTGTAAAGCCGTAGCCGAAAACCGTCAGATAGCTGAGATACGGCAGTGCGCGGTAGAGAATGCTCGGATTGATAAACGGATAGGCGTAGCCGGTGATGTAGACGGGGCGACGCTTCTCCTCCGCATAGCGGATAACAAGGCTTTCCCCGGGACGCAAAGCCGCCGCGTCGGCAAGATAGGGATTGTTTTGCAAAAGCGTAATCACATCTGTCCCCGTCGCCGCGGCAATCGAAAACAGCGTGTCACCCGACTGCACGGTATAGGTCTCGGCGGGAAACAAAATAAGCAGCGCCTGCCCGATGGCGAGCGAATCGGACGCGGACAGCCCGTTGTCGCTGAGCAGGCGCGCGGGTGAGACGCCGTAGCGGGCGGCAATGCCGTAAACCGTTTCGCCCGCCTCGACAATATGAATCAGCATGGCATTCCTCCGAAGGTCAGAATATACTACAGTCTATGTAAAGTCGGAATACCGCGTGAAAAAACCGCCGGCAAAGCCGGCGGTTATGATACAAGTCCGCTTATAATACTTTTTAATTTTTCTTCTTTGCTTTCGATGTCGGCAACCAGCTTGAAATGATTTCTTGCGCGGTCAAGATTCTGATTTTCCCGATGAATCTTGAAATAGGTGTCTCCATCCAGATAGTCCGTCAGAAACCGGATGCCGCACTCATAGGTCATCAGCTTTGGTGCAAAGGAAAGCAAATTCTTTTCCGATTCGGTCAGTTTGTCCCCGAATTCCATACAATATCCCCGCGCAAAGCACCGAAAGGCTTCTTCGTCAAACCATACCTTGTCAAGGTCGGTTTCGTCCTCGGCAGCAGTTGAAGCCCCCATTCTGAGCGCGTCGCCGAAATCATAGAGCGCGCTCCCGGGCATGACCGTGTCAAGGTCAATGACGCACACCGCCTCAAGCGTATTCTTGTCGAAGAGAATGTTGTTGAGTTTGGTATCGTTGTGCGCAACTCTAAGCGGTATGGATTTATCCCGAAGCCCGTTTACCACTGTGTCCGCAAAGCCTGCGCGGGACAGCGCAAAAGCGATTTCGTCCTTGACACTTTCGGCTCTGTCCGCGACATCGGCTTTGATTGCTTTTTTCAGCGCCTCGATTCGTTTCGGCGTGTTATGGAAATCAGGGATTGTTTCGTGAAGGCACGCTGCCGGAAAATCGTCAAGCATCGCCTGAAAACGCCCGATGCCTCTGCCGGCTTGAAACAAAGCTTCATTCGTCTTTTCGGTTTCGATTGTGACGGTATCGGGTATAAACCGATACATCCGAAAATAGGTTTGCGCATCGTACCGATAGCAGCTTTTGCCGTCGAGCGTCTTGATGACCGTCAGTGTTGCTCTGTTCGGGTCACCGCCCCGTTTTACAACCTTATTTCGGATAAACTGCGTCACCTTTTCGATGTTCTCCATCAGCGCATACGGGTTTTTGAAGATGTCCGTATTGATTCTTTGGAGGACAAACACATTCGACTGCGCAAGAAAAGTGCCGTTTATATGACCGTTGCCGTATGCCTTCACCGAATAGTCTATATCAAAATTGCGGATGACTTCACTTAGATTGATATTATCCATTGTCAATGCATTATACAACATTCGGGCTTACGATTCTGTCCCAATAGATGCCTGTGCTGCCGTTTGGCATTTCTTCTTCAAGCTCGAGGATTTCCGAAACACCGCCGTTTATGTAATCGGCAATGCGCATCCTGCAACTTTTAACTCGCTGCATCAAACCGCCGATGCGAATATCCTGAATATCAAAGCCGTGCGGCTTGTTGAATTCCAACCACATTTTTTGATATACCGCATGAAAATGCTCTGTTCTTTCCAGCAAGCGGTCATAATCCCCGAGAAG
>SFNW01000093.1 GCA_004554105.1 Clostridiales bacterium | reverse complement strand
AGCCCGGCGTAGCGGGTGAAGAAACCCGTACCTGCACGGTCTGCGGCGCGACCGAGACCCGTGCAACCGATCCGCTGCCCGAAGTTCCCGAAACTTACGCTGCATACATCGGCGATGTCGGTTATGCGACGGTACAGGCGGCTATGGACGCGGCAAAGGCACTCGATACGATTACGGTAGAGGCAGACGTTGTCGAAACGGTAACGCCGAAGACGACGGTTTACCTCGCAGGCGACTTTGACGGCATCACGGTGTTCGCCCGACGGCAACGACTGTGGTCGGCAGCACGAAGATCAGCGCCTCGAACAGCCTTGAGGTACAGTCTTCGATTCTGCTGAAGTTCATGGTATCGAGCACTTATGTCAATGCATATTCGGACTTCTACGCAGTGATTGACCTGCTTGACCCGAACGGCAACAAGGTTGACGCAGCCGATGCGGATATCCAGACAAGACGCTTTGTCCTGACGGATAAGATCGTGGTCGACGGCAAGGTCAACTACGTCATCGAAGGCATCCCGGCAACCTGCATGGGCAACCTGCTGGAGATCACGTTCTACGGCATCAATGCCGACGGCACGGTAGACAGCCGTACATTCAAAAACCAGAGCATTCAGAAGATGCTGTACAGCAGATACAACAAGAGCACGGATGCCGACTTCAAGGCATTGGTCGTCGCAATTCTGAACTACGGCGCACTTGCGCAGAACAACTTCGGGTATGCGACCGACGCACTGGTGAACGCAGGACTTGCGGACATTGATGCGGGCTTAATCAGAAGCAGCATCAGCGACTATGCGGACACGGCGATGAACGGAAGCTTCTCGTCGGTGGCACTGGTCGAGGGAGAAACGGCACAGTTCAAGGGCATCGGTATGTCTGCAGAGCTGTTGGATAAGGTCCGCTTCAAGATTACGCTGACGGCGGAAAGCGGAGCAAGCACGGATTACAGTGATCTGACGTTTGTCTGCACCTACACCGACGCATTCGGCGATGGGCAGGAGATTGCGATTCCGTATGCGAAGTGGGATATGAGCGGAACGAAGCCGTTGGTTGAAATCAATGAGATTTCGGCACTGGATCTGAGACAGAAGCTGACGCTGAATGTATACAGCGGCTACGGAACGGAGAATCAGGCGCGCGTCATGAAGACCTTCGTGGTTGACGGTCTGGAGTACTACTGCACGCTGAAGCAGAAGGCGGGCAACCCCGAAGCATTGAAGGTTCTCTGCTACGCAATCATGCACTACTGCGATGCTGCGAAGGCAAACTTCGTCAAGTAAGGCAACCGCATAACCCAAATCACAAAAAAGCACCCTTCGGGGTGCTTTTTTGCGTGAAAAAACCGGCGGCGCGTCGCGTCGCCGGTTTGTGCTGCAATCGGTTATACAGGCATTTTCGCGATGTCGGCGACCAATTTGTCGACGGCCTCGTCCTTGGTCGCCCAGCTTGTGCAGAAGCGCATGATTTTTTTGCCGTCTGCGGCGGGGCCCCAGTATTCGGGGAGGTAGTCCGCGGCAAAATAGTTGACCTGCGCCTCGGTCAGAATCGGGAACTGCTGATTGGTCATCGACTGCCCGAAAAATTCGACGCCGCGCGAAGCAAAGGCTTTGCGAATGCGGAGTGCCTGCTCGACGGCGTGGCGGCAGATGTCAAAATACAACCCGTCCTCAAACAGAACGCCGAACTGAATGCCGAGCAGTCTGCCCTTGGCAAACATACCGCCGTGCCGCTTGATAAAATAGCGGAAATCCTTCTTGTACTTCGCATTGCGGATCACGACCGCCTCGCCGAAGAACGCGCCGCATTTTGTGCCGCCGATATAGAAAATGTCGCAGAGCGACGCAAGCTCGGGCAGCGTGAGGTCGCAGTTCGGGTCAGCCAGACCGTAGCCGAGACGTGCGCCGTCGAGAAACAGCGGCAGGTCGTAGGCGTCGCAGGCACGGCGAATGGCGGCAAGTTCGGCTTTCGTATAAATCGTGCCGCATTCGGTGGGAAACGTGAGATAAACCGCGCCCGGCTGAACGGTATGCTCACTTGTGCCGCTTGCGTAATGTGCGGCGCAGTATGCCTCGATTTCGTCGGCGGTGATTTTGCCGTTTTCACAGGGGAGCGTCAGCACCTTGTGTCCCGTCGCTTCTATCGCGCCGGTCTCATGCGTGGCGATATGCCCCTCGGTTGCCGAAATCGCGCCCTGATAGGGGCGGAGCAGGGCGGACAGCACCGTCGTGTTAGTCTGCGTGCCGCCGACGAGAAAATGCACATCGGCGTCGGGGGTCTCGCAGACCGCTTTGATTTTTTCGCGCGCCGCTTCGCAGTAGGCGTCCTTGCCGTAGCCGCTCGTCTGCTCAAAATTTGTCTTGATGAGGGCTTCCAAAATGCGCGGGTGCGCGCCCTCGGTGTAGTCGCATTCAAAGTTAATCATGCTTTTAAATCCTTTGCCCGTTTTTGTATGCTTTTGGTGTAATTGATGACGGTATGCTCGTATTCCTCGTTCATGTACTTCGAGGTGAGAATGAAATCCGCCGAGGCGCGGTTGTTGGCAATCGGAATGTCGTAGACCTGCGCGATGCGGAGCAGCGCCTTGACGTCGGGGTCGTGCGGCTGTGCGGTCAGCGGGTCGGAGAAGAAAATGACAAGGTCGATGCGTCCCTCGACGATTTTTGCGCCGATTTGCTGGTCGCCGCCGAGCGGACCGCTGTTGTAGCCCTTGACCGGCAGGTCGGTCGCCTCGGTCACCATGCGGGCGGTCGTTCCCGTGCCGCAGAGAAAGTGCTTGGCAAGGGTTTCTTTGTTCGCCTTACACCAGTCAATCAGTTCGGCTTTCTTGGAGTCGTGCGCGATTAAGGCAATGTTCTTCTGCTTGCCGATGGTCAGGGTCAGAAAATCGTCGTTTATCATAGCTTCCGCCTTTCTGTCAGTCGACGCGGCAGCGCTTTTCGCCGCCGAGAAATGCGTCGATGTTCTTTACGATCTCGCCGAGACAGCGCACACGCGCTTCGATTGCGCCCCATGCCATGTGCGGTGTGAGCAGAACATTGTCAAGCCCGAGCAGGGAACTGAACGGGTGGTCTTCGCCAAACGGCTCGGTCGAGTAGACGTCGCTTGCAAAGCCGCCGAGCCTGCCCGCCTTGATCGCTTCGGCGACCGCCGCTTCGTCGGTGACTGCGCCGCGCGCGACATTGACGAGAATGGCGTCCGGCTTCATCAAGGCAAGCTCGCGCGCGCCGATCAGTCCGCGCGTGCCGTCGTTTAGCGGCGTGTGCAGTGAAACGATGTCGGACTGTTCAAGCAGCGTGTCGAGCGGGACGCATTCAAATTCGTCGGTGGGCGTGCGCTTGTAGGCGAGCACACGGCAGCCGAAGGCTTCGGCGACGCGTGCGACCTGCGAGCCGATTGCGCCCGCGCCGACAATGCCCCAGGTCTTGCCGTAGAGTTCGCGGTAGACCGGCGAAAGCTTGTTGGCAAGTCCGCTTCTTCGGTATTCGCCGCTTTTGACCGCATCGGTGTACGCGCCGAGTTTTTCGCAGAGTGTCAGTGCCATCAGCACGGTCAACTGGGCGACGCTGTGCGTCGAATAGCCCTTGACGTTGCAGACCGCGACACCCGCCGCGCGGCAGGCGGCAAGGTCGATGTTGTCGTACCCCGTGGCGAAAATGCAAATCAGTTTTAACTGCTTTGCCGCCGCGAGAACGGCTTCGGTAATTTTGATTTTGTTGATGAGGATAATATCGGCGTCGGCAATGCGTACCCCGACCTCGTCGGGACGGGTCATCGGATAGCGAACGACCTCGCCGAAGCGGTCGAGCACGCCGAAATCCAGTCCGTCGCCGAGCGTGGCGGCGTCGAGCAAAACAAGTTTCATGCGTCTGCCTCGCTTTCTTCGCGCTTCTTGGAAAACAGCCAGTCGTACAGTCCCTCGGTGTCGGCAGTCGGCACCCAAATACCGTGTCCTGCACCCTCAAAGGCGGTAAATTTCAGCGACGGGTGCTCCGCGGCGGTCAGCGCGTCGCGCATGATCTCGGCACTGCGGAACGGAACGGCATTGTCCGCCGTACCGTGGAAAATCCACAGTGCGACGTCGGTCATCTGCGCCGCCTGCTTCGGCGAGCCGCAGCCCGCCGCGACGATTGCCGCCGCAAAGGTGTGCGGGTAGCGCGCGAGAATGTCCCAGACGGCAAAGCCGCCCATCGACATACCGTAGAGCGAGCGGCGTGCAAGGTCGACCGGCAGGTTTGCGCACACATCGGCGAACAGTTCGATTGCCGCCGCCATATAGCGGGTCTGCGGCAGTGTATCCGCGTCAAATTCAAGTCCGTTCCAGCGGTCGACGCCGACCCACTTCTCGGGTCTCGGGCAGCAGGGCGCGAGGACAAGCACCCCGTCCCGATAGGCGTTTGCTTCAAGGTTGCGTAAGAATTTCGCTTCTCCGGTGTAAATATGCGAATTGTCGTCGCAGCGGACGCCGGCGCTGTGCATATAGAGAATCAGCGGATAACGCTTTGCCATATCGAAATTTTGCGGAATATAAAGCTGATACAGCAGCTCCACACCGTTTTCGGCGGGAAAGGTCAGACTGTTCCAGCCGGCGGAAAACTCACTCGGCAGCTTGGACGCGCACGGCGCGGTCAGCGGTCGGTTCGACATAGAATCCCTCCATTCGTGACTGCTTCTATCTTATCACATTTTTTCGGGATAGAGAAGAGCAAAGCGGAAATTTTTACGCATTATTTTGCCGCGAGTCCCATCGCGGCAAGCTTTAAGTCGACCAGCCGCTCGTCGGCGCGCAGTTCGGCGGCAATCTGCGCACGGGTCAGCCCCTCTTTGGCAAGTTCGCGCACCTCGCGCGTGTCGAGCAGCAGTTCGGCGGCAAACAGATTCGCCTCATATTCGCGCCGCGACGCGGGGGAAAAGACCGATGTTTCCTCAAAGCCGAACGCGGCAAATTCGCGATGCAGCAGATGATGCCCGAGTTCGTGCGCACAGACGAGCGTTGCCTCGCCGCGCTTCAGATGTCGGTTGAGAAAGATAAACGGCGTGCCGTACACGTCCTTGTAAAAGCCCTTGAGCGAGCCGAGCTCGCGGACGAGCAGCTCGACGTGCAGACTGCGGGCAAGCGCAAACGGATTTGCCGTGCCGTACTTCGCTTTCAGCGCGGCGGCGCGGCGTAGAACTTCTTCCGATTCAATCATAGAGCATTCCCCCTTCCGCTTACAGTATAGCGGTCTATCAGCCCGATAAATCGGACCGATAGACCGACGGCAAAAAAATTCGCCGAACGGATTTACCGTTCGGCGAATTTTGAAATTTTCGGTTGAAATCAATACATACCGCCCATGCTCGGGTCTGCTGCGGGAGCAGCCGGTGCGGGCTCGGGCTGGTTGGCAACGACCGCCTCGGTAGTGAGAACCGTGGAGGCGATGGACGCCGCGTTCTGGAGTGCGCTTCTCGTGACCTTGGTCGGGTCGACGATGCCGGCCTCCATCATGTCGACATAGGTCTCGTTGTAGGCGTCGAAGCCGTAGCCGACCTTGCCGCTGTTCTTGACCTTGTCGACGACGACCGCGCCGTCGTGACCTGCGTTCTCGGCAATCTGATGCAGCGGCGCTTCGAGTGCCTTCAGAATCAGCTTAACGCCGATGCGCTCGTCGCCCTCGGTGGCGTCCGCGAGTTTTGCGACCTCGGGAATGACGTTGATATATGCCGTGCCGCCGCCTGCGACGATGCCTTCCTCAACCGCAGCCTTGGTTGCGTTGAGCGCGTCCTCAATGCGGAGCTTCTTCTCCTTCATCTCAACCTCGGTAGCCGCGCCGACTTTGATGACGGCGACGCCGCCCGCGAGCTTTGCAAGACGCTCGGAGAGTTTCTCCTTATCGAATTCGGAGGTCGATGCCGCATATTCGCTGCGAATCTGTGCAACTCTTGCCGCGATGGCGTCCTTTGCGCCCGCGCCGTCAACAATGATGGTTCTTTCCTTATTGACCTTGACCTGTCTTGCACGGCCGAGCTGTGCAACGGTTGCGTCCTTGAGTTCCAGACCGAGGTCGGAGGTGATGACCTCGCCGCCGGTGAGGATTGCGATATCCTGAAGCATTTCCTTTCTTCTGTCGCCGAAGCCGGGTGCCTTGACCGCAACGCAGGTGAAGGTACCGCGCAGACGGTTGAGTACCAGCGTGGTCAGTGCCTCGCCCTCAACGTCCTCGGCGATAATCAGCAGCTTCTTGCCCGATTGAACAATCTGCTCGAGCAGAGGCAGAATCTCCTGAATGTTGGAAATCTTTTTATCGGTAATCAGAATGTAGGCGTCGTCGAGCACCGCTTCCATCTTGTCGGTGTCGGTCGCCATGTAGGGCGAGAGATATCCGCGGTCAAACTGCATACCTTCGACGACCTCGCAGTAGGTCTCCGCCGACTTGGATTCCTCAACCGTGATAACGCCGTCCGCCGTGACCTTTTCCATCGCGTCGGCAATCAGCGTGCCGATGAGTTCGTCGCCCGAGGAAATCGTGCCGACTCTTGCGATGTCGGACGAGCCGTTGACCTTCTTGGAGTTGGCAACGAGCGTCTCGACCGCCTTGTCGACCGCCTTGGAGATACCCTTGCGGAGCACCATCGGGTTTGCGCCTGCGGTGACGTTCTTCATGCCCTCGTGAATCATGGCCTGTGCGAGCAGGGTAGCGGTCGTCGTACCGTCGCCCGCCGCATCGTTGGTCTTTGCCGAAACTTCCTTGACGAGCTGTGCGCCGATGTTCTCGGCAGCGTCGGCAAGTTCGATCTCCTTTGCAATCGTCACGCCGTCGTTGGTGATGAGGGGCGTGCCGTACTTCTTGTCGAGCACGACGTTTCTGCCCTTCGGTCCGAGCGTAATCTTAACCGTGTTTGCCAGCTTATCGACGCCGCGTACCAGCGCGTCTCTTGCTTCAATCCCGTAGAAAATATCCTTTGCCATAGTCAGTCAGCCTCCTTTAGTCAATGGTGGCGAGAATGTCGCCCTGGCGAACGATGACATACTCATCGTTGCCGAGTTTTACTTCGGTACCCGAATACTTGTTGGTGATAACTTTGTCGCCTGCCTTGACGGTCATGACGACATTGTGTCCGTCGACCTCACCGCCCGGACCGACGGCAACGACCTCTGCAACCTGCGGTTTTTCCTTTGCCGTTCCGGGCAGGATAATTCCGCTCTTGGTGGTTTCCTCAAGTTCAACCATCTTGACGACCACATGGTCGGAAAGGGGTTTCAGTTTCATGATGATTACCTCCGATGATAAAGCCCTAAGTCGGGCAAATTTTGACTTCGTTTAGCACTCAAATCCCATGAGTGCTAACTGTCTTATATTGTAGCATAGAAAAAATAAAAATCAAGTCCTTTTCCGAAAAAAATTGAAAATTCGCAAAAACTTCACATAACAGGCAAAAACACTTGATTTTGCGGGTATCGGCAGGGCGGGGGA
>SFNW01000092.1 GCA_004554105.1 Clostridiales bacterium | reverse complement strand
TCCGCGAAAATCACCGTCGCCTGTATACCGAGGACTAAAGTCCTCGGGGAGTTTCCCCTTCGTCGGCTGAACACCGACGATTTCGCTCCGCGAAACCGGAAAAACATCCCGATACGGCTTGACGGTAATTTTCACGAATTCTGCACTCGCCTACGACTGTCCGACAGCAAAGTGCGAAGCGAATCATTTTTAGAAACCGTAGGGGCGGATTCCATATCCGCCCGCTTTTGTTTCCATATCCGCCCCTCTCCATCCGTCGGGGCGTATCCTTTTTCTTCCCCCCATAAAAGTTTTTTGAAAGGGGCGCGGGGGAAACTTTTGTACACAAAAGTTTCCCCCGCCCTATTCTTTTTCTATTCTATTCTCTTTTACTTCAGCTCAATCAGCGACGGGTCCCACATATCGGGGGCTTCGTAGCCGAGGAGGTTGACCGTGGTTGCCGCGACGTCCGAGAGACCGAACTGTCCCTCGTCGGCTTTCACCGTGTAGGCGTCCGACGAGAAATTGTCGTAGATGATGCAGGGCACGCGGTTGAGCGTGTGGCTGGTCTTGGACTTCATCGAGCCGTCTGCGCCTTTCTTGACCGCACCCTTCTTGTCGGTCTCGTACATCTCATCGGCATTGCCGTGGTCGGCGGTGATGATTGCCGCGCCGTGCAGCTTATCGACGACCTTGAGAATACGCGCAAGGCAGAGGTCAAGCGCCTCCATCGAGCACTGCGTTGCGACGAAATTGCCGGTGTGACCGACCATGTCGCCGTTCGGGAAGTTGACGCGCAGGCAGCGGTACTTGCCGCTTTCAAGGCATTCAATCAGCTTGTCGGTAATCTCCGCACACTTCATCCACGGACGCTGTTCAAACGGAACGACGTCCGAGGGAATCTCAATGTAGGTTTCGAGCGCATCGTCAAACTTGCCCGACTTATTGCCGTTCCAGAAGTAGGTGACATGCCCGTACTTCTGCGTCTCGGACATGGCGAGAATCGAGACGCCGGTGTTCGTCAGGTATTCGCCCATCGTGTTGGTGATTTCGGGCGGATTGACGAGGTAGTGCTTCGGAATGTGCAGATCGCCGTCGTATTCGAGCATACCGGCGTAAACCACCTTGGGGTAGCGGACGCGGTCGAACTTGTCGAAGTTTTCCTCGTCGAATGCCTTGGAAATTTCAATCGAGCGGTCGCCGCGGAAGTTGTAGAAAATCACGCTGTCGCCGTCCTCTACAGTGCCGACCGGCTTGCCGTTTTCGGCGATGACGAACGCGGGCAAATCCTGGTCGATGACCTGCATCTCGCGGCGATAGGTCTCGACCGCCTCGGCAGCCGACGCAAACTGTCTGCCCTCGCCGAGAACGTGCGTCTTCCAGCCCGCCTCGACCATCGCCCAGTTTGCCTCGTAGCGGTCCATCGTAATCTGCATACGTCCGCCGCCCGACGCGATTTTCACGTCAAAATCCGCGTCGCGCAGTCCGCAAAGAAAGTCCTCAAAGGGGTTGATGTAGTCGAGTGCGCTGGTCTCGCCGACGTCGCGACCGTCAATCAGCGTATGAATGCGGACGGTCTTGACGCCCTCTTTCTTCGCCTCGACCAGCATTGCTTTCAGGTGGTCGATGTGCGAATGCACGTTGCCGTCCGAGAACAGACCGAGAAAATGCAGGGTCGAGCCGTTGCTCTTAACATTGGCAATCAGCGACTTCCAGGTCTCGCCCGCGAACATCTTGCCGCTCTCAATCGACTGCGAAACGAGCTTTGCGCCCTGCGCAAAGACCTGTCCCGCGCCGAGCGCGTTGTGTCCGACCTCGGAGTTGCCCATGTCGTCGTCGGTCGGCAGACCGACCGCCGTGCCGTGCGCCTTGAGCCGTACCATCGGGTACTTTTCCATCAGCATATCGAGCGTGGGCGTGTTCGCCGCCGCAACCGCATTCGCCTCATTGGCGGGCGCAAGGCCGACGCCGTCCATGACGATCGTCAGAACAGGTCCTTCCACGCCGCGAAACGCGGCTTTTTTCAGTTTCTTATCCATAATCTATGTCTCCTTCGCTTGATTTTTCATGTTTCCGTTAGGTAAAGATATTTTTTCCATATTCGGTACTTTGGGCTCAATCTTCCGCAAAGCCGTCATCTGTGTAATCGCAAATTTTCTCAAAAGCTCCACGCGTTGCGGCTTAGGTACTTTTTGGTCAATCAGCAGCGCGTTATAACTCTCCATGTTTGAAAGTACTAAAAGTTGTTCGATTGTCGCTGAATCGCGTATATTTCCTTTAGCGTTCGGCGTACGCTCCCGCCATTCCCTTGCCGTCATGCCAAACAACGCAACATTCAGCAGATCCGCTTCGCTTGCATAGGCGAACATCTTCTGCTCATTGGTCAACTCCGGCAAAACCAAATTGTTTTTAATCGCATCGGTATGTATTCGATAATTCAACTTTGAAATCTCACGACGCAAATTCCAGTCCAAAGACAATCGATTGCTTTCATCAGACTTTAAGCGCTCATAGTCTTTAATAATATACAGTTTGAACTCTGCCGAAATCCACGATGCAAATTCAAACGCAATATCGGCATGTGCAAACGTACCGCCGTATTTTCCCGCTTTGGAGACAATTCCGACAGCATTCACGCCGGAAATCCACTTTGCAGGCGACATGGTGAATGCATTTGAGCCGGCTTGACTTCTAAACCCGTCGAATTCGACGGGTTTGAAATTCGGATTGTGCAAACTCTCCCACAATCCCAAAAATTCAATTGTGTCTTTATTGCGCATCCATGTCCGAATCGTGTCGTTCGGTTCGTCGCTTTTATATTTTGCAATATCGGTTATGGAAATGTACTCGTTTTTGAAATCTTTTGTATAGATTCCGATTTCAATACCCTTTGCGTGCAGGAATTCTTTTGTAACTTTTTCAGCCATAGATTCCTCTCATTCTGCGCACGACTGCACAATTCTCATCCTCTTCGTTTTCCGCCGCTTTTATGCCGCCTTTATATAGTATACCCGAAATTTGCGGTTTTTCAAGGGAATTGACGCAAATATTGTTAAAATTTTGCCTATTCGGCGTCGCCGAGGCTGAACAGGACGTTTCCGCCCGACAGGGTGAGCAGTCCGTAGGACGGCTTGCCCTCGCGCGGCGAGCCGATGCTGCCGGGATTGAACAGGTAGACGCCGCTCTCGGAATCGTATTCCTCATGCGGCAGATGCGTATGTCCGAAGAGCGCGATGTCCGCGCCCGCGCGCTTCGCGGCGGCGAGCAGTGCGCCCGTGCCGCTCTTGACAAAATAGTGATGTCCGTGACAGCAGAGCAGTCGATGCCCCGCGCATTCAAACAGGAGTTCTTCCTGCGGCACGCCGTCAAGCACCGTGTCGCAGTTGCCCTTGACCGCAAAAAACGCCATGTGCGGCGCGAGACTTTGCAAATACTCGACATACCGTGCGCCGTCGCCGAGGAAAACCGCCCCCGTGCAGTCGGGGTGCGCACAGAGGACCGCCGCCGCACGGCGGACGTTGCCGTGAATGTCGGAAAGAATCAGCAGTTTTTCCATGGCTCACTCCCCACTTTTCTCTGCAATCGCGGCGAAATAGTCGGTGTAGAGCATTTCGGTCGCGACGGTGAATTTGTTCTTGACCTCGGTCGTCAGGCTGTCAAGCTCGCCCTCCTGCAAAACCGCGTCCCCGCGCGGCGTCGCCTCGCCGGTCTGCGCGTCGAAATACAGCTTGTCGGTGACGAAACTGCGATCGCCGAGAATCGCGATATGCGCACCGTCCGACAGAATATCGCTGCCCGTAAGCAGGCGCGAATCGTAGGTCAGCCCGAGCAGATTGGAGAGCGTCGGCAGCACGTCGAGCGTACAGCAGGGCGTGTCGACCGTGACGGGCGCTTGCATTGACGGACTCCAGATATAGAGTGCGCCGCGGTACTTGTCAAACTCGTCGTCGAGCGGCTTGCCCGCAAGCTCGGACAGTTTTTCCAGCCCGAGATTGTAGGGGTAATGGTCGGCGGTCAGCACAATCAGCGTCTTATCCGCCACGCCCGCCGCCTCAAGCTGCGCGTTGACGGTCTCAAGCGCGTATTCCAGCTCCTGCTGGCAGGAGATATACGCCTTGACCGCCGTCGAATAGGGCAAATCCTCGGACACGGCGCGGTTTTTGATTGCCATATCGTTGGAGGTGAAATTGTAGTACATATGCCCGCTGAAGGTCAGATAATAGGCGTGGAACGGCGGAATCTCGCCGTTTTCGTCGGGGGTGAGCAGGTCGGGCAGGGTCTGCTCGACCATGCTGACGTCCGAGGTCGGCCAGTCGTTTGTCTTCTTCATGCCGCGGAAAATCGCCTTGAACTCGTAGCCCATATTCGGGTGCGTCTTGTCGCGTCCGTAATAGTCGCAGAAATAGTTATGCACCGCGTAGGTTCTTGCGCCGAGCGCGCGGTACTGATTGCCGAGGGCATACGGCAGGGCGTTGTCCTTGGCGGCTGTGAAGCTGTTGAAGTCGTAGAAACTCTGCCAGCCGCGTCCGAGCAGCGACAGGTCGGGCAAAAGTCCGAGGCAGAGGCAGTATTCGCCGTTCGAGGTGTTGTCGCAGATAGTGTTGTAGTAATCGGTAAAAACAAAGCCCTCATTCGCCATTTTGTAGAGCGCGGGCGTGCGCGTTTCGTCCACGAGATAGGGTGAAAAGGACTCACAGCAAAGCAGAATCAGGTTGTAGCCCTCAAACATACCCGTATATTCGTTCTGCCGCGTGCCGCTTTGCGCGGCGAAATATTCGTGCAGGGCGCGTAAACGGTCGTCGGTCTCGCTTGCCGCAAGCGCGGCAAAATCGGTGTCGGTGATGTTGTACGCCCACTCTTTTTCGGGGACGGTCGGCAATTCTTCGCCCTGCGTCTCTGTCGATTCGACGGTCGTCTGCGTCGGGACGATGATGGACGGCGTTTTCTTCGCGCCGAACAGCAGCCCACGCGCCTCCAGCCGCGCCGAGGTGAGAACGCCGAACTGCTTGACGCTCATCTGCAGGACAAAGGTGTCGTGATAGAGGTCATACGCCGAATAGTTCTGCGTGCCGCCGAGCGGCAGGCAAAGTACACTGCCGAAATGAACAAGCAGAAACGCCGCGGAAAGTGCCAATGCGGCTTTCAGACTGCCCTTGCCGCGAAACATGCCGGCGGCGTCGAGCCAGATCAGCGCAAACAGCGGGAGCAGAAGCAAAGCCAGCGAGAGCAGACATTCGCGAATGCCGAGCGCGGCTTCCGTGCCGAAGCTGTCGAGTGCGGCTGCGCCCATGCCGAGCTGCGAGAGCGAGAAAAACGAGTCGAAAATATGCTCGTAGACGCGCTGCGCGGCGTAAAACAGCGTGAGCGCGGCGGTCAGCAAATAGGAGACGGTCTGCCCGAGCCGCCCGCCCGCCGCGCAGAGAAGCGTGCAGAAAAGCGCGGCAGACGCCGAAAAGAGAACAAGCCAGACCGTCGGTATAAGGCTGCCGAGCGCAGAAAAGCGCACGACCTCCTCAAGCCACAGAATCGAAGCAAAGAAAAACAGAAACCGCCGCAGCGGCGGCTTTGCCCTTACGAAAGAAAGGTTCATATCATCACCGTCCGAGGTAGAATAAGACTGCCGAAAACTGATTTTCACAGGCTCAATTATAACAATAGGTGCGCTTTTTGTCAATCCGCGCATATACTGAAACCGAACGGAATTTTTCCGATTCTCTGCCCGATTCAACCGATGCAAAGGAGTACAGTATGAACATCGACAAAAATCTGCTCGACAAGCTCGCCGCGATGGACGACGATTCGCTCGCGGCGTCGATCCGCGCCATCGCCGCCGCAAGCGGTGTTGACCTCTCGGGCGCGAATTTCGACAAATCGCGGCTCGACGCGCTCCGCACCGCCATGCGCGGCGCAAGCGACGAGGACATTGCCCGCGCAAAAGAGATTTTGAAAGGCTACCGCACGCAGTCTTGACAAAAAGGAGTGAGCGCATTGAGTGAAAGTCCCGAAAAAAATCTCGACGCCCTGCTTTCAAGCGGCGGCATTGCGTCGCTCCTGCAAAATCCCGAGATTGCGGCGAAGCTGCCGCGCATTATGGAGGCACTCGCGCCGGTCATGGCGGAGATGAAAGCCGAAAAAGCGGACGGCGCGCCCGCACAGGCGGCGGAAACCGACGGCGCATCGGGTGCGGCAGACGGCGCGCCCGCACAGGCGGCGGACGCCGCCGACGCACTGCAAAAAGCCCTGCCCGCGATGGGCAAGGCGCACCCCTCGGCGTCCCGCCGCATGGCGCTTCTGCGCGCACTTGCGCCCTATCTGTCCGCCGACCGGCAGAGCGCACTCGACACCGTAATTAAGGTCTCGACGCTGATTGACCTGCTTTCGGAGGTGATGTGATGTACATAAGCGTACCGAAGAACTACGGCGGCAGCGCCTTTCCCCGCCCCGACGACGTGCCCGCTCCGCATGAGACGCCGCCGCACGGCTTTTCGCACAGGTCTGCGCCGCTACCCGATTTTGCCGCACAGCCGCAGACCGCGCGGCTTGCGCCCGCCCCGCGTCCCGAGCCGCAGTGCGACTGCCCGCGCGAGGGGCACGAGCCCTGCGACGGGCGCGAGCCGCACGAATGCGACGAGCATGAACATGAACACGGCAAGGATTGCGACTGCGGCGGCGACCGCTGTCCAAAGGAGAACAAAAATCCCCTGACCTGCCTGTTTGAAGCCCTGCGCGGCAGAAAAAAAGCCGGCTTTGACGCCGACGATTTTCTGCTGATTGGTTTAATCGCCCTGTTGATGGGCAAGGAGGGCAACGAGGACATCATTTTAATCCTCGCCCTGCTTCTGTTGGTCTGACCGCATAAAAAAGAAAAGAAATTCGGGGCTTTGCCCCGAACCCCACAAAAGGCGCTTTTTTGTAAAAAAGCGCCTTTTGAATCTGCAAAAAACTCGATAAGGGGGGGTGGGCAAGCCGAACAGCTGCAAAGCAGGGGCGATTTGCAACAGTTTCTATGCCGCATAAAGACAGGCGTAGGGCGGGGGCTTGCTCCCGCCGTTCGTTTCTCGGACGGATTGCCGAAAAAATGCAAGTCTCTGTGAAATTGGCGCGAGAAACGGGAAAAGCGCGTAATTTGCAAAAGGCAAGGCGGCGGGAGTTCGATAAGAGGGGGTGGACAAGCCGAACAGGGGCGATTTGCAACAGCTTCTATGCCGCATAAATACAGGCGTAGGGCGGGGGCTTGCTCCCGCCGTTCGTTTCTCGGACGGATTGCCGAAAAAATGCAAGTCTCTGT
>SFNW01000091.1 GCA_004554105.1 Clostridiales bacterium | reverse complement strand
TCGTCCGCGCCCGCAACGTCGGCGAAGGTGACGCGCTTCTTCTCGTCGCTCGCGACCTTGACGCGCGCTCTGCCGAAGCTGTTCAGCTTGCCGCCCTGTCCGTTCATCTGGCGCACCATATAAATCCAGAAGACGATAAAGACGACCATCATGATGAGGTAGGGCAAGAACGAAGCCCACCAGTTGACCTCGACCGGCTTATAGTCGTAGCTTTCGATGACGCCGCTCGCTTTCTGCGCCTTGACCGTCTCCTCGGTATCGTGGACAAAGAGCGAGAGGTCGCGCAGAACATAGGTCACGGTCTTGTCCTTTTCGCCCGCAGTCTCCGGTCGCAGCGTCATGGTCAGCCGATTGTTCGTATCGACGCTGAAGGACTTGACTTGTTCGTTTTCAAAATAACTCAGTACGTCGCTGTAGGTCAGTGTCTCGGTCTCCTTTGCCGGGAAGAAGCTCGACACAAGCCATGTAATCGCCAAAATAAAGACGACGTACATGAGGATAACTTTCATGTTGTTTTTCATTGGGGTACCAAACCTTTCCGCACGGAAAACCTAAGTGCTTGAAGTGCGCCGTATGTTTATTTTGCGTAAACCTCGGGCTTTAAGACGCCTATGTAGGGCAGAGCGCGGTATTTTTCGGCGTAGTCGAGACCGAAGCCGACGACGAACTCGTCGGGGACGGTGACGCCGCAGTAGTCGGGCACAAAGTCGACCTCGCGCCGTGAGGGCTTGTCGAGCAGGGTGCAGGTATGCACGCTCTTTGCGCCTTTTTGCTTTAAGTATTCGCAGAGATAGGAGAGGGTTCTGCCGCTGTCGATGATGTCCTCGACGACAACGATGTCGCACTCCTCGATGTTCGGACGCTGCCAGTCGAGAATAATCTTAATCGAGCCGGAGGTTTTCGTGCCCGTGCCGTAGGAGGAGACCTTCATCACCTCGATTTCGGGGTTGAGCGTGAGTTTTTTCATCAGCTCCGCCATAAAGGGCAGCGAGCCTTTCAGAATGCCGAGCAGCACGAGATGCTCGGATTTTCCGCCGAAGTCGCGGTCGATTTCGCCCGCAATGCGGGTCGTGACGCGGTCGATTTCCTGCTCGTCGACGAGCACTTTGAGAATGTCCTTGTTCATGATTTGTTTCGCTTTAAGCGTCTCCTTTGTTTTGTATGTTGCGGCAGAATACGCGCAAGGGCTCGCCGCCGCGGAAATAGGCGGAATCGGCGGTCGCCGTCGCGCGGATATACAATACGGTATCGCCCGCCGAGAGAAAGAACAGTTTTGCCTTTTGCCCGGCGTCGAGTTTTGCGTCTGCGATTACGCGTTTGACTTTATGTGTTTTTTTGAAGTAAACGATGGTGTCGCCCTCTTTTCGCGAGCGAACAAAGCAGGGTTTCCCGCGAAATGCGCCCGCGTCAAGGACGGCGAGCGGCTTTTGCGGAAAGTCTTTCGGCTCTGCCTCGGTCGTGACGAGCAGGCATTCGCCGCTCGGCAGGTCAATCGGCACGCCGATTGTCAGGGGAAAACAGAATGCGGGCGGTCTCGGCGGCTCTTTTACAAAGCGGAGAAGACCGCGTGAGCAGACGGCGGCGCAGGCGGGCAAATCGAGCGTAAAATCGGGGTCGCCGCTTTCAATGCGGTCGCAGAGCTGCTCGATATGCAGGTTTTCAAGATGCACGCCCTCGCGGTGCGGCAGTTTGCTTTGATTATACAACAGCTTGACGACGCGCGAAAGCAGTGCTCTGTGAAAGTTTTGTGCTTTTTTTGTGTCGAGCGCACCGGCCGATACCAGTACCTCGTATGCCCGCTTCGCTTCGCCGTCGAGATAATCGGCGTCGCGCGCAAGCAGTGCCGCGCTGCGCGCCATATTATCGACGCAGGACGGCGCAATTCCGGTCAGCGCAGGCAGCACGTTGTGCCGAATGCGGTTTCGGCTGTAGTCGAGACTTTGGTTTGTGCTGTCGGTGACAAATTCCAGCCGGTTTTCTTCATTATATGCGAGAATCTCCTCGCGGCGCACGCCGAGCAGCGGGCGGAGAATGTCGCCGCGCCGCGCGGGAATCGAGCAGAGCCCGTCGAGCGCCGTCCCGCGCCCGAGGTTGAAGAGCATCGTCTCGCAAAGGTCGTTTTTATTGTGCGCCGTGGCGACGCAGGTATACGCGCTCTCTGCGGCGAGCAGCCGTGCAAAATAGGCGTAGCGCAGACTGCGTGCCGTCTCTTCGACGCCGCGTTTTTCGGCTTTTGCCGCCGCCGAAACGTCGATTTTTTCGGAAAAGAACGAAACGCCGTGCGCCGCGCAGAAGTCGGCGCAGAATCGCTCGTCGCGGTCGGATTCCTCGCCGCGCAGGGCGTGGTTGAGATGCGCCGCGGCGACGGGGTGGGGAAAATCGCCGCGTGCCGCGGCAGTCAGAAAGAGGTGCAGCAGACAGACCGAGTCCGCGCCGCCCGAAAAGGCGACGATGACGCCGCCGCGCGGCGAAAGGCTTCGCAGCGCTTCGGTAAACTTTCGATAAACGTCCATAGCTTTGTCGGACTGCGTCTCCGCCCTCCTTTTTTCGGTTTTGGGGATTTCGGTATGCTTTTTCAAAGCACCTTGAGCGGGGGTTGCCCCGCTCTTTGCCTTATTCCAAGCCCTCCTCGATGGTGCGGAACTTGGTGTACTGCCCAATCCAGCCGACCTTGACGCTGCCGGTGCCGCCGTGGCGGTTTTTGGCGATGATGACCTCGGCGGTGTTGGCGTTCTGCTCCGCCGCGCCCGCCGCTTCGGCGGTTTTGTAATACTCGTCGCGGTAGAGGAACGCAACGACGTCGGCGTCCTGCTCAATCGCGCCCGAGTCGCGCAGGTCGGACAGCATCGGCTTTTTGTCGGTACGGGATTCGGGTCCGCGCGAGAGCTGCGCACAGCAGATAATCGGCACATTCAGCTCTTTTGCCATGATTTTGAGGTTTCGCGAAATGTCCGCAACCTCCTGCACGCGGTTTTCGATCTTGCGGTCGCTCTGCATGAGCTGCAGATAGTCGATGATGACAAGCCCGAGATTCTTCACGCGGCGCAGCTTGGCTTTCATCGCGGTAATCGTCTGTCCGGTCGTGTCGTCGATGAGAATGTCGCATTCCGCCATCTCCGCCGCCGCGTGCGCAAGTTTGGTCCAGTCCTCTTCGGACAGGTTGCCGCTGCGCAGCGCGTTGCTCTCGACCATGGCTTCACTGGACAGTATACGCGTGACAAGCTGGTCCGACGACATTTCAAGCGAGAAAATGCAGACGGCTTTCCCCGTCGATTTCGCGACGTTGGTGCCGATGTTCAGCGCAAACGAGGTCTTACCCATGCCGGGGCGCGCACCGATTAAGACAAGGTCGCTCTCGCCCATACCGACGAGGACGCGGTCGATGCCCGAAAAGCCGGTCGGCGTGCCCTTGAGCGCGTTTTTGTCCTTCGAAATCAGCTCGAGATTGGCGTAGACGCGCGGCACGATGTCGCTGATTTTTTCAAAGTTTTTGGACTCCCGCTTTTCCGCAATCTCAAAGATGCGCTGCTCGGCGGCGTTCAGTAAGTATTCGACCTCGCCCGCCTCGGTATACGCCTCCTCGGAAATGCTCTCGCAGACCGTAATCAGCGAGCGAAGCGTGCTTTTGTCCTTGACAATCTTCGCGTAGTCGACGACGTTTGCCGCCGTCGGCACGGTCTTGGCGATGATTTTGACATACTGCGTGCCGCCCGCCTTATCGTAGACGCCGTCGCGAACGAGCGCGTCGATGAGCGTCACGGGGTCGATTTCGCGGTTCTTTTTGTACAGCTCCTTCATGGTCTCGAAGATGTTTTTATGCTCTTCGAGATAGAAGTCGTCCGCCGTAATCAGCGAGGCAATCTTGTCAAAACTCTCGGGGTTGATGAGAATCGAGCCGAGGACCGATTGCTCCGCTTCAATCGAGACGGGCATTTTTCTGGTGTAGTCGCCGTTCAAAGCCGTTCTCCTTTCGGACGGTGCTTATTTTTCGGTTACGATGAGGTTGATTTTGCCTTGGATTTCGCTGCCGTACAGCTTGACGGGCAGCTCGTACTTGCCGTATGCCTTAATCGGGTCGGCGAGGACGATTTTGCGCTTGTCAAGGTCGATGCCGCTCGCGGCTTTCAGCGCGTCGGCGACGTGCTGTGAGGTGATGCTGCCGTAGAGTCTGCCGTCCGCACCGCTCGCCGCTTCGATTTTGACGAGAATGCCCTCGAGTTTTGCGGCAAGCTCGCGCGCCTCCGCCTTGTCGACCTCAATCTTGTGCAGGCGTGCCGCCTCCTTGTTTTTCAGGTCGTTGAGCGAGGCGGCGTCCGCCGTCTTTGCAAGTCCTTTCGGAATCAGGAAATTGCGCGCGAAGCCGTCGGATACCTCGACGACTGCGCCCGCCTTTCCGCTGCCTTTTACATCTTTGAGTAGAATAACCTTCATTTTATTGTCCTTTCCGCCGGCCATGCCGGCATTCGGTTGTCGGTTGTCAGTTGGATGCGCCGTTTTCTTCCAGATACTCATCTATGGCGGCTTTCAGCTGTTCGAGTACGGCGAGCATCGGGTCGTGGGATTTTGCGCCCGCGCTGTCGAAGTGACCGCCGCCGCCCATTTTTTCGAGAATAAGCTGGACGCTGACCGATGCGTTTGAACGCGCCGAAATGTGCGTTTCGCCGCCGATGCGGATCAGCGCAAACGAGGCGTCCACGCCCTTGATCGAGAGCAGGCTTTCCGCCGCCTTTGCCGCGGCGATGCGGTCGATCGGCGCGCCCTCGTCCTCGTCCTTTGCGATGGCGAAGCGCGAGCGGTAAATCACAAGGTCGGAGAGAATCTTCGACTGCTTGCGGAATTCGCCGAAGTCGCTCTTCAGTTCGCACGCGGATTCGTAGACGCTCGCGCCCGCGCTGCGCAGGAAAATAGCGGCGTTCAGCGTGCGCGTGCCGGTCGATTTGGTAAACTGCTTGGTGTCGAGCAGAATGCCGCCGAGCAGGGCGTCGGCTTCTTCGCGCAGGAGCATACCCTCGCTGATGGACTGTTCAAGCATTTCGGCGACCAGCTCGGACGCGCTCGACGCAGACGGTTCGATATATTCTGCCAGCCATTCGCGGCGCTTGTGCGGGTCGGTCTTGCGGTGGTGGTCGATGATGAGGGCGTCGCCGACGCTCAGCGCAAGCCCGGGCGAGAGCATGTGGTCGACGTTGTTGACGTCGACAATCACGAGCAGCGTTTCGCCGGTCACCAAATCCTGCGCGTCGTCCGCCGTGACGAAGACGTCGGCGTATTCGGGAATGTTCTTGAATTTGGCGAGGAAACTCTGCGTGTTGGGGTCGCTTTTGTCGACGACGATATACGGCTTGATGAAGCAGAACATCGCCAGCCGCGCAATGCCGACCGACGCGCCGAAGCAGTCCTGGTCTGCGCCGCCGTGTCCCATGATGATGACGTTCGATGCGCGCGAAATATGCGCGACAAGCTCGCAGGAGCGCACCTTCGCGGCGACGCTTGAACGCTTCTGCACGGGGCGGGTGTTGCCGCCGTAGAAACTGAGCCCGTCGTCGGTTTTATAGACGACCTGGTCACCGCCGCGCGCCAGTGCCATGCCGAGTGCCTCACGCGCACCCGCTTCGCGGTCGCGGAGCGTTACGCCGGTGTCGGCGATGCCCACCGAAATGGTAAACGGCAGACCCATGTCGCCGATGCGCACCTCGCGCACCTTGTCGAGAATCGAAAAGTTGTCTGCGATGCAGCGGTTCAGCCCCGCGCGGTTGGTTATCAGCAGATATTTGTTGCGGTCATACTCGCGCAGAACGCCGTCGAGCGACGCCGCAAAGTCGCGCAGAATGCCCGCAATGTCGTTGACCTCGCTGCCGAAGTCCTGCACATGGCGCGACAGCTCGTCGAGGTTGTCGATGAGGATATAGGCGATGACGCTGCGCTCGTTTTCGACCATTTCGGTCAGACGGTTATATTCGGTGCGGTCGGAAAAGACGATGAACCAGTAGTTCTTTTCGTCGGTCTTGAACGCGAATGCGTCGGCGCGGTAGCAGCGGTCGCAAACCTCGACGTCGCAGCCGTTTTCCTCGGACAGCTCCTCGAGCGAAATCGAGGAGATTGTGTCCAGCCCGACGCCCATGACCGAGCCGATGCTCTCGGTCGCCTCGCCGAATGCGCGGTTGCGCCAGATGATTTTGCCGCCGGTGTCGCAAATGACCATCGGCAGGTGCATTTTGATGACGATTTCGAGCATAATCTGCCCGAGCGAGCGCCCGAATTTCGCTTCGGCGTCGCTTGACGTGTCCCGTGTCAGGTAGGCGTAAAGCCCGCTTCCAATCAGGAAAAAGGCAAGCGACAGGGCAAAGCAGACGAGATTCGGCAGCGACTTTATCGGCAGCAGCACAAGGAAAATGCCGAGCGAGAGCACGCCGATAATCAAAATGGCAATCGGCAGCTGTTTGCCCGCGTTTTTATTTTTATTCTGCATCGTAACCCCTTTCCATGGCAAAAGCCATGCGGCAGTAATGCGACAATAACCCTATTTTATAAAAAATATTATACCAAAGAAAAATAAAAAAGTAAATAGTATTTACGCAAAAGGCATTTGAGGCGACAAAAAAAGAACGCCGAGCAATCGGCGTTCTCTTGAAATATATTCTTGTCTTGCATCACGCTTGGTATATGCCTTCCCCGTTGGGGAAGGGGGACCGCGTTAGCGGTGGATGAGGGACTTATGATAGCCGGCACAGCTTTGCGAGAAACTATGCTTTGTGCAAGCCCTCATCCGGCGCCTTCGGCACCACCTTCCCCCGAGGGAAGGCTTAACGTGTGCCGTAGGGGTTTTCTTATCCGCTCGCTGACCGGGAGATGCCTTATTTCGCGTCGCGCATATCGGCAACCGCGATTCTCGTGAAGATGACGCACGCCTCGGCGCGGGTGATTTCGTTGTCGGGATTAAAATTGCCCTTCGCGTCGCCGCCGACGATGCCCGCATTTGCGAGCTTCTGTACCGCCGCCGCAGAAGCCATACCTGCCGTCATGTCGGGCAGAACTTTTGTGCGGATTGCCTTGTACTCGCTCTCGGGGAGAATGTTGGCAAACACGATTGCCATGTCGCCGCGCTTGATGTTGGCATTCAGGTCGGCAAACTGACCATCCTTGATGATGCCGTTCGCAACGCAGTATTCGACATAGGGAACATACCACGCTTCACCGGCAGCCGCCGCGCGAACTGTCGTGCCGTTGTACGCCTTGTGAATGTTGACCGCCGCGGTCAGAGCTTGTGCAACCGTAAACTTGCCGTCGGGCGAGAACTTCGTGTCGGACGTGCCGTTTGCCAGCGTGTACTCAAACGCCGTCTTGACAAAGGAGTAGAACCAC
>SFNW01000090.1 GCA_004554105.1 Clostridiales bacterium | reverse complement strand
CAGTGGATTCTGCCGCCGAGCGCGTCGGCAGCTTTCGTCGCGTCGAAAATCAGTTCGCCGGCCGAATACGCGAGGTCGGCGACGTTTGCCGCCTTGTACATACTAAGCGTCGAGGCGGAGGTGTACATATAGTAGTACATACCGTCGACAAGCGCAATGCGCGGGTCTGCCGCACGGCGAATCGGGTTTTGGTAGGTATAGCTGCCGCGCTGTGCCGCGCTGAGGTCGACGCCCTCTCCCGCGGTAAAGGTCGATGTGAGCTTGCCGCCGAAGGCTTCGCCGCCGACAATGTCGGTCAGGTGCGTGAAGTCTCCGCCGTTGACCGTGACGTTGTAAGTGCCGTTCACGGTCGTCTCATAGCGGGTGGCGACGCGGAGTTTTCCGTAGAGAACGCCGCCGTTGACCGTAATGTCGATGCTGCCGTTGAAGGTCTCGGTCGCCAGTGCCGCAACGCCGTAGACGCCGCCGTGCAGCGTACCGCCGTTGATTGTGAGTTTGCCCTTGCCCGACTGATTGCCCGCGCCCATCGCGCAGACTCTGCCGCTGAATTCGCCGCCGTTGACCGTCAGCGAAGTCGCCATGTCGGGGAAATCCGCCGCCGCGGTGCTTGCGCCGTAAACGTGATACCATTTGCCGCCGTCAATCGTCAGATCGGTCTTGTGCAGTTCATAGTTGTTGTGCCGCGTACCGGCGACAATGCAGATATAGGTGGCGACATTCGGCTCTACTGTGCAGATAACGTCTTTGCCGATTCTGCCCTTGTAGCCGTTGAACACGAGGTAAGATGCGTTTTTGCCCGAGACGAACGCCACGCCGTCAAAAGTCGTGTCGGCGTACAGATAAAGATTGCCGTCAAAGCAAATGTTTGCACCGCTTGTCTTGCGGTAGTCCACGCCGCCGTATACGCTCGTCACCGTGTACGAAGCGTCCGACGCGGGCGTCGAAGTCCCGCCGACCGTCAAAGCACCGCAGACGACAACCGTACCGCCTGCGGGCAGCGCGGCGTAAGCGTCGGCAAGGCTGCCGAGGGCATAATCGGCGGAAGCGCCGCTGCCCGTGCCGCCGTCCGCGACAAAGACGACCCGTTTGCTTTCGGTTTTCGCAAACAGCGGCGCAAGCCTTGCGGCAAGCGCGGCGTCGGTCTTATCGTCGGTAATCAGCTGCGAGGACTTGCAGTCCGAAAGACGGCATTCGCCAAGACTGCCGCCCGAAAGCCGCAGCGTAAAGTTCTCAGTCGATGCAACCGAGAGCGCCCCGATTTTGCCCGAGAGCAGCGAAAGCTCGGCATTTTGCAAAGCAGACAGCGAAACGCTATCGACAGCCGCGCCGTCGACAAGCAGCGACGCGCCGACAAGGTCGACAATCTTCACACTGCCGCCCGTGAGGCGCACCTCCTTGCCGCGGACGCGGTCAAAGCTGCCGCCCGCAACCGAAACGCAGTCGCCGACAAGCGTCGGTGCGCCGTCGGTTTTCGTCCCGGCGGTCACGGTCAGTATGCTGCCCGAAATCTCGCCGTTGCCCGCAAGCGTCACGCCGTCGAAAACCATCTCGCCGCCGGTTGCAAAGCCGCCGTCGACGCGGAGCGTGCCGCCGCAGAGGGTAATCGGCTCGGTATGCGTCGGCGCGGTGAAATTCCCAACCGAATATGTGCCGACAAGCACGATGTCGCCGCCGCCGTTTGCCAGCCGTTCAATCGCGGCAAAGAGGTCGCCCGCAGGGTCGCTCTCGCTCGCGCCGCTCCCCGAAGCGCCGCTCTTGACATACAGCACGCCGAAGCGCTCGGTCTCGGTCAGCCCCTCGATTGCGTCGATGAACGCCGCCGAATACAAAAGCGAGTTGTAGCGCAGCGAAATCCGCTTGCCGAACGCCTGCGTTTTCAGCGCGTCGCTGCCGTAGGTCACGGCAATCGACTTGACGGTCGCCGCATCGAGCAAAATGTCGGTATTGCCGAGCACGTTGTTGATGTACAGCGTCGACACGATGTTGCCGCCGTGCAGTTCGACGCGCGCATCGCCGAGCAGACGCCGCGTGCCGTCGCCGCCGAGATAGATGTCCGAAAACGCGCCGCCGTTGACCGTAAGGTGCAGGCTGCCGGCGTAGTGATTCAGCGTCGAACCGCCGTAAAGCCTGTCGATGCGCCCGCCGTTGACGGTCACGTTTGCCGTCCCCGTAAAGGTGTAGGTCGCGGCGCCCTTCTGATGCCCGAAGCAGATGACGCGGTGGAATTTGCCGCTGTCAATCGTGATGTTGACGTCCTTGTCGGCGGGAAGGTCGGCAGAGGTCGGCGAGTGGTAGCCGCCGATGACATAGAGCTGCTTTGCCTGTCCCTGCGTGTTGTCGCAGTCAAAGCCCTCGCCGAATTCGAGCGCGTGGAAATTGCCCGCAAGATAAATCGGCACGGCGTCGCTTTTCAGCTTGATGTTCTCAAAGCGGAGGTCGCCGCCGCAGTCGTAGCCGTAGGTCTCGGAGAAATAGAGGCACGCGCCATTTTTCGCGCCGTAGTCAATCTTACCGTCGCGTGCGGTCAGCGTAATCTTCCCCGTATGCGCAGGCTCGACAAAACGCGGCACGCCCGAAATGACGAGGCTTTGCTCGGTCATAGTGTAGCGGTCGGTCACGACGATTCTGCCGCCGTCCTTCACCGCCGAAAGGGCGGCGGACAGCGTTTCAAACGGCGCGTCGATGCTGCCGCTTGCGCTGTCGCTTCCCGTTTTTGCACTGAGGTAAACGGTTTTCTCCGCCGCAAATGCGGCGAGCGACAGCAGAGCGCACAACCCGCACGCGAGCGCGAGCATCCGAATTGATTTTACGGCAAATTTACGCATTCTCTTTCCTTTCATGATTTCCACGCGGAGACTGCCTTGGCATACGCCTCGTTGATTTCGGCAAGCTGTGCCTCGGCGGCGTCGCGGTAGGACTCATAGCGCGTGGTAAAGCTGCGGTCGTATTCGCGCACCATGTAAATCAACTGGCTGTTGTATGTGCCGAGCTGATAATAATAGCCGAAGTCGAAGGTCATCGACGACAGAATGATGTCGAGCATTTCGACCGATTCCTCGTCGCGCGCACTCTGCCCGACAATCGTCTTTTCGTAGTACGCGGGCGTCACGATTTCCCCGCCGTAATAGGCGAGCGCGTCGAGAATCCTGCCGGTGCGCTCGGGATTCTCGGAGAGTTTCGGCACGCAGTAGAACTGCGAGTTGTAGGGCGAAATCGTCTGATGGTAGGTGTCCTGCTCTTTGTCCGCCTTGGGATAGGGGACGATGCCGAAGTCCGCCTCCATCGTGCGCAGCTTCGGCACGTTGCCGAGCGTGCTCATCCAAAACAGTCCCTGATTGTTGTTCCAAATGCCCGATGCGCTCTTCAACTTCCGCTGATAGCAGATCGCGGTAGTATCATCATATATGATATCGAAGTATCTGTCAAGTATGCTTGCCGTTCTGTCGCTGTACAGCGTCAGTTCGATTTCGCCGTTTTCATTGACCGTCGCGCACTTTTCGCCCGCGCCGTCGATGATCGCCATAATCGCGTCGTCCCAGACCAAGAGGCCGTAGCGGTCGTTCTCGTCGCGCACGCCGTCGCCGTTGAGGTCATCGCTGACGCCCTTGACGAGCGACGCAAAGGTTTCGAGCGTCCAGTTGTCCTCTTTGACATAGTCGTAAGGGCTTTCAAGCTGATAGTCGTCGACCAGTTTTTTGTTGAACAGCAGGGTAAACAGCGCGTTGTTGTCGGAAACCGTGATTTCACCCGTGGTGAAAAACATGACGCCGTTTATGGACAGGTCGCGGTTTGCGTTCTGATCCCAATACGGACGCGAAAGGTTCAGCCCGGGAAGCGAATTCAAATCATAGAGCATATCCTCGCGTGCCAGCACCGCAACGTCATAGCCTGCAATCAGTGCCGCGTCGTAGTTCGTGCTGCCCGACAGCGCGTCCTGCGCGATGAGGCGGTAGCCCGGACCGTCGCCCACCGAACGTGCTTTCTGCACGTCGGTCACAATCTCGATGTTGAAATCGGATTCGACTTTCTTCTTCCGCTCATAGAGCGCATGGTCAAGCACGACCTCGGACGGCTCAAGCTGCGAAAAGTCGTCAAACGCGACATTGCCCGCAGACAGCACCGTGAACGTGTGCTTGCCGTAGTCCGTGGGCTGTGGCGTGTAGTCGATTTCCTCTGTCGTGGCTTCGGTTGTTTCGGTCGTCGCGTCGGTCGATGCGTCGGTCTCGGCGGGGTCTGCGTCGTTCCCGCAGGCGCAGAGCGCCGCGAGGAGCAGAATGCAGCTCAGGAAAAGCAAAAGTTTTTTCATGTCGGTTTCCTCCGTGTTTCGTAAAGGTTTAAAGCGCGGGGTGAATCTCATTATTTGTGGATTGCGTGAATGCCGTGCGCCGCTAACAGCGCAAATTTTTCCTCGTATTCGGCGGCGGTCGGCGGCTTTCGGTCGCCCATTTCATAATCCTCGCCGAGTGCCGCGTATTTGGTACGCGCCAGGTCGTGATAGGCGAGCAGTTTGACCCGGTCCGCGTTTTTCAGCGTGTCGATGAATGCGGCAATCTTCTCGATTTCGCCGTCGTTTTCGCCCGGAATGTACGGAATGCGGATTTCATACGGCTTGCCGAGGCGGTCGACATAGCGCAGATTGTCGAGAATGATTTCGTTTGAAACGCCGGTGCATCGTTTATGCACCTCGGGGTCGATTGCCTTGAGGTCGACAAGCAGCAAATCGGTCTGCGGCAGAACGGTATCGAGCGCTTCACGCGAGGCGTACAGGCAGGTGTCAAGCGCGGTATGCACGCCGTTTTCGCGCAGAAGCCGAAACAGTTCTGCGGTAAAGGCGGGCTGCATCAGCGGCTCGCCGCCGCTTACCGTCACGCCCCCGCCCGAGCCGTCGAAAAAGACCTTGTCCTCGAGCAGTTCGGGGAGAATCTCAAGCGGGCTGACCGTCCTGCCGAACAGGACGAGCGCTTCTTTCGGGCAGGCGGCGACGCATTTGCCGCAGGCGACGCATTTTTCGGCGTCAAAGCGGTGTACGCCGTTGACAAGCGTCTGTGCGCCGCTCGGGCAGACCGCGGCGCAAGCACCGCAATCCACACATTTGTGCCGATAGAACGCAAGCTGCGCTTCGCGCCTCCGGCTTTCGGGATTGTGGCACCATTTGCAGCGGAGCGGACAGCCTTTCAGGAAAAGCGTCGTGCGCATTCCCGGACCGTCGTGAATCTCAAACCGCTTGACGTTCAGAATCATACCGGTCATTGTTCAAGCCCCATCGTTCGGTTGATAAAGTCGTTTTGCACCTTCTCGTGCATATTGACGAAGTATTCGTTCCAGCCGCAGACGCGCACCTGCAAAGTCGGGTACTTTTCGGGGTGCGCCTTGGCGTCGAGCAGCGTGTCGAGGTCGACGATGTTGCCCTGAATCGCAAAGCCGCCGCCCGCGAAGAAGACGCGCACCAGCGATTTCATCGCCGCGATGCCGTCCTCGCCCTCGACCGCCGAGGGGTGCACCATAAAGTCGAGCGGTGCGCCGTCGACAAAATCGGTGTTGTCGAGCTTGCAAATCGACTGAATAAAGGCAGTGACGCCGTTTTTCTCCATACCGTTGACGGGGCGCATATTTTTGGAGAGCGGCGTGCGGGCAAGTCTGCCGTCGGGGCTTGCCGCACAGCGGTTGCCGTAGCTCTCCGCCATGTTGACCGAATCGCAGCCGAGGCGGAACACGCCGCCCGTGGAGGTCGGCTTGCCGATGATATGCGCGGCACAGAATTTGAAAATGTCGTGCGCGAGGTCGTCCGCTTCGGCAATATGGTTGCCGTATTTGACGGGGTCGCGCAGAATCAGGGTGCGGAGTGCCTCCGCGCCCTCCCAGTTGTTCTCGAGAATGCGGCAAAGCTCGGGCAGCGTGACCATGCCGCGCTCATAGACGAATTTTTTGACCGCGAGCAGCGAGTCGACCGCCGTGGCAATCGCAAAGCACTTAATCGACTGGTTGCGGTACTCCATACCGCCGTCAAACACGTCCTTGCCCTGCTCGACGCAGGACGCGATTGTACCCGAGTAGAAGGGCGACGGGTTTGCCTCGCCCGCAAAGGGCGCCTGCACGTTGACGTTGTTGAGTACAACATCAATTTGGTCTTCCAAGTGGCGGTAGTAGGTCGCGAGAAATTCGTCCCAGCTTTTCGGCTCTTCGGTGCGCGGCCCGACGACCAGCTTGCCGAGCAAATCTCTGCCGCCCGTAATCGTGTATTCGCACGCCTTTTCGAGGTTGATCCAGGACGCGCAGATACGCGCGTCCTCGCGCCCCATAATGACCGACTCGTAGCAGCCGATCGGAATATAGTCTTTGGAAACCTCGCGCGGAATGCCGATTTTTTCGTAGGCGGCGTAGACCGTCTCGTCGTTGACGAGTACCATCGAGGACGAGCCGTTCCGAATCATGGTCACAAGGCGGGTGAGCAGCTTGTCGGAGAGATTTTTCGGGCAGAGAACGTGAATTTTCGGATTGTGGACCTTCAGTTCGGCATAGGCGTCGAGCATGACCTCAATCAGTTCCCCACCGTCGCCGTCGTCGCTCCATGCTTTGCCGATGCAGATAGGCTGGTCGGCATAGCGTTTTTCGGCGGCGACCTTCTGCCAGAAATAGCGGAACATCTCGGTCGCCGACTCGCGGGTGAGTCTGCCGCTTTGCTTATCTGCGGTGTAGAAGGGCAGATACAGCTCGTCTACGGGACCGTAGGTGCGGCAGCGCTCTCTGCCGAGTTCCATGACGTTTAAGAAAATGTGGCTGAGGCAAAGCACCTGATACAGCGTGTGCGGCGGCTCGTCGACAAGGACGCGCAAAGCCTCCGAATAGTCGGCAAGCCCCAGTCGGTCGGACTCGGCTTTCAGCCGCTTCATGTAGGTGAGCAACGCCTCAAACGCCAGAATTTCCGCATCGTAAAAATCGGTCTGCTTCGGTGTAAGGCTGCCGCCGTCGAGTTTCTTCTGCTTTTCGGCTTTGATGCGCTCGAGCAGCCCGCGCGCGCCGAGTCCGATGACCGCGCGCCAGTCCGCCGCCGTGTGCCAGACGTCGGTATCGGGGATAGCAAAGCCGAGGAAGCCGAACATTCTGCGCTGCATTCGCACCGCGGGACAGCGGCGTTCGAGAACGCGGTCGTAATGCTCGCGTGCAAAGTACTCCAGCACGCTCGGCGTCGCGTCCTTGACATAAGAGCCGCCGTGCCGCAGCTTATCCGGGAACATCGTGTGCGGATTCAGCCCGATCTGCGCGTTCTCCAGCATGATTTTATAGGCGTTGGCAAACAAGAGCGGCGCGGACATCTTCGGATTTTCTTTCGCAAACGCGCGAATCTGTCTGTCCAGTTCTTCGGGCGGCACGCCGGTGCTTTCGTTCCATTCCGCCGCCTCGTATTCGTTTTCAATAAAAGGTCGGTCGTTGTAAAAATCAGTATGCAAGTCAATTTCCTCCCACAATTCTGTTGCGTTCTGTTTTTACTGTAGAACATAAACCGAAAAAATGGAATGATAAAACAGGAATTTTTGTATTTTTCGGAAGAAAGCTTGCGCCGAAATCTTGCAATACTTCACGCGGAGGTGTACCATAAGAACGAAAGGGGTTGGAACAATGATTTTACAGGATACAACCGTATC
>SFNW01000008.1 GCA_004554105.1 Clostridiales bacterium | reverse complement strand
TTTCAAAAGATTTTTGGCTTTCAGGATTCGCAGATCGCGGATATACTTTTTGGGGGAAACGCCGAAATTTTCTTTGAAAAGGCGGCGGAAGTATACCTCGCTGATCATGGCCTGCTCCGCCAAAATCCCGTTTGTAATGCTCGGGTCGGAAAAGTGATTTTCCAAATACCGCACCGCGGGTCGGATGATGTGAAAGGTGCGCGATTCCTTTGCAAGCTCTGCGTTGCGCAGGCGAACCAGAATGGCGTAGAGAATGCGCATGGCTTTCAGATGCCCGTTTGCGGGGCGCAGCAACGCAATGCGCTCGAGCTCCCTGAATTCGTCCATGTATTTCTCGTGGCTGTCGATGTCAAAGGTTAAAAACTCGGTCGGCGCAAAGTCGTCGGTGGTTTGAAAGTTAATCAGCGGAAATTCGCCCGATTCGACGCAGCTGTAGGTGTAGGTTGACCCGCGCGGCAGCAGAACAATATGATCGCGGTCGGATACATAGGTTTTCCCGTTGTGACTGTAGACGGTTTTTCCGGACAGGCAGAAGCACAATCCGTGCGAGCCGCGTGCGGTCTTTGGGCGGTCGAGAAAAACCGGATTCATGACATCCAGCACGCTGTCAAGCTCCGTCAAAACAATTTTTTCAATACTGTCCATACGCTCCTCCCTTACTGTTCCTTGATTGGAGTATATCATTTTTTATAAAAATGTCAACCGAAAATGCAAATATTGCAGAAAAGAGTATCAAACTTCGTAAAAACAATATCGGATTTCGTATTGTTCGACGGCGGCAGGCATAGTAGAATTAAACCGTAAATCCATGGACACGGAGGAAACGATGAAACCGACTTTTTTAGGGCACGAAAAACCGCTGCTGGTCGATATGATTATTGTGGAAAGTCCGACCGACTGCGTGATTCATACGCGGAAAGCAATGTATGAAGGTGCCGATGCGTTCGGCGTACAGATGGAGCGCATCAAACCCGAGTACCGCCAGGAGGAAACGCTGAAAAAGATGTTTTCCTACATGGGCGACAAGCCGCTGTATGTCACCAACTATCGCGGCGGCTACAACAAGGAGATGACCGATGAAGAGCGCATGGAGGGGCTGAAGCTCTATCTTCGGTGCGGGGCGACGCTGGTGGATATCATGGGGGACACCTTTGACCCGACGCCCGGGGAGATGACGAAAAATCCCGTTGCGATTGACCGCCAGAAAAAGCTGATTGAGGAAATTCATGAGATGGGCGGCGAGGTGCTGATGTCCTCGCACATCTTGAAATTTCTGCCCGAGGAGCAGGTTTTGGAGATTGCGCTGGAACAGCAGAGCCGAGGCGCGGATATTGTCAAGTTTGTGACCGGCGCGGCGAACGAGGACGAGATGTTTGCCAATCTTGAAATCACGCGCAGACTGAAGCGGGAGCTGAAGGTGCCGTTCCTGTTTCTGTCCTCAGGCCCTTGGTGCCGTATGCACCGCATCATCGGACCGTATCTCGGCTCGTGTATGTGGCTGTGCGTAGACGAATACGCCGTTTTCTCCTCGAGAGAGCAGCCCTTACTCAGCGCAACGGCGGATATCGTCCGCAAGCTCGACTTTATGCCGACGGTTCGTTCTCTTGAATAACATCGACTCGATGAAGAAGAAAGGAGATTCTGCATGAACAGACAGGGAAAACAGAAGAAAATTCTCCCGTGCCTCGCCGTGTTTTTCACCTTGGTTCTGATGCTGACCCTCTCGGCGTTTGCCGCCGAGCCCGAGCTGATCGGAAGCGCGGAGGAATTGGCAGCACTGATGCAGAGCAGCCAAAAATGGGGCGGCGCATATATTCTGACCGCCGATATTGACTTGTCGAAGGTCGCGCAGAGCCCGATCGGCAGTTATGATACCCCGTTTTCAGGCAGCTTTGACGGAAACGGGCATACAATCAAGGGGCTCAGCCTTCGTACCGATTTTACGGCGGGGCTTTTCGGCGTCTTGGAAAATGCCACAGTGAAGAATCTGACGGTGGAGGGCAAGGTCACCAATGACTTTCCCGCCGAGCACGCCGAGACCAAGGACGAAGCGGGCAGATACCCCGGTACGGGCGGTCTTGCCGCAGTCGTGCTTGGCGGCGTCACAGTCGAAGGCTGCACCGGCAATGTCACGGTTACCGGCCCCGGCAATATCGGCGGCCTTATCGGCAATATCCACAACTTCAGCGAGAATCCCGTGCGGGTGATTGACTGCGTAAACAACGGTACCGTCAACTCCCTGCTCGGCAATGCGGGCGGGCTCGTCGGCCGTATCTTCATTTCGGGCGCGGGCGATGCGGTGACTGTTCGCGGCTGTGCAAACTATGCGGACGTGACGCTCACCTCCGAGGATCGCTGCCGCGTCGGCGGTATCGTCGGCTACATACGCACGCTGGAGGGCGTCATCACGGTCGAGGATTGCGAAAATACAGGCAAGATTACCGGCTCGAACAGCGGTGCGAAGGCTTCCAACTACCCTTACGCGGGCGGCATCGTCGGCCGCAACGAGGCGGCGCAGGGGGCGACCGCCGCAATCCGAATCACAGGTTGCATAAACAAAGGCGCGATTTCGAGCACGCAGTGCGCGGGCGGCATTACCGCCTATATGAACCGCGCCGATGTCTGCACGGAGAACGCAAGCGGCATCAGCGGCTGCCTGAATGCAGGCAGCGTCAACGGCTATCTCTGCGGTGCGGGCATTCTCGGATATTCCGAGAACAAGTGCGTCGCCGCAACGCGTTCGAGCGTGGAAAACTGCCTGAACCTTGCACCGATCGAATCAATCAGCAACGGCGGCGGCATCATTGCGCGCCTGTACGGCTTTGACATCGTCAAATGTGCAAACCTGTCCACCGTTCTTTCGGTCGCCTGCGCCGGCGGCCTTGCGGGCAAGGCGACAGGCGAGACGCCTTGTGAAATCAAGGATTCCTATTATCTGAATACCACGGCAATGACCATCGGGGAAGTCGCGCCGTCCTGCGCGGATCGCGGCAACACGGCGGTCGCATGGGGCGATATTTCTTCCGAGAAAGCATTCCCCGCACTGGATTTCTCTCCGCTTGCATGGACAATCGGAAAGAACGGTTTGACGCTGAGCAAATTTGCCGCAGAGTCGCCCGCAGCTGTCACTGCCGAAATCGCGGAGAAAACCGAGCCTGTCGAAACGACCGAAGCGTCCGATGAAACGGCGGCGACCGGAACGGCCGATGCGGCAGAGACGACTGCGACGGCGGAGACCTCCGACGGGACAGAGCCGCCCGCATCGACCGATGCGACGGGCGCGACGGAAGCGACAGAAGCGTCGAAGCCGATTTCGGACGTTGCCGCCTCGGAGACGAATGCGGAGGCGGAGATGTCGGCAAAGACCGGCGGCAATCCCGTGCTGCGGATTCTGCTCATCTGCCTTGCGGCTCTTGCCGCAGCCGGCATTGTCGCACTGCTGCTTTGCAAAAAGCGCAATATGCCGTTACTTGTGGGCGCAGCTGCCGTGCTGCTTTTAGCACTTGCTTTGTTGCTCCTCGGCAGTATAAACGGTTGGTTTGACGCAGAGAAAGGCGATGCGGACGCGACGGTTTCGTCTTCGGCTGTGACCGAGCCGAACGGCGACCGACCGAATCTCCCCGACCCGAGCACGCTGGATATCGCGGGCGATTTCAATTTCCTTGTCGCGGGCAACTGGGCGTGGAATGACTTTGCGTCGGACGGGGCGGAGGGGAATGTCGTCGAAACCGCCATTTATCGCCGCAACGAGCTGATGAAGGAAAAGTACGGCGTCAATATCCTAAACGAGGACATCGTACGGTACGCGTCCTCCATGGGAACGGGCGACGGCTACCGCAAGCTGTACACCGATTACATGGCGGGCGACAGCAACTACGACGCCGCCATGATCGGTACTTATGACGTGGCAACGCTCGCCTTCAACGGCTACATTCGGGATTTGAACACCATCGAGCATTTGGATTTGTCCAAGCCCTATTGGGACCAAAAAGCCAATCAGGACCTCTCCATGAAGGGCAAGATGTATTACACCACGGGCGATATTTCGCTGTCGGACAACCGCAGCACCTACACCCTCTTTTTCAGCAAGGAAATGATTAAGACCTACGGTATGCAGGACCCGTATCAGCTGGTGCGCGACGGAAACTGGACGCTCGAGACCTTCGGGCAGATGGTCAAGTCGGTCGGCAGCGACGAAAATATGGACGGCGTCTACGATAAAAACGATATTTTCGGTCTGCTGACGCCCACGGACACGCACCTTGCCATTCTTTCGGCGGCAGACGAGCGCATCTGCACCATCAACGGGGAGGGGCAGCTGGAGCTGACCTTCTACAGCGAGCGTATCGTCAATCTCTATGACAAGTATCTGGCGATTGTCGGCGACCACGCGCATACCTACAATTATCAGTACAACTACCTGACCGGCGCGACGGGATTGCAGTCCACAAACGAGGAGCGCATCAGTATGTTCAACAACAACCGCGCGCTGTTCTATTCGCACACAATGTTCTATATGGACAGCCTGCGCGATTTGGAGAACGACTTCGGCATTCTGCCGTATCCGAAGCTTGACGCCGAGCAGAAAAACTACGGAAACCTTGTCAGTCCGTGGCACTCCGAGTTCCTTTGCGTGCCCGTGCTGAACAACGACCTGCCCCGCACCGGCATTGTGCTGGAGGAGCTGGCATATCAGGGCAAGCAGCTGATGACGCCCGCGTACTATGAAAAAACACTGGTCGGTCAGTATACCCGCGATGCAGAAAGCGCGGAAATGCTTGACATTATCTTCGACAATCTTGTGTTTGACGTCGGCGCCTACTATAATATAGGTACATACAAGGATCAGCTCGGCGCCATTGTCCGCACCGGCAGCTCTTTGGCGACGATTTACGAAACCTACCGGCCGATTGCCGATACCAAGATTGCGCAGATCAACGAGTTCTTTGCGCGCGAGCTTGAAAACTGAGCAGAAAGTGAGATAACAGATGAAAAACAAGTGTTTAACCCTACTTGGAATCTTCGTTTTGTCGATGCTTCTGGTTTTGCCGTTGGCATTTTCCGCCTCTGCCGCGGGGGACAGAACGGTTGTCTATCTGAAGGACGGCGGCACAGGCGACGGCAGCTCGGCGGCACAGGCTGTAGGCTCTTTGCAGGCGGCATTTGATGCGCTGAATCTCGCCGAGGACTGCACCGTCGTTGTCTGTGGCAAATATACCGTTCCGAAGGGCAACTACGATTACGGCGGAAGCTACGACGGCTCGGTGACCTTTACGAGCGTTTACGACGGCGTAGACTACCGCAAGGACGGCGCGCAGTATGCGTTTGCGCCCTATTGCTTCGCTTGTGTCTGCGAGACGAAGTTTGAAAACATCGACATGGTCAGCCAAAGCAGCGGCGTCGTCTTTGTGGCGCAGCATCACCCCTTTACACTGGGAGAGGGCGTGGAGATTATCGGCAGCAGTCTGACCGGCGGCACGATTGCCAAGTCCTTTACGATTATCGGCGGCTATTACAAGGCGACCGGCTTTACGCCGGAGGCTCGGTCGGACGCGGATACCGACATCAAGGTGCTGTCCGGCAGCAATCTCTATATTGTTGCGGTCAACCGCAATATCAAAGGCATCTATCCCGGCACGGCGAAGATTTATATCGGCGGCACGGCGAAGGTTGCCACGCTGAACGCGTCCTCGACGGGCGTCGACGGCTCGGTCCTCGGCAATGTGCGGATTACCCTTGCGGACAATGCCTCCCTCGGCAATTTCTACGGCAGCACACAGACCATGACGGTCGAGTCGCTCACCTTTGACTGGCAGTCGGGAACGATCAACAAGTTCTTCTGGGATTGCCCCTATATGTCTCCCGTCGGGCAGGTTTCCTTTACGAACGGAACGACGCTGATTGCCTCGGAAAAGACGCAGAAGCGCGCAAATTTTGCCGAGATTGCTTCGCAGTTTGATACCGTAAAGACGGCTGCCGAATCGGTTGCGGCAGTGCGCGGAACGCTTGTCTATCTCAAGGACGGCGGCACGGGCGACGGCAGCTCGGCGGCACGGGCGGTCGGCACGCTCCTCGATGCTTACGAGGCACTTGATTTGACCAAGGATTGCACCGTTGTCGTCTGCGGCACTTTTACCACACCGAAGGAAAACTACACCTATCCGGGAAGCTTTGACGGCTCGGTGACCTTTACAAGCGTTTACGGCGGCGTGGATTACCGCACGGGCGGCGCGCAGTATGTGTTCAGACCCTATTGCTACGGCAGCGCGTGCGAAACCAAGTTTGAAAACATCAACATGGTCAGCGGCGGCACGGGGTCAAACGGCGGCGTTGTCTTTGTGGCACAGCACCACCCCTTTACCGTCGGAGAGGGCGTTTCGGTCACGGGCGGGGACAACCTGACGGGCAGCACCATAGCGACCTCCCTGACGATTATCGGCGGCTACTATACCAAGGTCGGCGAGCCGAAGCTGAATGACAGCCGCGATGTCAATGTCACGGTTCTTTCGGGCAGCAAGCTCTACATTCTCGCAGTCAACCGCGGCATCGCGGGCACTTATACGGGCACAGCGAATATTCATATCGGCGGCAGCGCACAGGTTTCCACGGTGAATGCGTCCGCCGCCAATATCGACGGTTCGGTCCTCGGCGATGTGAAGCTGACGCTGACCGACAAGGCGTCCATCGGGAATTTCTACGGCAGTACGCAGACGATGACGGTCGGCTCTTTCACGCTCGACTGGCAGTCGGGCAGCATCAATAAATTCTACTGGGATTGCCCGTATATGAAGCCTGTCGGCAAGGTCACCTATACAAACGGCACGACACTGCTGGCAAGCGAGACGGCAAAACAGGCGGCAAACTATGCGGAGATTGCGGCGATGTTCAAGACGGTCGGCGATTCCGCGCCTGCCGTCCAAAAGCCGAATGTCAAGAGCGATTACGGCTGTGCAAGAGGCTTGTACACCCTCGGCCTTGCGCAGGGCTACGATTCCACCGGCACAAACTTCGGTCTGACCGATAAGATGACGCGCGCGCAGACGGTGGTGCAGGTTATCCGCTTCCTCGGCGTGGAGGAGGAGGTCAAGGCAGGGAATTATAAGCACCCCTTTACCGATGTACCCGCGTGGGCAGATAAATATATCGGCTATGCGTATGTCAATCACATTACCGCCGGCGTCAGCCCGACCAAGTTTAATCCCGACGGCGAGACGACCGAGGCGCAGTTCCTCACCTTTATGCTGCGCGCGGTCGGCTACAGCGACGCGAACGGCGACTTTGCATGGGACAAACCCTACGAGCTTGCCGCACGCATCGGCATGATTGACGGCACTGCTCCCGCCACATCCTTCCTGCGCGGCGGCGCATTCTGCATTTCGTGGAACACCCTGTATGCAACCGCGAAAAACGGGTCTCCCGTCTATACCGATTTAATCAACGCAGGCGTATTTACCTCTTCGGATTTGGACAAGGCTGCTTCGGCAGCCTTGTCGGCTAAAGAGCCGAGCAAGCCCTCGACCGGCGCGTCGCCGAAGCCGGTCACCAAAGAGGGAAACTATTATGTTCTCCCCGTAGAGACCTATCTCGACAAAACCCTCTGCGGTATGCTTTCGCAGTTTGCCGGTGTGCTGACCGGCTATGAGTTTGTCTATCAGAACGGCGTTCCGCGCTTGAATCTGCCCGGCGAGTGGTTTGACTTTCTGAACGGACCTTATGCCGAGGCAAACCTGCATAACAAGCATGAGGACAAGCTCCGTTTCAATGAAGCCCTTGGACTTTGGGAGGTCTGGATTGACGACGACTACAGCATCGACTTCTTCAATCTGTTCATGATGGACGATATGTACGAGAAGTACGGCACTTTCGCAACCAAGGTCATCACCGATTCCTGGGTGGATTACTGCATCTATGACATGGGCGGCGGGCATCACACCTTCGGCGCATACAAGCTGGCAAAGCTCGGCTATTTCGCCCCCTTCCTCGGCAGCCGCGAGTTCGGCAATATGTACTCGGTACACGGCGAGCCGCTGATTGAGAACGAAACGCTCGGCATGGTTGCTGCGGGATTGCCGAATGCGGCGCTGGATTTGACCGGGATATTTGCAAGCGTGACCAGCGACCGCGACCCCATTCAGTGGGCGCAGTTCCTTGCCGCCATGTATTCGCTCGCCTATGTGGAAACCGATGTCCGCACTGTGATCGAAGGTGCGATGCAGGTCTTCCCCGAAAACAGTTGGGAGCGTTCGGTTGTAGAGGGCTGCATTGAAATCCACGAGCAGTATCCGAACGACTGGCATCAGGCGATTTTGGAGTGCAGCGACCGCTTCTACCGCCCGAAGTATGACAAGGAAAACGGCAACCTCAGCGAGGTGTCCCTGTTCAGCTCGTTTGTCGTCACCGCGCTGCTGTACGGCGACGGCGACTATATGGAGACCTGCCGCATTCTCTCGCTTGCGGGACACGGCGGCGAAAGCTCGGCTGCTGTCGGTCTCGGCATCGTCGGCATCATGCAGGGCTGGCAGAATTTGAACATCTCCGCAGAGGATAAAGACAAGATGAACACCTACCTCTGGCAGGACGGCAAGGGCGTTGTCTACAACCGCTCCGACCCCGAGCTTGCGCAGGGCTACTGGATGCACGCGGCAAATCTCGAAGAATACTTCAAGATGTCCGATTTGGTTGACGCATTCCGGCGCAATTTCGAGCGCGTACTGCTGGAAAACGGCGGGAAAATCGAAAACGGGAACTATTATATCCCGATCACCTCGCTTGCAAAGCAGGACGTCGTCCTCATAGAGGATTTTGAAAGCGGCATCGACGCCTACAAGACCGAGGGAAGCGTGTCGCGCAGTACAAACTTTTTCAGCGGAAAATACGGCGCGATGTTAAGCGGCAATGCCGATACGCAAAGCCGCATTTCCAGATCCCTCAGCGGTCTTACCGTCGGGGCGCAGTACCGCGTGACCGCATACATGCGCACGACGGCGAAAACGACCGCCATGCTGTATGTTCGCGAAGCGAACGCCACGCCCTATCCCTATATCACGGTCTATGACGAGACGCCGTTTGTCAAGCGCACGCTGACCTTTACCGCGACTGCGGAGACCATGGAATTCGGCATGGTCCTCCCCGCCGAGACAAACGCATTCAAATACGCCGTAATCGACGATATTCTGATTGAGCGCGTGGAGGAAAAGCCGAGTGCCGCGGCGGTGCAGATTGCCGGGGCGGCCGACGCAAGCAATCGGTATGTCGGCAAGGTGGAAATCACGGTAAACGGAAAAGAAGCCGAGGAGGTATTCCTCAAGCTTCGCTTTGCCAACCCCGACGGCAGAATTCTGAATGTTCCGGTTACGTTGAACGGCGACGCGGAATATGGAACGGTCCCGTTCTATAAGACGGCACCGACGGTTTCGACAGACAACGGCGATGTGACCTATATCCCCGTCATTCTGAATCGGGACGTCAACACGGTGACGCTGGATACGGGCGACAGCGGTCTCTGTATCCACGCGGTTGAGGTCGTTTACAAAGAGGTCAACCGTTACTGAGTCAATCAGAATAACAACGCACCCCATCTATCGAACAGATAGATGGGGTGCGTTTTCGATTTGTTTGGATTTTGCGAGGCGGCCGCAAGGGGGCTGTCTTGCGGCGGCTTATGCCTCGTAGTCCATGCAGGTGCGGGACTTGACGACGCTGCGGACGTAGTTTGCCGCGGCGACGTGAACGGGGTGTACCTTGTAGCCGTCGTAGGCTGCCTGATCCTCAAGCGTGCTGTCGAGCATCATATCGACGTTGCTGCTCGGAATCGGGTCGATGACGACCTTGAGCGAAATCAGCCCGGGAACGACGCCGACCAGCGCTTCGAGGTCGCGCTTGCACTTTTCGGCAGCGGCTTTCTTCTCCTCGGCGGACAGCTCGTCTTTGAGTTGCCAGAGTAAAATATGCTTGACCATGATGTGTTCTCCTTTATGATAAAATTGCTTTAAACGTCCATGATGACCGGCAGAATCATCGGCTTGCGGTGCGTCTTTTGGTACAGATACTTGCCGAGTGCGTCCTTGACCGTCGTTTTGATTTCCATCCAGTCGGTGCGTCCCGAGTCAAGGCACTTGTTGATGGCGTCGAGCGCGATTTCGCGCGCCGCGTCCATCAGTTCCTCGCTCTCGCGGACGTAGACAAAGCCGCGCGAGATGATGTCGGGCCCCGAGCTGAGCAGCCGCGCGTCGAGGTCGACCGCCGCCACGACGACGATCAGCCCGTCCTGCGACAGATGCTTGCGGTCGCGCAAAACGATGCTGCCGACGTCACCGACGCCGAAGCCGTCGACCAGCACCTTGCCGGACGGAACCGTCCCCGCAAAGCGTGCGCCCTTTTTGTCAATTTCCAGCACCTTGCCGATGTCGGAGACAAAAATGTTCTCGTCGGGCATACCCATTTCACGCGCGATTTTGCGGTGTGCGTCGAGGTGGCGCAGCTCGCCGTGAATCGGCATGAAGTATTTCGGGCGGGTCAGCGCGTGCATGAGCTTCAGCTCCTCGCGGCAGGCGTGTCCCGAGACGTGAACGTCGGTTTCGGGGTCGTGCATGACCGAGACGCCGTTTGCGATGAGGGCGTTGATAATCTTGCCGACCGACTTTTCATTGCCGGGAATGGCGGAGGCGCTGATGACGACGAGGTCCTTCTGCCCGAGCGTCACGCGGTCGTTGTCGCCGAACGCAAGGCGGTAGAGCGCGCTCATCGGCTCGCCCTGACTGCCGGTCGTGACCAGCGTAACCTGGCTTTCGGGATAACGCTTGATGTCCTTAATGTCAATCAGCACGCCGTCGGGCACGGTCATGTAGCCGAGTGCGCTTGCCGCCGCGATGATGTTGATCATGCTGCGTCCGAGGACGGCGACCTTGCGCCCGTTCTGCGCCGACAGCGAAATAATCTGCTGAACGCGGTGGACGTTCGACGAAAAGGTCGCGATGACCAACCGCTTATCCGGGTTTTTGAGGAAAATGTCGGACAGCGATCGACCGACGGTGCGTTCCGACGGGGTGTAGCCCGGACGCTCGGCGTTGGTCGATTCGCCCATGAGGAGCAGAACGCCCTCATTGCCGATTTCGCCGATGCGGGTCAGGTCCATCATTTTGCCGTCAATCGGGGTCAGGTCAAGCTTGAAGTCGCCGGTGTGGAACAGCACGCCGAGCGGCGTGCGGATCGCGATGGCGCACGCGTCGGCAATCGAGTGATTGACGCGGACAAATTCTGCCGACAGCTTGCCGAGCGTGACCTTGTCGCCCGCCTGCACCGTGTGCAGCTTCGGCGTGTGCGGCAGGGAATGCTCCGAGAGCTTCTTTTCGACGATGCCGAGCGTCAGCGCCGTGCCGTAAATGTCGGGATTGATGCTGCGCAGCACATAGGGCAGCGAGCCGATGTGGTCCTCGTGCCCGTGCGTGAGCAGAATGCCGCGAATCTTCTCCTGATTCTTTTCGAGATAAGTAATATCGGGGATAACGAGGTCAACGCCGAGCATATCCTCGTCGGGAAATGCGATGCCGCAGTCGACGACGATAATGTCGTCGCCGTACTCGATCATCGTCATGTTCTTGCCGACTTCGTGCAGACCGCCGAGTGAGGCGATGCGGATTTTTCCTGTTTTCTTTTCACCGCCGCCGCGGCGGTTTCTCTGCGGTCTTTTCGCCGCGGTCTTTTCCGTCGACTTTTCGGCGGCGACGGTTTCGGACGGCAGTATGCCGTTTTGCTTTGGCTTTGTATAATTGTTTCTTGCCATAAATTCTCCTTTTGTCAAAAATCGGGGCGCCGAAAAAGGGCGCGAAAATAAAATCTGTCGGAAACGACAGATGTAGCTGCGTGTGCGGGCGCGGCAAAAAACCGACCCGGTCGGAAATCTGTTCGCTTGGAGCGCACCGCGGAACGCACAGGCGGGCACTTTACGCGCATAAAATCTCGTACAAATAACTACAAAAGATAGTATACACCATTTAGCGAAAGAATGCAAGAGCAATTCTTGCGGATTGAAAAAGGGGACGCGGTTTTGACAGTGTCCGACGAAAGGACTCCTTCCGTCATGCTTCGCATGACACCTCCCTCGGAGAGGGAGGCATGGTTTGCTGTGTCGATTTGACCGTCCGCCGCGCCCTACGTTTTGCGCACCTTTTTACCGTAGGGACCGGCGTCCCCGACGGTCCGTCTTAGGCGCGGCGTCCCCGACGGTTCGTCCCGCTTCCTCACCAAAGCAGCGCAAACAGCAGAAACAGCGCACCGCCCGCGAGCATACCCGCCGCAAAGGGCAGCCACTTTGGACGGGCTTTTGTCCTGCGCCGCGTGGTGTTCAACTCAACCAGCCGCTGCGCCTCGCGCAGAAGTGCGTCCTCGTCCTGCCGTTCGCGGTCGAAATCCTTGCGCAGCAGGAAATACGCCTCGTCGAAAATCTCCGAGTCGGTCCCCCGCAGCATGATAATCTTTCTTTGACACCCGCGCATACGCTCACCTCCGTCGAAAGGGATTTTTTCCATTTCATGCAAAGACTATGCAGCGAAGTTGTGGCGCGAAGTCTTGAATTTGATGCGGAAATATGCTACAATAGATTGAATTCGTATGTAAACCGGAGAATGCGATGGATTTTACCGTAGACGAGACCTATGCGGGGCGCGTTTTGCGCGATTTTTTGCGCCGAAAGCTTTGCGTGTCGCACGGGCTTGCCGCCGCTCTGAAACGCGAGAACGGGATTTTTGCGGACGGTGTGCCGGTCACGGTGCGGCATATCCTTTCGCGCGGCGAGAAAATTACGCTGCGCGTGGAGGATACCGAAAGTACCGTGACGCCGTCGGACGCGCCCGTGCGCATTCTCTATGAGGACGAGCTGCTGCTCGCCTGCGACAAGCCGCCCTATATGCCGACGCACGAGTCGCACGGGCATCGCGGCGACGCGCTCTCCAACGCGCTCGCGGGCGAATTTGCACGCCGCGGCGTTCCCTTTGTCTTTCGCGCGGTCAATCGGCTCGACGCCGACACCAGCGGTGTCCTGCTCGTTGCGAAAAACCGCTATGCCGCAGAGCGTCTCGGTGCGCTTGTGCGCGAACGGCGCGTCGAAAAGACCTATATCGCGCTTTTAAACGGGATTCCCGAACAGCGCAGCGGGACAATCGAAAGCTATATCCGCCGCATCGGGGACAGCATCATTCTGCGCGCATCGTTTCCGAGCGGCACGCCGAGCGAGCACGCCGTCACGCGCTACGCGGTTGTCGAAACGGTCGGCGACATCGCGGTCGTGCGCTGCACGCCGCTGACCGGCAGAACGCATCAGCTGCGCGTACACTTTGCGTCAATCGGGTATCCTATCGTTGGGGACGAACTCTACGGCGGGGGCAGGGCGCTGCCGCGGCAGGCACTGCACGCCGCAGGCTTTCGTTTTACCCACCCGCTTAGCGGCGAAGAAATCGAGATTTCGTCGCCGCTGCCCGCAGATATGCGCACGTTTCTTGATGCGAAAAAAACCGAGTTTGAAATCAAAGAGTAAAACAGAAAATGCAAAAAATCAAGGTTTATATCCAAAAGAATATTCCGACGGCGGCACTCGTTTTATACGCCGTCTTTCTCGTCACGCTCGCGATTCGGCTGATTGCGTCGTACAGCACCGCGTTCGCGGACTTTTTCAACCGATATGTTTCGTCGGTTTCCCGCGCGCTCTTTGCGTGGATAACCGCGCCATTCCCGTTTTCGGTCGCGGAGACGCTGCTGCTTGCGGCACTGCCCGCGGGGATTTTATACATTATTTATTGCATCAAGGTCGTGCCGCGCGAGAAGCTGACGCGGCGGATTTACGGTCTGCTTGCCGTCGTTTTGACACTGTTTTCCGCGTTTTTCGTCAATTTCGCCGTCGCCTACGGCGCGACGCCGCTCGAGGACAAAATCGGGTTGGAGGTTTCCGACCCCACCGTCTCGGAGCTGGAAAACGCCTGCCTGTATACGACGGTGCAGCTCAACGACGCGGCGCGCGAGGTGAATTTTTCGTCCTCGGGCGCATCGAAAATGCCCTATCGCTTTTCCGAACTTGTCGGCAAGCTGAACGACGCCTATGACAAGCTGTATGCAGAATACGATTTTCTTTCGCCCCTGCACGCGCCGGTCAAGCGGATTGCGCTCTCAAAGCCGATGACCTACACGCATCTGTCGGGCATCTATTCGGTCTACACGGGCGAGGCAAACGTCAACACCAATTATCCCGATTTTATCATTGTTTACACCACGGCGCACGAGATGGCGCATCAGCGCGGCGTTGCGCCCGAGGACGAGGCGAACTTCATTGCCTTTCTCGTCTGCGCCGCCTCGGACGACCCCTATATCCGCTACTGCGGGTATGCCAATCTGTACGAGTATCTGACGAGCGCGTTTTATTCCGCCGACCCCGAGCGCTATGCTTCGACCGTTGCGGGCTTTCTCAATCCGAATGTGCAGGGCGAGTTTGCCGCCTACTCAAAGATGTTTGAGCCTTACCGCGGCAGCACCGCATCGAGCGTGGCGGACGCGGTCAACGACACCTATCTCAAGGCGCAGGGGCAGACGGCGGGCACGCAGAGCTACGGTCTTGTCGTCGACCTCGCCGTCGCGTATCTGAAAACGCAGGATTAAATCAGAAGAATTGCCACGGGCGGATATGGAATCCGCCCCTACGGAAAGGGTGTTGCGGGGATTTGCGCATTCCTGCAATCTTCCCTTGGAAAACCGAAAGGAGAGCGGATTATGAAATTTTTCAGACGCGCCGCGGCGCTGCTCCTCTGCGCCGTGCTTTGCCTTTTGCCGCTTTCCGCCGCCGACGGGCGGGTTTCGCTCTACGTCGGCGACCGCGCGTGGAATCTCGATTCGCTCATGCCTTTTGTCGAATCGGACGGCAAACAGCTTTTGCCGCTTTCGGTCTTCGGGGAATTTGCGGACGTCACGCTGACGGTTTCCGAGCCGCTCGGCTCGGCATTGCTCGAGGGGAAGGACGGCTGGCTGTCGCTGAGTCTGAATTTCGGCACCTGCCTTGACGAGCAGGGCGAGACGCGGGAACTTCCGCTTTATCGCTACGACGGCGAAATCTACGTCGAGCCGTCGCTCCTCTGCGAGAAATTTTCGCTCACCTTTGAGACGACCTACGCCGCCGACGGGTATCTGACCGCGCGGCTGACCGACGGCAGCGAGGCGCTCACCTTTGAGGAGCTGCTCGCCGTCTACGGCGGCAGCGACAGCGGTGCGCCGGTCGCGCTCAAAAATCCGACCCGACGCACGGTTGAGGGGACGTTTATGCACCCCGTCATGCTGGTTCCCGCCGCCGCGAGCGTACCGCAGCTCATTCGCCTGCTCGGTTCGCACAGCACGACCTTTGCGCTCGACCCCGCCGAGATTGAAAAATACGCCGACGTCCTGCCGCAGATTTATGCGTCGGGGCATACGGTCGCCTACTTTGCCGACGCGGGGGCGCTCGCGTCGCCCGCCGCATTCGAGCGCGAGATGCAGACCGCCAACGACTATCTCTTTGCACTGCTCGGCAAGACCTCGCGCATCTATGTCTCAACCGAATTGACCCGCGACATTCCGTCGATTGACGGCTATTTCAAAAAATCCTGCCGCATGAATCTCGTCGCCGACGACCTTTCCAGCGAGCGCATGGTCAATATCGCGCTGTCCGAGTCGCCCGATTACGGGATTTTCAACTTCTCGCTCAGCAGCGACGCCGACACCCGCGCGCTCTACCGCGGCTTTTTCACAAAATTCGACACCTACACCGCGCTGCGTGCCATGCCGATGACCGAAGCGAGCGCGGACCGATAAAATCCGAAAACAATCGGGAGGAAGAACGCCATGGGAACTGAAAAAAGACGCGTCCTTATCGTGGAGGACGAAAAAAACATCGCAATGCTGCTGTCCTTCAATCTCGGGCGCGCCGGCTTTGAGACCGACGTTGCCGAGGACGGCGAAATCGGACTACGCAAGGCGCTCGGCGACAAATTCGACATCGTGCTGCTCGACATCATGCTGCCGAAGCTCGACGGCTTCAAGGTGCTGGAGGGCATTCGCACCCGCAGTGACGTGCCGGTCATTATGGTCACGGCACGCGACGACGAAAAGGACAAGATTCTCGGACTTGAAAACGGCGCGGACGACTATATCACCAAGCCCTTTTCGATGAACGAGGTCATCGCGCGCATTCGCGCCAACATTCGCCGCCACAAGGACGAGGTGGTCGGAAACGCGGACGGCGACGGCGGCGTGATTACCGTGCGCGGGCTGTCGATTGACAAAAACCGCTACGCGGTACGCATGGGCGACGCCGAGCTGGAACTGTCCAAAAAGGAATACGAGCTGCTGCTCTTTTTGATGCAGCACCCCGGCGTCCCCTTCTCGCGCGAGGATTTGCTCGACAAGGTGTGGGGCTACGGCGACTTCATCGGCGACGTCAACACGGTCGACGTTACGGTCTCGCGTTTGCGCAAGAAGCTCGAAAAAGACCCGTCAAACCCGAGTTATCTGATTACCAAGCGCGGCGTCGGCTATTACATTCAGTAAGGCGGAGAAGCCATGTACAGAGGACTGTATTTTAAAATTATTCTGATTCTGGTCATTTTTATCCTCATTGTCATGAGCGTTGTCGGCGCGGTGCTGGTCAGCAGCGTGCTCGGCTACTATAACGACCAGTTTTCGACCTGCATGGCGCAGAATTTGGAGGGCGATTCGCAGCTGAGGCAATACCTCGAGGCGGCGATGGAGGACGCGGACGCGTCCGAATACGTGCCGAAGCAGAAGTCGATTCTCGCGTCCTATTCGTCGCGGCTCGGCATTGACGACTACCGCAACTACTATATTCTCGGCGAAAGCGGCGAATTTCTCGACGGCAGCGACGCCGGCGGCGGCGAAGCCCTTGCCGAAACGCCGAATCTCATCGCCGCGATGAACGGCAAGACAGGCGACGCGAGCACGAGCGGCGGCGACTACGCCGACTTTGCACTCCCGCTCGAAAGGGACGGCGAACGCTGCATCATCTATATCCGCGACACGCAGGAGGAACTGCGCGAGGTCAACTGGATGCTGTTCACCATCATCTTGCAGGCGCTGTTTATCGGTCTGCTCATCGCGCTGGTGCTGTCCTTCTTCTTGGCGCGCGCCATTTCGATGCCGCTGTCACGGCTGACCGAGGGCGTACAGCGCGTTGCCAAGGGCGATTTCCGAGATAAAATCAGCGTTCACTCAAACGATGAAATCGGCGTTCTGACCGAGAACTTCAACCAGATGAGCCAGATGCTCGAGGAAAACCTCGACGAAATCAACGGCGAGCGCGAAAAGCTTGAAACCGTGCTGTCCTGTCTCAAGGACGCGGTCATTACCTTCGGGCACGACGGCAAGCCGCTGCAAATCAACAAGGCGGCGACCGCGCTGTTTGCGGACGCGCCGCGCGAAAAACTCTCGCTTGACTATATTTTCAGCCTGCTCAATTACGAGAACGGCAGTATCGACGTCGACCTCGACGACGGCACGGACGTGCCTGCCGTGCGCTATCGCGGGCGGGTGTACGAGTTGTATTTCGGCAATATCCGCTACCGCGACGCGTCGAGTATGCGCGAGGGTGTGATTCTCGTCATTCACGACGTCACGCAGAGCTACGAGCTTGACCGCAGCCGCCGCGAATTCGTCGCCAACGCTTCGCATGAGCTGCGCACGCCGCTGACCACGATCAAAATGGTCATCGAGGCGCTCGCCTCCGATATGACGGTTACCGAAAACGAGATGAACAAGAGTTTCCTCGACATGGCGGAGACCGAAAGCACCCGCATGGAAATGCTCATCAAGAATCTGCTGACGCTCTCGCAGCTCGACAGCAAGACGATGAACTTCAACGTGCGCGAGTTCAATTTGACCGAATCGCTGTCCTATTTAGCAAAGTCGCTGGCGGTCAATGCCTCCGCGCACGGGCATAAGCTGACCTTCGACGGCGAATTTGACCCCGTCGTGATCCGCGGCGACAAGATCCGCATCGAACAAATCATCATCAACATCACCTCCAATGCAATCAAATACACGCCCGACGGCGGCAGAATCAGTCTGCAGCTGCACGATACGGGCGACGCCGCCGAGGTTACGGTCACCGACAACGGCGTCGGCATTCCCGCCGAGGACATTCCGCACCTGTTTGAGCGGTTTTACCGCGTGGAAAAGGCGCGGTCGAGCGACAAGGGCGGCACGGGTCTCGGACTTGCCATCGCCAAGGAATTTGCCGCCGCGCACGGCGGCGACATTCGGGTCAACAGCATCGTCGGCAAGGGAACGTCGTTTATCATCACGCTGCCGAAAAAGGGCAAACTGTGACGCGGGGAGCAAGTCGCCTGCGGGGCGGAATCATGCGCAGCAACCCGTAGGGACCGGCGTCCTCGACGGTCCGTCCCACAACGCCAACCCGTAGGGGCGGATTCCATATCCGCCCGAAAACGGCGGAACTCCTTCCGTCACGGCAAAGGCCGCGACACCTCCCTCGGAGAGGGAGGCGAAGAGGTTCATAGGCTCCCTCTTTGAGGGAGCTGTCACCGATAGGTGACTGAGGGAGTTTTTCGGTCGTGCCGATTTTGCATTTTTCAAGATTCGCTTTTACGATTCATTCTATCTTTCGGAAAGGAGAGCATCACATGGAAAAATTCAAAACCGCGGTTGCGGCACTGCTGATCTTGCTGATGCTCTTTTCGGCGGGCGTCTTTATCGGCGGGTCGCAGTTTTCGGACGGCGGCGCGGCAGTGAGCCGCATTTCGCTGCCTGCGGGCGCGGTCAAGGCGGGGGAAGAGCCGCCCGCGCTGACCGCACTGTATGAACGCGGACTGCTGATGGCGGAATTTGCCGCGGTTTCGTATAACGGCGAGGGCGGCGGCGCGTTTGGCAGTGCCGTTCCCGAGTCGGTTTTCACCATGGCAATGCCGCTTGTCCACGAGGCGTTGTCCCGCGGCGCAACGCTTGTCGAAACGACGCGTCCGGCGCTTGAAGCGGCGGCAGAGGGGAACTTTCTCTGCCTGCGTCTGCCCGCGGCACTGCCCTATCAGATGATTTATGCCCTGACCGGAGAAATCGGGCAGGCGGCGACCGCCGAGACGGCGGTCAGCGCCTCGCTTTTGCTGCTCGCTTTTGACGCCGAGGGAGAGGGAACGCTGTATCTTTCGGACGGCGAGGTCTGCTTTATGTCCGACGCGGCGCTCTCGGTGCGTCCCGCCGCGCTTGCGCTGCTCGCGGGCGACGACGCGCTTTCGGATTTCCGCTTTGCGGACAACCTGCTGCCGGTCAGCGACGCGCCTGCTTTTGCGTTCCCGCTGTCGGTTTCGGACGGGGCAACGCAGCCGCTTGCCGCCGGCATCGGCGACGATTTGCTCTATCTGTTCGGCTTCAATCCCGACCGCGGCGACGCGCTTTCCGCCGCGGTTGTCGAGCCGCACGGCAGCCTTTCGATCGACCGCGTCGGCATTCGCTTTGCGGCGTCGCGCGACGGCGGTCTTTCGGCGGCGAAATTCATCGACAGCGGCAAAGATGAATTTGACATCGGCATCTACGATTTGCTTTCCGCCGCCGTCGGGCTGCTCGACCGCGTCCGCACGCTTGATCCCGCTTCGTTCGGCGGGGACGCTTCGCTCTTTCTCAAGGGCTTTTACAAGGAGAACGACGGCTACACGCTGGTCTTCGGCGTCGCTGTCGGCGGCGTCGAAATCACGGGCGATAACGTCCCGTATTTTGCAAGGTTTTCGGCAAGGGGCGGCGTATTTACCGCGATTGAGGTGCGCAGACTCCGCGTGACGCGCGGCGCGCTCGGGCGCACGCTGTTTTCCTCGGCATGGCAGTACGCGCACGCGTCGCGCTATGCGGGCGAGGGCGGTTTGCACACCCTGCGTCTGCTCTACAGAGTCGACGCGCTGCCCGCCGAGGAGTGCGTCGCGTCGTGGTACTGTGACCGCGTGCAGTCCGACGCCGCCCGCGCCGCCTTTGCCGCGGAGAATGGGGTGAGCGTCAAATGAACTGGAAAAACATCAAGACCTTTCTCATCATTTTGCTCCTCGCGGTCGATTTGCTGCTCGTCTATTTCTGCGCCGACTATTATTTTTCCCGCGACTACACGCGGCGGGAAACCGCCGAGGACGCCGCCGCGGTTTTGGCGGCGCAGGGCGTTGAGGTCTCGCCCGATTTGCTCGCCGCGCGCGTCGACCGCGTGCCGGTGCGGACCTGCGCGTATGTGCGCGAGGACTATCTGCGTCTCGTCGTCTCCCTGCTTTTCGGAAAGAACGCGGACGGGTTTTACCTTTTGCCGGGCGGACTGCGCGCCGAGACTGCGGCGGGCGACGTCGCCGTTGTCGGCAAGGACCTTTCGCTGCATTTTGTCGGCGCGGGCAGAGACGTTTCGGCGATGGAAGCCGCCTATGCGAAAGGAAGTGCGGTGACCGTCGATATTTCTGTGTCGCGCACTGCGCTTGAAAACCTGCTTGCCCTGCCCGAGGGCGGCGCAAAGAATTTTGCGGCGACGAGTGCCGACGGCTATGTCTTCTTTACGCTTTCGCCGACGGCGGGCGGCATTCCGCTGTGCGGCGGCGACTGCGTGTTCGGCTTTGTCGGCGACAGGCTTGTCTACGCGGACGGCAGTTACCTCTTTCTTGCCACCGGGGAGAGCGAACTTGAACCTCTTTTGACCCGTGCCAATATACTGCTTAGTGAACAGCGTCGCGGCGCGCACGGAAAGGTTGTTTCGCTGACGCTCTGCTACGCGCCCTATGAGGACGAAGCCGAGGGAACGCTTCTCCTGCTCCCCGCCTACCGCGTGGAGTACGCGGACGGCTCGGCTTCGGTGGTCAACGCGCTGACCGGAGAAAAGTATTAGTCCCATTGCTCAAAACCTTGACGGTTTGCGTCTCTTATGGTATAATTTTGATTTGGGTATATCGTCCTTTATCTTTTCGAGATCGAGAGGAAACAGGTTTATGGATAAAATCGTAATCGGCGGCGGAACGCCCCTTGTCGGCACGGTCGAAATCAGCGGCGCAAAAAATGCGGCACTGCCCGTTCTTGTCGGCACGGTGCTGACCGGCGATCGCTGTGTCATCGAAAATGTTCCCGAGATTCTCGATGTGGATCTCACGCTTGAAATCCTCGAAAAGATGGGGGCAAAGGTCAAGCGCGACCACACCACGGTCGAGATTGATACGCGCTATGTGCAGCCGGGGCGCACGCCCTACGAACTGGTCAGCCGTATGCGCGGCTCGACCTATTTCATCGGCGCGGAGCTCGGCAGATTCAACTACGCGCGCGTCGGCTCGCCCGGCGGCTGTGACTTCGGCGTCCGCCCCATCGACCAGCACATCAAGGGCTTTGAGGCGCTCGGCGCAACCGTGTCCGCCCTCGGCGGCTATATCGAGGCAAAGGCGGACGAACTCGTGGCAAACGAGGTCTATTTCGACATGGTTTCGGTCGGCGCGACGGTCAACGTCATGCTGGCAAGCGTCTTTGCCAAGGGAACGACCATTCTCGAAAACGCGGCGCGCGAGCCGCACATCGTCGACCTTGCCAACTTCCTCAACACCTGCGGCGCAAACATCATCGGCGCGGGGACCGACACCATCAAAATCAAGGGCGTTGATGCACTGCACGGCTCGACCTACGCGATTATTCCCGATATGATTGAGGCGGGCACGTTCATGTTTGCGGCGGCGGCGACCGGCGGTAATGTCAAAGTCAACAACGTCATTCCGAAGCACTTGGATTCGATTTCCGCCAAACTTTCCGAAATGGGCGTGTACGTCGAGGAACTCGATGACGCCGTGATTGTACGGCGCGACGGCGCGATGAAGGGCATCAACGTCAAGACACAGCCCTATCCCGGTTTCCCGACCGATATGCAGCCCCAGATGACCGCGCTGCTCTGCTTTGCAAGCGGTACGAGCCGCGTGACCGAGGGCGTGTGGGAGAACCGCTTCCGCTACGTTGAGGAACTGCGCAAAACCGGCGCCGTTATAGACATTGCGGGCAAGACCGCGACGATTCGCGGCGGCGAAGCGCTCGTCGGCGCGCCGATGCGCTCGGTCGACTTGCGCGCGGGCGCGGCGATGGTGATTATGGGGCTGGCAATCAAGGGCAGAACCGAAATTACCGACATTCACACCATCGAGCGCGGCTACGACAACATCGTGCGCAAGCTGCGCGACCTCGGCGCGGATATTCGCAAGGTGTCGTATTGATTTATGCTTTCAAAGGCTCCCGCACGGGAGCTTTTTGCGTAACGGCTGAAAAAAGGAGGGGCGGCAATGAAAACAAATCGGAAACGGCGCTTGGCCGCGCTTGCGGCGGCTTTTCTCCTGCTGCTTCCCTGCGTGGCGGCAAGCGCTGCGGGCAAGCCGAGCGCCGACGCGTTCCGCGTCATGACCTTCAATCTGCTCAACAGCAGTGACAAGGCGTCGCGCTTTGAGGCAATCCGCGCGACGCTCGACGCGCTTTCGCCCGACATTGTCGGTTTTCAGGAATGCCGCGAGGGCTTTGCGCCGCTGCTTGCCGATGTGCGAGCGGCGGGTTACCGCTCGGCGGTCGACACGCTCTGCGACGACCCCTTAGACAGCGGCATTGTCAACTGCGTGCCGATTTATTACCGCGCAGACCGCTTTGCGCTTGTCGCCGGCTCGGCGGGCGCACGCCGCTTTACCGAGAAATACGGCGACTCGTGGACAAAATCCATGTGCTGGTGCGTACTGGAGAGCAAGGCGAGCGGCAAGCGCTGTATTGTCTTCAATGCACACTTCGCGGTCTATTCGGCGTCCTACGGGCTGACCGCCGCCGAGGTGCGCGCACAGCGCGTATCGAATGCGGCGGAACTGCTCGGGCAGCTTGCCGCAATGCGGGAGGAATACGGCGAACTGCCTGTCATTGCGCTCGGCGACTTCAACATGAACGAGACCGAGCGTGCCTACCGCGCGCTGACGGCAAAACTTACGGACTGCGCGCACCTCGCCGCAGACGCCCGCCCGTATCTTGCAAGCTATCACGGCGGCACGGACGAAACGGGGGCGGGCGGCTATCCGATTGACCATATTTTCGTCAGCGAGGGCGACTTTTCGGTGACCGTCTGCCGTCTGTTTGACACGCCGCTCGGACGCTCGGCGTCCGACCACTATCCGCTCTACGCCGACCTCGTTCCCGAGGGCGGCAAAGCCGCCGCTTCGGATACACTGCCCGGGACGCCGCTCCTGATTGCGGACGCGACGCGGCGCACGCCCTACAGCGACGCGCTCGAGGGCTTTACGGTTGTCAATGTCGGCGACCATCCGGTCGACCTGTCGCGCATTCTCGTGTGGTACGGGACGGCGGGCGGCGACGCCGACCTCAAAGCACTTGACGCGCGGACGGTGACGAGCGTCATGCGCCTGTGTGCAAAGCGCGGCGAGGTCGTGCTTGCGCCTGGCGAAAAGGCGTTTATCTGGTGCATTTTCTCCGCCGCCTATAAGAACACGGTTCCGACCGCGCAGGGCGCGGTGCGCTTGGTTGAGCGGGGCGCGGACGGCAGACCCGTCTATCGCACCGACCGCTTCCGCGAAGCCGTGCGGTATTTTGCCGCCGCGGGGAATTATACGGTCTCCGAAATCGAGGAGACGACGCGCATTGTTCCGCTCGACCGCACGACGCAGGACGCATTCGGCGCGGACGGCGCATATCGCAATCTTCCGAACTCGTTTAACCTGCAAAACACGGCTTATATCCGGCTGTATCTGACGGCGGACACCGCCTGCGATGCGTCCGAGGCGTTCTGCACGGCAGACCTTGACGGTACGGGCGGCGGGACCTACCGTTCGGGCGGCTCGGTCAAGGTCAGGCTCGGCAGTTATCGGTACAGTCCCGATACGGGTACGGCGCTCAAAACGCTTTCGTTTGAGGAAAATACGTTCCCCTTCGGCTGTCTTGACGAAGACCGCGCGCCCCTGTTCGGCATTTTGCCCGCCGCGCCGACGGTCATTCGGCTGACGCTCGGCTCGGCGACGGCGTATGTCAACGGGGAAAAACGGGTGCTGGACGCCGCGCCGATGCTCTGCGGCGACCGCACGGTGCTGCCCGCCCGCTTTGTTGCCGAGGCGTTCGGCGCGTCGGTGGCGTGGCACGCGGCGACCGCGACCGTGACCGTCATCGGCGCGGACGGAAAGCAAATCGTTTTCACCGTCGGAAGTACGGCGGCAGTCGTCGACGGGAAAAAAGTTACGTTGGAAGTCCCCGTGCGCATCGAACATGACCGCGCGTTTGTGCCTGTCCGCTTCCTCGCGGAAAGTCTCGGCGCGACGGTCACATGGGACGGCGCGACCGCGACCGCCACGTTGACGAAGAAATAAGAGAAAAAGAGAGTTGGGGCGTTGCCCCAACCCCCACACAAGGGACTTTTTTGTAAAAAAGTCCCTTGTGAATCCCCAAAAAACTTTTTAGAAAATAGGCGCGTTTTATCCCGCAGGGGCGGATACGGGGTTTTGAGGTGTAAAAAATGAATCCGTGAAAAAGAAGCACACAAAAAGTGTGCTTCTTTTTACATTGACTTATCTTTGCAAAACAACTATAATTATTGTGGAAAATTGTGTATTTGCCGAATCGGAGTTCCGCCGATTTTGTGCATATAGAAGGAGAAGACGATGAAATACAGAGTAGGATTGCTTTTTACCGCACTGCTGTGCATCTTGCTGTGCCTCGGCGCCGCCGCCGAAACGCTCACTTGGGCAGACACCGCCGAAACGCCGAATCTTTCGGCATCGGGGTATCCGCGCTTTGCAAAACGGGCGGACGGGACGCTGCTTTTGACCGCCGATAACGGCTACATCTATCACAGCACGGATAACGGCAAGAGCTGGACGCGGCAGACGGCGAAAGCGACCGCCGCCGCGGCGACGAGCAAGACCACGGCGTCGGGCGTTACGCATACGCTGACCTGCGCCAACCTGCAGCCTTATGTCCTGCCCGACGGCAAAGTCCTGCTTTCCTACCGCTGCCACACAAGGTCCTATGCTTCGGGCGAATTTTACACCTCTATCCGTGTGATGACCTCGACGGACGGCGGCGTTACCTTCGGCAATGAGAAGATTTTGGTTGAGGCAACCTCGCCCTCCTCCATGCACGGGTTTTGGGAGCCGTTTGTCCAGCGGATTGCGCCCGACAAGATTGCGCTTTACTATGCGGACGACCTCTGTGTCAACCTCATTCCGTCGCAGCAGCGCATTGCCTGCCTGACCTACACGATTTCCACGGGCACATGGAGTACTGAGCCTGCGGTGGCAATCTACCGTCCCGACATGAAGTCGCGCGACGGCATGCCGACCACGACCGCGCTTTCGGACGGCGGCTTTGCCATGGTTGTCGAAGCGCACGATTATACCAAAACGAATTCCTCGTACAACTGCCCGTTTGTCATCGGGCTTTCGCTGTCGGCGGACGGTCTTACTTGGTCGGACCCGATTCCGGTCGCCGCGCCGACCTCGCTGACGGCGGGGCAGAGATGCTCCGCGCCGTCGATTGCCACCCTGCCCGACGGGCGCGTCATCATCATCTACATGACCGATGAATACTACATCGGCTCAAACGGCACGGGCGACCGCTGCCGCGTGCTCGGCGGCATCGTTTCGGACGCGCCGCTTCGCGCGGATTCCGCGCTTGTCGCAACCACGGGCGGCGCCGCCCCCGGCTTCACCCGTCTCGGCAGTCTGTTTACAAATCCCGAGAACGCGTATATGCAGTGGAACACGGTTTCGGTATTCGGCAACGATGTGTATGTGGCGGGGACTGCCGGCACCAATACGGCGAGCGGCGGCGTGACCGGCAGTACCATTCGGATTCGCCGTGCGTATGCCGCCGACACGGGCTTTGCCCCGGGGAGCGGCGCGGTCGTCTTTGTTGACAATGCAAAAAGCGACACGAACGACGGCTTGACGGCAGAGACGGCATTCAAAACGCTTGGCAAGGCGATTGCAACCGTCAAAGAAACCGGCGGCACGATTGTCATCAGCGGCAAGGTCGCCGTCGGCTCCCCCTGGGTGCCTGCGGCAAACAGCGGGGCAATCGTCTTTACCTCAATCCACGACGGTGTGGATTACCGCCTCACAAACGGGGCGCAGATGAACATCGGCGCGAACATGGCGTTCCAGGGCGATGTCTATTTTGAAAATATCCGTTTCAACATCACCAAGTCCACGCTGTATTTTTCGGGCAGATTCCACAATCTTGGCTTTGGTGACGGTATGCAGGTGCAAAACGGCACAGGCTCGGACACCTTCAATTATCCGACCCTTGTCGGCGGCTGGTACGCGCCGTCCACGCTTGCCGCGGCAAGCACCGAAAACAACTATTCGATTACGGTCAAGAGCGGTACATGGCAGTCGGTTTCGGGCGGCAACTTCCGCTCGTCGGCAAGCCAGCCGATCGGCAATGTAGCGGGGGACGTCGCCGTTGAAATCACGGGCGGCACATTCCTCTCGCACGTTTACGGTACGGGCATGAACGTCCATTCCGGCCGCGTCAGCCTGTCGGTATCGGGCGGTCGGTTCCACACGATGGTCATACCCTTCAAGCGCTACGGCACGATGCCGACCGATACCGCCCTGCGGACGGCCGCGCGGGCGGACGGCAATATGCTGGTGCGCATTACGGGCGGCGATTTCATCAATACCGCCACGGATTTCCGCCTGTCGGAAAGCAGCGTTGCCACGCTGCACGACTCCTATCCGATTTATTCCACGGCGACCGTGGTCATCACGGGCGGCAGCTTTGCGGGCAAGGTGTGCGGGTACTCGATCGTGGGTACAACGCTTTTGAAGTACAGCCCGAGCGTACTTCCCACCGAGCAGGTGGAGGGCTTCCCCAATTTCCGCACGCAGACGCTGACCCGCTCGGCAAGCCCGCTTGAAAACTCGGCGTTCCGCCTGCCGATGCTGCAAAAAGCCGACCCGTATGTGATCGAAAAAGATGACGTCTACTACTATTGCTTCTCGTCCTCGGCGACGGTGGACGGCGTCAGCTATCCCGCCGTCAAGGTGGCGGCAAGCGGCAGCGTTTCGCTCGGCAGTGCCGATGCCGTCTCCAATTCGCTGCGCACGGTGTTCAACGCGAGCATGACCGACATTGCCAATGCGAAGAAAGAATACTGGGCGCCGGAATTGCACTACTTCTCGGCAAGCGAGGTCGGGGCGTCTGCGGCGGGCTGGTATATCTATGTCGCCGCCGATGACGGCAAGAACGACCCCAATCACCGTATGTACGTCCTGCGCGCAAACGACCCCGAGGACGCACTCAGCGACTACACCATGGTCGGCAAAATCACCTCTGCGGACGACCATTGGGCAATCGACGGCACGGTGCTTCACCTCGGCGGCAAGATTTACTTTGTCTGGTCGGGCTGGGAGGGCAGCACCAACGTCTCGCAAAAGATTTATATTGCGCAGATGTCCTCGCCGACGAAGATTTCCTCCTCGCGCGTCTGCCTGTCCTCGCCTACCTACGCCTGGGAAACGCACGGCACGCCGACCGTCAACGAGGGACCGCAGATTTTGCAAAAGGACGGGACGACGCACATCGTCTATTCGGCATCGGGAAGCTGGACGCAGTATTACTGCTACGGTATTTTGACGCTCACGGGTACAAATCCGCTGTCCGCCGCTTCGTGGACCAAGAATGCTTCGGCGGTCTTCTCCTCCTCGAGCGCGAACAGCGTTTACGGTCCGGGGCACGGCACGTTTGTGCAGGACGCAAACGGAGAGTGGTGGATGCTTTACCACGCCAACAATTCTCTCACCGTACCGGACGGCTCGTCCTGGTGGGCGCAACGTCATGTCCATGCGAAAAAGTTTACATGGACGACCAAGGCGATAAACGGCACGAATTATGCGTGGCCCTCTTTCGGCACGCCGACGGCGGCACAGCAGTTTGAAATCGTAAAAACGGCGGATTATCATGATTTGGGCGACCATGTCTTCGGCGCGGTCTATGCGCACGGCGGCAGCGGCGTCTGTGAGAGGTGGCAGACCTGTGTCGACTGCGGACAGACGGTCTCGCTCGGCGTTTCCTATGCCGAAATGCCGTCGCTCACGGTGACTTCCGAAAATTCGAGCAGTGCAACGCTCTCGTGGACAAAGGTGGACGGCGCGACCGGCTACCGCATTTCGCGCAAAGCACCGGGCGAAACGTCCTATTCCTTCTACAGAGCCGTAACCGGCGAGGATACTTGCAGGTTTACCGATACGGGCTTGACAAGCGCTGTGCGGTATTGCTATTCGGTTTGCGCTTACTTTACCGACCGCACGGGAAATTCGGCAAATTACAGTGCCGCTTCGGGCGGAAAAGAGGTTTATATCCTCCCGAAGACGCCGGTCGTCACGGTAGAGGCATACGAAGACGGCGGCTTGCGCATCAATGTCAGCACGCCGGTCGATTGCACGGGATATATTTACTACCGCTCGACGGATAACAAGACCTATACAAAGCTTGCCGCAACAACGGCTGCGTCGTATGTCGACACCGCGGGAACGGTGGGGACAACCTACTATTACAAGGTGGCGGCGTACAGCGGAAGCGAGACTTGGTGCGGTACGGCATCGGCGGCAGTCTCCAAGGCGGCGACGCCCGCCTCGCCGCGGATTCTCTCCTACAGCTATGACGGCTCGGAGGTCACGATTCGCTGGGGTGCGGTCGAGGGCGTCAGCCGCTATAAGGTTTTCCGCCGCGCAGACGGAGACTCGACCTGGACGTCTTGGTATGTGGCGGTCGAAAACACTGCCTATACCGACAAAACCGCAGTCGCGGGGACAAAGTATATCTACGCGGTGCAATCCGACCAACTGGTCGGCAGCACCCGCTATTACAGCCCGATTTCGCCTGTTCAGAAGGCAGTCTATGCGGTTGCACCGAGTTTTACGGGCAGTACGACCTCCTCCTCCGCAACCCTTGCCTGGGATGCGGTAGACGGGGCAGAGCGGTATATTCTCGCGCGCAAAGCACCGGGTGCGACGGCATTCACCGACTATAAGACGCTGGCGGCAACCGAAACTTCGTTTACCGACAGCGCACTCGGCTTCGGCACCTACAGTTATCGGCTTCGCGCCGATTACCAAAGCACGCTCGGTACGGCTGCGACCGCGCCTGTGGAATGCACGGTCACCGTGGCACCGAAGACGCCGACGGTGAAAGCGACTGCCGTCTGCAACGCAGTCAATCTTACGGTTTCGACCGCGTCGGACGGCGCGGGGTATATCTTCTACCGCTCAACCGACAACAAGAGCTTCACGCGGCTTGCCTCGCAGACGGGAACAACCTATACGGACAGCACGGTTGTCGCGGGCACGACCTATTATTATCGCGTGACGGGCTATTCGGGTACGACCGAGAGCGCCGCTTCGGCTACGGTTTCGGTCAAGGCGGTCACGCACGGTTATACCGTGACAACGGCGGCGGTTGCCCCGACCTGCACAACGGCGGGCAAGACGGCAGTCGAAACCTGTTCGCGCTGCGGCGTAACGCGCGGCGGCACGACAGTCGCCGCTACGGGACATACATCGGTGACGGATAAAGCGGTTGCGCCGACCTGCATGACGACGGGTAAAACCGAGGGCAGTCATTGCTCGGTCTGCAATACGGTGCTTGTCGCACAGATTACAATCTCTGCACTCGGACATGACTATGCGGTGACCGCGGCGGCGGTTGCCCCGACCTGCACAACGTCGGGCAAGACGGCAACAGAAACCTGCTCGCGCTGCGGCACAACGCGCGGCGGCATCACAATCCCTGCGGTCACCGACAAGGCGGTTGCGGCAACCTGTACGACAGCAGGCAAGACCGAGGGCAGTCATTGCTCGGTTTGCAATACCGTGCTTGTGGCGCAAAAGACGGTCGCGGCACTCGGACATGACTATGCGGAGACCACGGCGGCGGTCGCGGCAACCTGTACCAAGACGGGTAAGACCGCGATAGAGACCTGCTCGCGTCCTGTACGACAGCAGGCAAGACCGAGGGCAGTCATTGCTCGGTTTGCAATACGGTGCTTGTGGCGCAAAAGACGGTTGCGGCACTCGGACATGACTATGCGGTGACCGCGGCGGCGGTTGCCCCGACCTGCACAACGTCGGGTAAGACGGCGGTAGAAACCTGTTCGCGCTGCGGCGTAACGCGCGGCGGCACGACAGTCGCCGCTACGGGACACACCGCAGTTACCGACAAGGCGGTTGCGGCAACCTGTACGACGGCAGGCAAGACCGAGGGCAGTCATTGCTCGGTCTGCAATACGGTGCTTGTCGCGCAAAAGACGGTCGCGGCACTCGGACATGACTATGCGGTGACCGCGCAAGCGATTGCCCCCACCTATGAGACCGAAGGCAAAACCGCAGTGGAGACCTGCTCGCGCTGCGGCGTAACCCGCGGCGGCGAGACGATTCCGAAGTTGGAAGTGACCGAGCCGATATTTACGCCGATTGAAAGCGGCGATGCTTATGATGCGCTGGCAAGCCGTGCGGGCGACAAACACTTCGCCGCAGCCGATATTACGCTTCCGAATGCAGAGGCATCTGCCGACGTTGCCATGGCACTCCCCGAAGGATTTGCGGGCGAACGTGCGTATGTTTACCGCCTCGACGGTGAATTTATGACGCTTGTGGACGCCACGCTCGACGGGGCGGGTAATGCCGTCTTTACGGTGTACGGTACGGGCAGATATGCGGTCGCGGACGCGCCGCTTGTCCTGTACGGAGACGCCGATGCCGACGGACGGCTCTCCCTGCGGGACATCATCTGTATCCTGCGTTATACGGCGGAGCGCGACGGCAGGATTGACAAGGCGGCTTCCGATATATACAGCGACCTGTCGATCACGGTTACCGATGCGCTCGCCGCGCTGAAAGCACTCTTGAAATAAACGATTTGCGAAAACAGAAAGAAGTACGCGAAAGCGTACTTCTTTCTTTATCACGCTGCGGTTTAAATCTTTTCGACCTTAATCAAATCGGTGTTGCCCGAGCGGCCGTTGGTGATGCCGCCCGTGATGACGATGAGGTCGCCGCGGCGGAGCGAAAAGGCACTCTGCGCAAGCTGCTTTGCGCGGTAGAACAGCACGTCGGTCGAGTTGAGCGGCTCGCAGAGCACCGGCGTAACGCCCCATGAGAGCGCAAGCCGACGCCAGGTTTGCTCGCTCGTCGTCACGCCGAGAATGTCGACCGGCGAGCGGAAGCGCGAGACCATGCGCGCCGTCATGCCCGAGAGTGAGCAGACCGCAATAGCCTTTGCGCCGATGTCGATTGCCATGCCGCAGGTCGCGTGCGAAATCGCGTCGACCGTATTCTTGATTTTAAATTCCGCAGTGCGGTAGCGGCGGTCGTATTCGATGCCGGCTTCCGCCGCTTCGGCGATGCGTGCCATCGTTGCCACAGTGAGGGCGGGGTGCTTGCCCGCCGCAGTCTCGCCCGAGAGCATGACCGCGCTCGTGCCGTCGTAGACGGCGTTGGCGACGTCCGAAATTTCGGCGCGCGTCGGGCGGACGTTGTGAATCATGGATTCGAGCATTTCGGTGGCGGTAATCACGCGCTTGCCGAGCAGGCGGCAGCGGGTGATCAGCTGCTTCTGAATCGAGGGCAGTTCCTCAAAGGGAATTTCCACGCCCATGTCGCCGCGTCCGATCATGATGCCTGAGCATTCCTCGCAGATTTCCTCGATGTTGTCGATGCCCGCGCGGTTTTCGATTTTCGCAATCAGTTCGGTGCCGTCGTCGCCGCATTCGCGAAGAAACGCCTTGACGTCGAGCAAATCCTGACGGCAGGAGACGAAAGAACAGGCGATGAAATCCACGCCGTTTTCGAGTCCGAAGCGGATATCCGCCTTGTCCTGCTCGCTGAGGTAGACCTGCCGCAGCACCTTGCCGGGGAAACTCATGCTCTTGCGGTCGGACAGCTCGCCGCCCGCCGTAACGCGGCAGATGACGTCGCCGCCGCGGATTTCCTCAACGCAAAACGAGAGCAGACCGTTGTTCAGCAGCACCGTGTCGCCGACCGCAAGGTCGTTTGCAAGCCCTGCGTAGCTGACCGAGACGTGCGTCTCGTCGCCGACGACGTCCTCCGCCGTAAAGGTGAACAAATCGCCCTCGGCAAGCGTGATTTTGCCGTCCTTAAAGGTGCGGATTCGGTATTCGGGTCCCTTGGTGTCGAGCAGAATCGCAATCGGCAGACCGAGTTCCTCGCGCACCTTTTTCAGTTTGCGGATATTGTCCGCGTGGTATTCGTGCGTGCCGTGCGAAAAGTTGAGACGCGCGACATTCATGCCCGCGCGGCACAGTTCGGTCAGGGTTTTCTCATCCGAGCAGGCGGGACCTATCGTACAGACGATTTTTGTTTTTCTCATGTGTTACTTTGCTCCTTATCGGATTTGGGTGCGGATTCACTCCTTGCGGCGTCCTTATAGTCAATCGTCATGACCGGGTAGAAAATAGCGGACAGCAGAAACGCGCAGGCGATGTCGATGACCGAGTGCTGCTTGATGAACAGCGTCGAGAGGCAAATCAGAAGCCCCACGAGCGTAAACGCGAGCTTCCACGGGGTCGAATGCTTGAAGCGCTCGGCGTTCCACGCGGTGAACATCACGCCCATCGAGCCGATGACGTGAATCGACGGGTTGACGTTGGTGTTCGTGTCAAACTGATAAAAGACGGCGAGAAAGCGCGTGAAAAGATTGTCCCGTTCAAAGACGGTCGGGCGCAGCTCCTGCGACGTCGGATAAATCAGATAGATGAAGACGGTCACCGAATATGTAAAAATCGTAAACCACATCATTCGCTTGAACGACGGAATGTCGAAAAGCAGGGTGTAGAGCAGCATACCGACAAGGTAGACAAACCAAAGCATATACGGAATGACAAAGTATTCGCAAAACGGGATTTTGTCGTCGAGGGCGCAGTGCATGACGCGCCAGACGCGGTCGGTGCCGATGCGCTCGACAAAGAGAAACAGCAGCCCGAAAATCGGCCAGAAAAGCAGCAACTTCAGATGTGAAAACTGCGGGGTGTTCAGCTTGGAAAAGCGAAATTCGCGGTAATTGACCATAGAAGTCGAAATGTCCTTTCAAGAGAAGAATTATTGCTCGGTGAGCGCTTCCTCGGCGGTATGCGCGGCGCGGCTCTCGCGCGCCTCCATGTGGCGGAGCAGCCGAACGAGCAGCGGGCGGTTGTAGCGCTGAATGACGATAAACGGCAGATTGCACGCCGAATAGATGAGCCAGAAGAAAATCCATGTGCGGTCCGCCCAAATGCGGGCGACGAAGAGAAAGACGACGCAGAGCAGGGTGTGGACAAATTCGGCGACGCAGGTTTCCTTGATGAGGACGCGGACGTCCTCCGAGGTCATGCCTTTTTTCATCTGCTTCGGCACCATGTCTTCGAAGGTGCGGCTCATGTCGGGTACAAACTCCATCCATTTATGCACGCCGAGGCGGCGATAGACTGTGCCGTTCTTTTCAAAGGCGAACGGTCGGTAGGGAAAGCGATCCTCCTTAAAGGCGTTTCGCGGCAGTGCCTGCCCGAAAAAATGCGAGGCGACCGCGAGAAACACGGCAAAAACCAGTGTCCACAAAAGTTCCATTTTACTCCACTCCTTTCCTTTCCCATTTACGACCTTGCGGCGGCTTTGCCCGGTGTCGGAACGGGTGTCTCCGCCTTCGGCACGGCAAAGCGCAGCGCACCGGGGACGACCTCGCAGACAAACTGCGCAGGGCGGATAATTTCACCGTCCATCTCGACCGGAAAAGGCGCGTCGGCGCGTACCTCGACCCGCGAAACGCGGCGGTAGGTGATATACTTTTTAAAGCGCGGGTCGTCGAGGTGCTTTCCCTCGCGGTATGCGCCGATGAGGCGGATAAACGTGAAGAGCGACAGCGGTTTTACGACGCAGACCTCGAGTTTGCCGTCGTCGTTGCGCGCGCGGGGCGCACAGCGGTAAGCGCCGCCGACATAGCCGCCGTTTGCAACGGTGCAGAGCAAAAAGGATTTTCCGCTCAGTTTTTCGCCGTCGGCGTAGATGTCGGCCTTGTTGCGCATGGCACTGCAAAGCGCGTAGAGAATGCCCGTGGTGTAGGCATTTTTCCCGCCGATAAGCGGCAGGCGGCGCACCTTGTTCATCGCCACGACGGCGGCGGCGTCGAAGCCGAAGCTGCAGACGTTAACAGCATATTCATCGCCGATGCGAATCATGTCCACCGCCGTTTCCTCGGCGCACGTCAGCGCGGTAAGGTCGGCAAAGCGCTCCTTGCCGCCGTAGTATTTGACAAAGTCGTTGCCGCTGCCGATGGGGAAACAGGACATACTCGCCTGCGGGTAGCCGAGAATGCCCTCGGCGACCTCTTTCAGCGTGCCGTCGCCGCCGCAGGCGTAAAACCGCACGCTTTCAGTATGGCTTTCGCAAAAGCTTCGTATGTATGTTGTCGCGTCTTTCGGCGCTTTGGTTTCATAGAGTTCGACATCGCCGTCGAGGCTTCGAATAGCGGCGCGCGTTTCTTCCAGTTGTTTGCCGCTGCCTGCCTGCGGGTTGAGAATGAAAATATGCTTCATGCGGCAGGTTTTCTCCCTTCACGCAAAGTTTACGGTGATTTGCTAAAAATCCAACCAATATTTTAGCACATTCTGTCGGGAAAGGCAATACCGTGCGCGGCGGTAAAACTTAAAGAATCCTTAATTCGGACGCAAAAGAAAAAACCGCGGGATTTTCAGACCGAAATCCCGCGGTTTTTGTAACTATCCAAGTGTCTTGCGAAGAATCATGAGCGCATCGGCGACCGAGACCTTGCCGTCGAGGTCAAGGTCGGCGTGGACGGCGTCAAATGCTTCGGGAACATTACCCGAGACGAAGTTCAGCGTGCGCAGTACGTCGCGCAGGGTTGCTCTGCCGTCGAGGTCGGTGTCGCCCGGGACGAGCGCCGAGACGAAAGGCGAATCGCTTTCGATATAGACGCGCTTGACGGTCGAACAGACGCCGCGTGCATCAAAGCCCGAGATGCGCGCGGAGAGCGGGAGCGGGTTGAGCGAAGCGGTGTAGACCGTGCTCGTTGGCTGCGGTGCGGTCATCGTCGGGAAGCCGTCCTTGTCAAACGAAATCTCCTGCATATACATACGGCGCATGGTGTAGGCGGAATAGTGGTATTCCTTCGCGTGGTAAACGCCGTAGAGCGTCTTGCCGTCGGGCGAGGTCGTGACGATCATCGCGCCGGGCGAGTAAACGCCGGTCGAATAGTCGGTGAACTGAAGCGGGGTT